>JAFRJF010000217.1 GCA_017432405.1 Clostridia bacterium | reverse complement strand
TAGCTCAGTTGGCTAGAGCGCTACACTGGCAGTGTAGAGGTCAGGGGTTCGAGTCCCCTATGCTCCACCAAATCCCATCTCCCGCCGCGAACACGGGGCATTAGCTCAGTTGGCTAGAGCGCTACACTGGCAGTGTAGAGGTCAGGGGTTCGAGTCCCCTATGCTCCACTTTTTATGCACAACAACCCGAACCGGTGGCGGTTCGGGTTTTTGTGTGCTGCCTTAAAGGCCGCAGGGGCGCCGTTGCGGCGTCCCTGCGGCTGTTTGATGCAGCTTCCTCCCTGAGACAGGTCCCGTCTCCCCTACCGCCGCTTGGCCTCCATCTTCTCAAGCTGGTCCTTGAGTGCAGTGAAGGTCTGCACGGAGATGTCGTGCTCCACCTTGCAGGCGTCGTCCTCGGCGATCTTTTCGTCCACGCCGATCATCGTCAGCATCCGGGTGAGCACCTTGTGGCGCTCGTAGATGCGCTGGGCGATCTCCATGCCGGTGTCGGTCAGGGAGATGTAGTTGTCCTTGTCCATGAGGATGTAGCCCCCCTCGCGCAGCTGCTTCATGGCCACGCTCACCGAGGGCTTGCTGACGCCCAGGCCCGTGGCGATGTCCACAGAGCGGGCGTAGCCCTTTTCCTCGTTCAGGCGCAGGATCATCTCCAGGTAGTCCTCCGCGGATTTGTGAATTCTCATGGCGGTATTCCATCATGGCGCGGGTGCCGCCGGCCATGTGTCTCCTTTCCTGTAGTGCAAATCCATTTTAACATATTTCTTCGATGATTGCAACCCGTGAAAGCAATAACAGACAAATCCCCGATTCCCCCACCCGCCCGGGCCGGGGAATCGGGGAGGCTGTGCTCAGCTCGCCTTCTTCTTGCCGGTGTAGCTGACCACCAGCTGCTGGATCACGATGAACAGCAGCAGCAGCGCGCCGGTGGCGATCTTGCCCCACCAGGAGGACAGGGTGCCGTTGAAGTTGATGATGGCGGGGATGACCGATTTCAGCAGCACGCCGAACATCGTGCCCACCATGTAGCCCACGCCGCCGGTGAGCAGCGTGCCGCCGATGACGGCGCTGGAAATGACCTCCAATTCGCCGCCCTGCAGCGCCATGTTCCAGCCGGACTTGACCACCAGCACATAGGCGATGCCGGCCAGCGCCGAGCAGAAGCCGTTGATGGCGTAGACCGCCACCTTGGTCTTGCCCACGGGCAGGCCCATCAGCTTGGCGCTGGATTCGCTGCCGCCGATGGCGTAGACGTTACGGCCGAAGCGGGTGTGCTGCAGCAGCAGGGTGCCCAGTATGATCATCACGATGAATATGATGACCGTGAGGTTGATGTTGGTGATGGGCTTGATCTTCACCCACTCGCCGTCCACCATATGGTACAGCGTGATCTTGAAGCCCGCCAGGGCATCGATCAGCGGGTGGTTGATGCTGATGGACTCCCTGGAGATCAGGCTGCAGATGCCTCGGGCCAGGAAGTTGCCTGTCAGGGTGGTGATGAAGGGCGGCACGTTCAGGTAGTGGATCGCCGCGCCCATCAGGGTACCCAGGCCCACGCCGACCACGATGGAGAACAGCATGGTGACGACCGGGGAGATGCCCATGCGCTCGTAGCCAAAGGCGATGATCATGCCCGTCAGCGAAGCCACGGAAGCCACCGACAGGTCGATGCCGCCGGTGATCAGCACCATAGTCATGCCCACGGCGCTGATGCCGTAGTAGGCGTTGTCGGAGAAGAAGTTGACGAAGGTGCGCAGCGTGGTGAAGCCGATGCTGCCATAGCGGATCGCACCGTAGGCATAGATGATCAGGAAGATGATCACGGTGGCGTACACCATGATGTACTTCGGGTTCATGATGCGGCTCAATAGGCTCTGCTTCTTGTTCACTTGGCCACGCCTCCTTTCACCATGGCCCGGGCCTGGGAGCGCTTGGCCATCCAGTTGCGCACGGGCTCGGACTGCAGCACGATGATCACCGCGATGATCAGGGCCTTGAAGGCCATCGTGGAATCCGGAGAAACGCCGAAGTAGTAGACGAAGGTCACGATGGTGCGGATGATGATGGAGCCCACGATGGTGCCCGCCAGGCTGAACTTGCCGCCGGTCATGCTCGTGCCGCCGATGACCACCGAGAGGATGGCGTCAGTCTCATAGTTGATGCCGGCGTTGTTGGAGTCGTTGGACATGATGCGGCTGGAGTAGATCAGGCCGGAAATGCCCGCCAGGAAGCCGGTCATCGCGAACACGATCAGTATGACCACCTTGGAATTGATGCCCGACAGCCTGGAAGCGCTGGGGTTGATGCCCACGGATTCCACGAAGGTGCCGAAGGCGGTCTTGCGCACGAACAGCATCACCGCCGCCACCACAAGCACGGTGATGACGATGGGCGTCGGCAGGAACAGGCATGAGCCCTGGCCGATCACCCGGAAGGGGCTGTACATCGTGGTGTACTGCTTGCCGTTGGTGATGATCTGGGCGATGCCGCGGCCCGACACCATCAAAATCAGCGTGGCGATGATGGGCTGCAGCTTCAGCTGGCCCACCAGCACGCCGTTGAACGCGCCCATCAGCAGACACACCAGCAGCGGCACCAGCAGCACCAGTATGAACGGATACACGGAATAGTCGCCAGGGGTCTGGTACAGGGGGTTAGTGGGATCCCAGCGCATCAGCTTCAGCGCCAGCGCGCCGGACACGGCCACCAGCGCGCCCACCGACAGGTCGGTGCCGCCCAGGGCGATGACCATCGTCATGCCCATGCCGATGATGGTGATCTCGGCGGAGCGGTTCACGATGTCCACCAGGTTGCCGTACAGCATCCGGTTGGAGGGCTGGTAGCTGATGTTGAAGAACTCGGGCCGGATGATCAGGCAGACAATCAGTATCAGTATCTCCGCGATGACGGCCCAGGTGATCTTCGAGCGCATGATGGCGGCGAAGTCCAGGTTCCTGGAGCGCAGCACCAGCGCCACAGCCACCAGGCACAGCAGCAGGCCCGCGCCGATGAAGATGCCCTGCAGCTTCCAGGCGGTGCGCAGGCTCTGGACCTTGCCGAAGCTGCCGATCACCGCGTCGTAGGGCGAGCCCTCGGAGATGGCCTCGATGGCGTCCTCGGCGGGGGCGGCCTCCTCGACAGGGGCGGCCTCCTCGGCGGGAGCGGCTTCCCCGGTGGCGTCAGCCGCTTCCGGCTCAGCCGCCTCGGCGGCGTCGGTCGCGGTGCTTTCGCCACTGATGGCGGTTTGCAGCACCGCGGCGTCGAAGTCCGCCTTCACAGCGGCCTCGTCATGGTCGTTGATGAACACCGATCCGATGCTGGCATCGGAAAAGCTCAGGCCGTACTTGGCATAGATGCTGTCCTTGACGGCGCAGATCCTGCCGAAGAAGAACACGCCCACGGCCAGTACGATCAGGCCCAGGATCAGGAAGATCAGGTATGCCTTTTTCTTCACTGCGCGTCACCTCCCTCGGCAATGATTTGCAGGATGCGGCTCTGGGTATTGGCGTCGAAGGGGCCCTCCAACTCGCTGGCCTTCTTGCCGTCGCGCATGATGACGATGCGGTTGGAGCAGCGGATGACCTCCTCCAGCTCGGAGGAGATGAATATGACGGAAACGCCGTCCTTGCACATCTCCAGCATCAGACGCTGGATCTCGGCCTTCGCGCCGACGTCGATGCCGCGGGTGGGCTCGTCCAGGATCAGCAGGTCGGGCTGGGTGGCCATCCACCGGGCCAGTATCACCTTCTGCTGGTTGCCGCCGGACAGCTCGCCGATCTTCTTCTCGGCGTCCGGCGTGGCGATGGACAGCGCCTTGATGTAGCGGTCCGCCAGCTCGTTCTGCTCGGCGCGGCTCAGCGGGTGCAAAAAGCCCCGCTTGGCCTGCACGGCCAGCATGATGTTCTCGCGAATGGACAGGTCGCCGACGATGCCGTCGCGCTTGCGGTCCTCGGGGCAGAAGGCCACGCCCGCCATGATGGCGTCGAAGGGCTTCTTCACGTCCACGGTCTTGCCCTTCAGGCTCAGCTTGCCGCTGGTGGGGCGGTTGGCGCCGAAGATCATCTCGGCGGTCTCGGTGCGGCCGGAGCCCAGCAGGCCCGCGAAGCCCACCAGCTCGCCCTTCTTCATGCTCAGGCTGATGTCGGACACCGCCCCGGGCGCGCCGATGTGGTCGGCGTCCAGCATCACCGGGGCGTCCGGGTCCACGTCGGCGGGGTGCATGTCGAATATGTTCTCCATGTCCTTGCCCACCATCAGCGTGACCAACTGCAGCTTGTTGATCTCGCCGATGTCGTAGGTGCCCACCAGGTGGCCGTTGCGCAGTATGGTCATGCGGTCGGAGATGGCGTAGATCTGGTCCAGAAAGTGGGTGATGAATATGATGCCCATGCCCTCACTCTTCAGCTCGCGCATGACGTTGAACAGCAGCTGCACCTCGTTTTCATCCAGCGAGGAGGTGGGCTCGTCCAGTATCAATATCTTGGAATCGATGTTCACCGCCCGGGCGATGGACACCATCTGCTGCACGGCGGTGGAGTAGTTGGACAGCGGGCGGGTGACGTCGATGTCCAGGTGGAAGCGCTTCATCAATTCCTTCGCCTTGGCGTTGATGATCTTCTTCTTGAATCCCTTGCGGCCGACGAATATGTTTTCAGCCACCGTCAGGTTCGGGCAGAGGTTGATCTCCTGGAACACGGTGGAGATGCCCATCTCGATGGCGTTCTGGGGGCTGGTGGGGGTGATCTCCCTTCCCTCGAACAGTATCGTGCCGGCGTCCTTGTGGTTGACGCCCGTCAGGCACTTGATCAGCGTGGATTTGCCCGCGCCGTTCTCGCCCAGCAGCGCGTGAACCTCGCCGGCGCGAAGGAAGAAATCCACCCCGTCCAGCGCCTTGACGCCGGGGAACTGGATCTCAATGCCCTTCATTTCCAGTATGTTTTCCGGCAAAGCAATTCCTCCTTTGTTCGTGATCGTTTCGGCTTGCAAATTCTGATTTATTAAGCAATGCTCGATAAATCAGAATTTGTCATGCTGAACTGAATCGTTACCTATATTCCTTGCAAAGTCGATAGCGGCTCGATTTTGTTTCGCACAGGTCCTTCGCTTCGCCCGGGATGACAACGACGCGCACAGGCGTCATCCTGAGCAAAGCGAAGGATCTGTTGGCGCCGATTCCATGTAACATGCGATTGGCTGTGATGCAAAGCGCGGGGCGGCGGGAAACCCGCCGCCCCGCGCAAGTCTGAGCTACTTAAGCAGCAGGACCATTGTGGGATAACCCGTTGGGATTAATACTGGCGCTCGTTGATGACGTCCGCAGCCAGCACGGAAGTGGTGCCCTCGACCTCGATGCCGCCGACGCAGTCATACACGCCCTCTTCGGGATGCACGACGGTCTTGTCGTACTCGACGCCAGCTTCCAGGTCCTCGATGGCCTTCACGACGAAGGGGCCATACAGGGGGGTGCACTCGATGGTGGCGTTCATGTCGCCGGCCACGATGGCTTCGAAGGCGGCCTTGACGGAGTCGCAGCCCACGATGATGATGTCCTTGCCGGGAACCTTGCCGGCAGCCTTGATGGCGTCGATGGCGCCCAGGGCCATGTCGTCGTTCTGAGCGATCAGCACGTCGATCTGGTCGATGGACTTCAGCCAGCTCTCCATCAGGGCCTGGCCTTCGGCGCGGGTGAAGTTACCGGTCTGCTGGCCGACAACCTCCATCCAGGGGTAATCCTTCAGAGCGGCCAGGTTGCCCTCGGTGCGGCCGACCTGCGCGTCGGAACCGGTGGTGCCTTCCATGATGGCCACCTTGACGCCCTCGGTCTTGCCGATGCTCTCCAGGTACTTGGCGGCCCACTGGATCTGACGACGACCCTCGAGCGGGAAGTCACCGCCGAAAGCGGCCTTGTACTCGATCTTGTCCGCGCAATCGGGGATGCGGTCGAGCAGGATCAGCGGGATCTCAGCCTCGTTGACCTCGGTCAGGACCTCGTCCCAGCCGGAGGTGACAACGCCGGTGAACAGGATGTAGTCGACGCCCTGGGTGATGAAGTTGCGCAGAGCCTGAATCTGATTCTCCTGCTTCTGCTGGCCGTCAGAGTACACGAACTCCCAGCCCTCATGGCCTTCGATGGCCGCGGTCACGCTATCGGTATTGGCGGTACGCCAGTCGGACTCCTGGCCGATCTGGGAGAACGCGATGGTCAGGGCGGAAGCGCTGGCAACCATGCTCAGCACCAGGCACAGGGCCAGAACCAGAACCAACAGTTTCTTCATGGGAAAATACCTCCGTTCATTATTACGGCATTCCTGCCGTTTACAGTTGCATTTTAACACAACCAACACTTTATGGAAATGCAATCGCTTTGGAAGAAGGTTGAAATTCCTTTGAATTTCTTCCCCCATATCGCCATGAAGTTTGATAATCTTTTGATAACAGTTGAATTTTATTCGATTTGGTAGGGAAGTGATTAAATACTGATTTATCGAGCTGTGCGCGACAAATCAGTATTTACCCGACTGAACAACTGCTCTGTTTCAAAGTGCTCAGCCCAAAAACAGCGGGACGGCATTACGCCGCCCCGCAAATATGCGTGCTCTGTTCCCACCTGTCACTCGTCCAACTCGAATTCCTCGTCGTCCAGCGCCTCGTCGTCCTCCTCGGGTATCTCGGGCGTCTCCAGAGGGGCCTCGATGCCGCCGCTCTTGAAGCTCTCGCGGATCTTCGCCTCCACCGCGTCGTAGGCCTCGGGGTTGTCGCGGAAGAACCTGCGGGCGTTGTCCCGGCCCTGGCCGATGCGCTCGCCGTTGTAGGAATAGAAGGAACCGGACTTCTGCACCAGGCCCTGCTCCACGGCGATGTCCAGCAGCTCGCCCTCGCGGCTGATGCCCTCGCCGTAAAGCATGTCCACCACACAGGTGCGGAAGGGCGGGGCCACCTTGTTCTTGACGATCTTGATCTTGGTGCGGTTGCCGATGATCTCCTTGCCCTCCTTGATGGGCTCGCTCTTGCGGATGTCGATGCGGATCGACGCGTAGAACTTCAGCGCCTTGCCGCCGGTGGTGGTCTCAGGATTGCCGTAGAGCACGCCCACCTTCTCACGCAGCTGGTTGATGAAGATCACCACGGCGTTGGTCTTGGAGATGACGCCGGTCAGCTTGCGCAGCGCCTGGCTCATCAGGCGCGCCTGCAGGCCCACGTGGCTGTCGCCCATGTCGCCCTCAATCTCGGCCTTGGGCACCAGCGCGGCCACGCTGTCCACCACGACGATGTCGATGGCTCCGGAGCGCACCAGCGCCTCGCAGATGTCCAGCGCCTGTTCGCCGTTGTCGGGCTGGGAGACGTACAGCTCGTTGATGTCCACCCCCAGCTTCGAGGCGTACACCGGGTCCAGCGCGTGCTCGGCGTCGATGAACGCCGCGGTGCCGCCGGCCTTCTGGGCCTGGGCCACGCAGTGCAGCGCCACCGTGGTCTTGCCCGAGCTCTCGGGCCCGTAGATCTCGACGATGCGGCCCTTGGGCAGTCCGCCCACGCCCAGCGCGAAGTCCAGCTGCAGGCTGCCAGTGGGGATGACCTCCACCTGGGTCGCGCTGGCGCTGCCCAGCTTCATCACCGAGCCCTTGCCAAAGTCCTTCTCGATCTTGCCCAGCGCCACCTCCAGCGCCTTCTTCCTGTCGTCCCCGAACTGCCGGGTCGCGGGCTTCTTTTCGGCCTTCTTCTCCGCTGCCATCGTCAAATCCTCCATATACATATTCTCGCGGACGCACCGTCCGTCGCTTTTGTGAGTTCATTATAGCACAACCCACCCCGCATTGGAATCGAACATATGTTTATTTTTTGGCGGGCTGGGTGAAAATTATCCCTCCTCCACCTCCGGCAGCCCCGCCACGCTGGTCAGCAGGCTGAGGATGCCCGCGAGGACGCTGGAGGACAGCACCAGCTTCCAGTTCACGTCGCCCATGGCGGCGGACGTGCCGATCGTCGCCACGGCCGTCTGGGCCACCGTCTTGATGGCGCGCACGCCCGCGGCCTTGAACCACTTGCCCCAATCTCTCATTTTCCTATCTCCTTTCCTTCAGGTCCCGAATGTCGTGCTCAACCTCCGTCATGCGCCCCTCCAGCTTGAAGGTGCGCTCGATGACGCTGTTGTGCTTGTCCACCTTCTCCTCCAGCTTCTTCAGCCGGTACTGCGTCAGCCGCGC
>JAFRJF010000216.1 GCA_017432405.1 Clostridia bacterium | reverse complement strand
ATCGCTTTCCCTCCTTGAATCGACGGTCGATTCAGCCTTTGAGGTATGGGCTTCCCCCAACGATCAGTTGAGGTCGCTCTGCTCCTTTAAGTAAAATCTCTTTTGTCGTTTACTATAACATCAGGGATATCCCCTGTGACCGAATACAGCCGTAGGTTACAGGCTTGCCAGTCCCGCGTCCACCAGCTTCTGAAGGCTCATCAGTATGCCCAGCTTCGCGTGGTACCAGGTCAGGCCGCCCTGGAAGTACACGGCGTAGGGCTCTCGGATGGGGCCGTCGGCGCTCAGCTCGATGGAGCTGCCCTGCACGAACGCCCCGGCGGCCATGATCACATCGTTGTCGTAGCCGGGCATGGGCCAGGGCTCGGGGATGACGTAGCTGTCCACCGGCGCGGCGGCCTGTATGCCGTGGCAGAAGGCGCGCATGGCCTCGGGGGAGCCCAACTCCACGGCCTGTATGATGTCGTGGCGGTCCTCGCCGCCGCCGGGAATGACCTTAAAGCCCAGCCTTTCATAGAGGTTCGCGGCGAATATCGCGCCCTTCAACGCGCCGGCGACCACCGTGGGGGCCATGAAGAGCCCCTGGTAGAAGGCGGGCATGATGCCCAGGTTCGCTCCGACCTCCTGGCCCAGGCCGGGGGCGCTCAGCCGGAAGGCGCAGCGGGATACGCATTCGGCGCTGCCTGCGATGTAGCCGCCAATGGGGGCAAGGCCGCCGCCGGGATTTTTGATCAGGCTGCCCACTGTCATGTCAGCGCCCACGTCAGAGGGCTCGGTCATCTCTACGAATTCTCCGTAGCAGTTGTCCACCATCACGTTGAGCCCGGGCTTGACGGACTTGACGAAGGTGATCAGCTCGCCAATCTGCTTCACAGAGAAGGTGGGCCGGGTGGCGTAGCCTTTGCTGCGCTGGATCGTCACCAGCTTCGTTTTTTCGTTGATGGCGGCGCGGATGCCCTCCCAGTCGAAGCCGCCGTCCTCCAGCAGGTCCACCTGCCGGTAGGAGACGCCGTACTCCTTCAGCGAGCACTTCGATTCCCGGATGCCGATGACCTCCTCCAGCGTGTCGTAGGGCCGCCCCACGGGGCTGAGCAGCTCGTCGCCGGGCAGCAGGTTGGCCGACAGCGCCACCGCCAGCGCGTGGGTGCCGCAGGTGATCTGCGGGCGTACCAGCGCCGCCTCGGTGTGGAACACGTCGGCATAGACCTTCTCCAGCGTGTCCCGGCCCACGTCGTCGTAGCCGTAGCCGGTGGTGGCCGCGAAGCAGGGGGCGCTGACCCGGTTCTTCTGCATGGCGGCGATCACCTTCGCCTGGTTGTATTCCGCCACCGCGTCCACACGATCAAACCGCTCCCGCAGGCCATCGAGCACCTGCTGGCCAAAGTCGTAAACCGCCGGGCTGACCCCCAGTGCGCGATAAATCCCCTGTAATTCCATACTGTATGCCCTCGTTTCGATGATAATGCCGCCATCTATGATAGCACCGCTGAAAGGGGGATGTCAAAGAGGATTCAGTTAAAACCTTCCCAACCGATTGACAATCGGCGCTTCCTCTGCTATGATATATCTATCATAGTATGTGGAGGAAATCAACATGACGCATATCAAGACCATCGAAACCCGCAACCTGTGCGACAGCGCCAAGAACGGCGGCTGCGGCGAGTGCCAGACCTCCTGCCAGTCCGCATGCAAGACCAGCTGCGGCATCGCCAACCAGCAGTGCGAGCAGAAGGCCGACAAGTAATCGACAACGGTAAAACCATAAATGCCGCCTGTACAGGCGGCATTTATGGCATGCGGGAGAATGGATATATATGATACATCAATACAAGCTGGGCGGCTACAACATCGTGCTGGACGTGTGCTCCGGCTCGGTGCACGTGGTGGACGACGCGGCCTATGTCATCATCGCCCTGATGGACGGCGGAACGGACGACAAGGCGGAAATCCTCCGGCGGGTGGGGGAGAAGTATCCCGACGTGCCCGCTGCTGAGTTCCAGGAGTGCCTGGACCAGGTGACTGCCCTGAGGGACGCGGGAAAGCTGTTCGCCCCGGACGTGTTCGAGCCGATGGCAGGCGAATTGAAGAAGCGCACCTCCGGCGTGGTCAAGGCCCTGTGCCTGCACGTGGCCCACACCTGCAACCTGAACTGCGCCTACTGCTTTGCCAGCCAGGGCAAGTACCATGGCGAGCGGGCCGTGATGAGCTACGAGGTGGGCCAGCGTGCGCTGGACTTCCTGATCGAGCACTCCGGCACCCGTCGCAACCTGGAGGTGGACTTCTTCGGCGGCGAGCCACTGATGAACTTCGACGTGGTCAAGCGGCTAGTGGCCTACGCCCGCTCCATTGAAAAGGAGAAGGGGAAGAACTTCCGCTTCACGCTGACCACCAACGGCATGCTGGTGGACGACGACGTGATCGACTTCGCCAACCGCCAGTGCCACAACGTGGTGCTGAGCCTGGACGGGCGCAAGGCGATCCACGACGCCTGCCGGGTGGACTACGCCGGAAACGGCAGCTGGGACCGGATCGTTCCCAAGTTCCAGCGGTTCGTGCAGGCGCGGGGCGGGAAGGGCTACTACATGCGGGGCACCTTCACCCATGCCAACCCGGACTTTTTGAAGGACATACAGTGCATGCTGGATCTGGGCTTCGACCAGCTGAGCATGGAGCCCGTGGTCTGCGCCGAGGGCGACCCTGCCGCGCTGACGGTGGAGGATATGCCCGTGGTGCTCAGGCAGTACGAGGACCTGGCCCGGCTGATGATCGAGCGCCGCCGCCAGGGCCGCCCCTTCACCTTCTACCACTACATGATCGACCTGACCGGCGGGCCCTGCGTCTACAAGCGCATCTCCGGCTGCGGCAGCGGCACCGAGTACATGGCCGTCACCCCCTGGGGCGACCTGTATCCCTGCCACCAGTTCGTCGGCGAGACGGATTTTAAGCTGGGCGACGTCTGGCAGGGGGTCACCAACGACTCCGTGCAGGCCCAGTTCGCCGCCTGCAATGTCTACGCCCGCCCGGAGTGCCGGGACTGCTGGGCGCGGCTGTACTGCTCCGGCGGCTGCGCCGCCAACGCCTGGCACGCCACCGGCAGCGTCACCGGCGTGTACGAATACGGCTGTGAGCTGTTTAAAAAGCGCATGGAGTGCGCCATCATGGTGGAGATCGACCGGCAGTTCGGAGACGGGACATGATTGCGACGCCCATATGCGACTTCGTCCGCGCCTACGCGGCAGGGAACCCCGTGCGGCTGCACATGCCCGGGCACAAGGGCGTCGGGCCGCTGGGCGTGGAGGCGCTGGACATCACCGAGATCGACGGCGCGGGCGAGCTGTATGCCGCCGATGGCATCATCGCCGAAAGCGAGGCCAACGCCTCGGCGCTGTTCGGCGCGCCGACCTTCTACGTCGCCGAGGGCAGCTCCCAGGCGATCCGCTCAATGCTGCTGCTGGCGCTGGAGCACACCGGCGGGGTGGCGGACGCGACGGTGCTGGCGGGGCGCAACGCCCATCGGGCCTTTATCAGCGCAGCGGCGCTGCTGGGCTTTGGGGTGGAATGGCTCTATCCTTCCGCCGGCGCGGGCTATCACAGCTGCAATGTGACCGCCCGGGACGTGGAGGCCGCCCTGGACCGGCTGGGCGGGCGCTGCCGCGTCGTGTACCTGACCAGCCCGGATTACCTGGGCCACATCCCGGATATCGCCGCCATTGCCGACGTTTGCCACCGGCATGACGCCCTGCTGCTGGTGGACGGGGCCCACGGGGCCTACCTCCGCTTCCTGCGCCACTCCTGGCATCCGATGGACCTGGGCGCGGACCTGTGCTGCGATTCCGCCCACAAGACGCTGCCCACCCTCACCGGCGCGGCCTACCTGCACGTCAGCGCTGGCCTGGGAATGGACCCCCAATGGGTCAAGGCGGCGCTGGCGCTGTTCGGCTCCTCCAGCCCCTCCTGGCTGGTATTGCAGTCGCTGGACGCCTGCAACCCGTATCTTTCGACCCTGCCCGACCGGCTGGTGGCGTTCCTGCCGGAGATCGCGGCTTTGAAGGCGGCGCTGATACGCCATGGCTATGCCATGACCGGCGACGAGCCCATGAAGCTGACGCTCTGCGCCGGGGAATACGGCTATACCGGCGACACCCTGGCGGCGGCGCTGTCGGAAAAGGGCATCTGGGCCGAATTCCACGATCCGGATTACCTGACGCTGATGCCCTCGCCGGCCAACGCCGGAGAAGATATGCACAGGCTGGAGGTGGCGCTGCTGTCGATCCCACAACGGGGACCGCTGACTCATATGACGCCGGCTTTCCGCGCCCCGGAGCGGGTCCTGTCCATCCGGGAGGCGACTTTTGCACCGAGGCAGACGCTGCCTGTGGCGCAGTGCGAGGGCCGTGTGCTGGCCGAGTCAGCCCTCAGCTGTCCGCCCTGCGTGCCCATCGCCGTGTGCGGCGAGCGCATCGACGGGGAAGTGATGGAAAGGCTGCGCTTCTATGGCATCCGGGAATGCGCGGTAGTTTGTAGAGTTTAGAGTGCATTGTCAAGGGACGGTTCTGCTGACAGCTTTTTGCGCTGAAAGGTTGTCAAGAGAACCGTCCCCTTGACATTTGTCCCAGTCAGGTGATAATTCAGGGTTGGAAAGTGGGACAAGAGAACCGTCCCCTTGTCCCAAAACAATCATTGAACTTGCGATTGACAGATTCTTCCCTCTGTGATAAACTGAATGCAATATTTTGCGCTTGTGTTGTGTCGTGACGATACGGGAGATTCGGGGGATGGCGCCTATGGCCGGCGACAAGGGGAAGGGGAAGGGGAAGCCCCAGCAGCGGGAAAGGTGGTTGACGGCGCAGCTGCGCCGCCAGCCGAAGCCGGCGTGGATGGTTGCGGTGGCCCACCTGCTGGCCCTGGGCGTGGCGCTGGTGCTCTACGCGCTGCCCCACCACGTGCTCCCCAGCGCCCAGCAGGCCACGGGCATCGTATCCACTCGGGCCTCCATACAGCGGACCGAGGCGCCCCGATCCACCGCCGGGGCCGTGCGGGCCGAAGGCGATGACGACGAGGACGCGGCCCCGGAGGTCACGTCCGAGCCCACGCCCGAGCCCGTCGGCAGTTTTCGAAACAAGTACGCGGATAAGTTCACCGACGGCGAGGTCATCAAAACCGACAGCACCTACCAAAGCGCCAACCTGAACATTACCTTTCAAAAGCGCTATTTCGACGAGCTGATGTCCCGGGTGTACTACGCGGACATTTACATCGCCGATATATCCTGCCTGAAAACGGCACTGGCGGAGGACACCTTTGGCCGGGGCTACAAGGAGTGGATCACCAAAGTCGCCCGGCGCACGGGCAGCGTGGTCACCATGAACGGCGACTATTACGGCTCCCGGGATTTCGGCGTGGTGGCGCGCAACGGCACCCTCTACCGCGACGCGAAGAACATACGGGATGTGGCCGTGCTCTACTGGGACGGCAGCTTTGAGACGCTTGCCCCCGAGCAGTTCGACGCGAAGCGCATCATGGAGGCCGGCGCTTACCAGTGCTGGCACTTCGGCCCCCGTCTGCTGGACGACGCGGGCCATGCCATGACCGAATTCAACGCCGACAGCAACATGAAGAAGCGCCATCCCCGCTCGGCCTTCGGCTACTACGAACCGGGGCACTACTGCTTTGTGGTGGTGGACGGGCGGCTGGAGGAATCCAAGGGCGTGAAGCTGGACGGCCTGTCCAAGGTGATGGAGGGCCTGGGCTGTGTCGCGGCTTACAACATGGACGGTGGGCAGACCTCGCTTCTGGCCAAGGGCGACAAGCTGGTGAACCGACCCTCCGGCGGCGGGCGCAGCGCCAGCGACTTCATCATCGTCGTCGACGAGGTTACGTGAGGAGGCTGCGACATGCTCAGGAAAATGCGTGCGATGCTGCCCCACGGGGCCATACTGATCGCGAACATGTTCATCGTGTTCTTCCTGATCGACCGGGTCAACACTGCGATGAACTTTATTGACAACCGTCTGACGAAGGGCCTGCTGCTGGCGATGTGCGCGCTGGTGCTGTGCGACCTGTTGCTGCCCGGGCCAAAGCGCCGCAAGGCTTCAAGGGCGGAGCAAACTCCCGCTGCGGCCCCGGCGACGCCGACATCGACAGCACATCGTCCCAGGCACGCCGCGAAGGGCAAGGAGGCGGACACATGAAGACGGTTCGAAGGCTGCTTCCCGGGCTCAGCGCCGGACTCTGCGTGGTGATGCTGCTCCTGCTGCTGGTGGACCGCATCCGTCCGGGGCTGGATCTGTTTTTGAAGGAGCCGGTGAAGTGTTTTGTGCTGGTGGTCTGTATGACGGTGATCGCGTCCAGCGCGGTGCGGTTGGCCGACCAGCGCCGCAGGCTGCGCAGGCGGCTGGCGCGGAAGAAAAAATGAATAGCCCTGTAGTATCTACTGTGGACATGTCTCGTAGGAGCGATCTCCCGCCTCGTTAGACCGCTTTCATTCATGGTGGCACGGTTTAACGCATGATTTCTCCTGTTTATTCATACTTGATTGTTTCCAACTTTTGTTGTACAATAGCTTCGTTCGTATCTATTCATTCGGTTTAAATTCTGATTTGTCGGGGTGTTGGTTGCGCTACCAGCCATTCCTATTGCCTTGTTATCCCCACTACAAATCAGAAGTTACATAACGAATGAACAGGTACCTTCGTTCTTTAATACTGGAAGGAGAGACCAAATCATGGACAAGAGAGAGCGACTGGGCAGTCGGCTTGGCTTTATCATGCTGTCGGCGGGCTGCGCCATCGGTTGCGGCAATGTTTGGAAGTTCCCCTGGATGTGCGGCCAGTTTGGCGGCGGCGGCTTCGTGGTGGTGTACATACTGTGTCTGCTGCTGCTGGGCCTGCCGGTCATGGTAATGGAGTTCGCCGCGGGGCGCGCGGCGCAGACCAGCCCGGTGTACCTGTTCCAGAAGCTGCAGAAGCCCAAGGGAAAATGGGGATTCATGGGGGCGGTATCGCTGATCGGCAACATCGCGCTGATGGCCTTTTACACCGTGGTCACCGGCTGGATCATCTACTACTTCTACCGCTTCGCCACCGGCCAGGTGCAGGACCTGGGCTTCGTGCCGATGATCACCAACCCGTCGGTGAACGTGATCTTCATGGCGATCACGGTGGCGCTGGCCTTTCTGATCCTCAGCTTCGGGCTGCAGGGCGGCCTTGAGCGGGTGACCAAGTTCATGATGGTGGCGCTGCTGGTGCTGCTGCTGGTGCTGGCGGGCCACAGCCTGACCCTGCCCGGCGCGAAGGACGGCGTCAGCTTCTACCTGGTGCCCGACTTCAAAAAGATCGACGGCAGCGTGATCGTCGGCGCGATGAACCAGGCATTCTTCACGCTTTCCATCGGCATGGGCAGCATGGCCATCTTCGGCAGCTACATCGACAAGACCCGCGCGCTGATGGGGGAGGCGGTGCACGTCATCGTGCTGGATACCTTCGTGGCGCTGATCGCGGGCCTGATCATGTTCCCTGCCTGCTTCTCCTACGGCCTGGAGGTCAACCGGGGCCCGAGCCTGCTGTTCGACACCATGGCCACCGTGTTCGTGAACATGGCCGGGGGCCGCTGGTGGGGCACGCTGTTCTTCCTGTTTATGGTGTTCGCGGCTATGTCCACGGTACTGGCCGTGTGCGAAAACATCCTCGCCATGGTGCGCGAGCTGACCGGCTGGAGCCGCCCCAAGGGCAGCCTGATCTGCGGCATCGGCATCTTCCTGCTGGCCCTGACCACGGCCCTGGGCTACAGCGTGTTCAAGTTCCAGCCCTTTGCCGAGGGCACTGCCTGGCTGGACTTCTGGGATTTCATCGTCAGCACCAACGTGCTGCCCCTGGGATCGCTGGTGTTCGCGCTGTTCTGCTGCAACAAATTTGGCTGGGGCTGGGAGCGCTTCATCGCCGAGGCCAACGCCGGCAAGGGCATGAAGGTCCGGCACTGGATGAAGCCGCTGTTTCAGTGGTTCGTCCCCGCGGCCATACTGTTCATCTACATCTACGGCATGGCCACGTTCCAGTGGCGGTAAGCCGGCCCGTCAAAGCAACCGCGCCTTTTCCCTATGAAGGGAAGGCACGGTTGCTTTATTCAATATCCCCCCGCAGCGCCGTGTCCTCCGCCAGGGTCTCGGCGTTGTAGAGGATCAGCACCTCATTGACGCCCTCGGCCTCCATCAGCACCTCCAGGTCGCCGGTAAAGTAGCGGGGATCGACCACCACCAGCTTTTGATAGCCCGCCGTCAGGAACGGGATCAGGCAGTTGGCGTAGGAATCCTTCAAAATCAGCAGGACGCGCCCGTTGTTCACGGTTGTCTCGATGCGGATCTGGGGGAAGTTGCCCCCCAGGAACACGGCGTACTTGTCCCGGGTGTCCAGGCATTCCTCCCGGTACAGCGAGGCGCTGCGCCGGTTTTCGCTGACCCAGGTGACCACGGCCTGGGGCGCGCCGTCGCCGGGGATGTACGCCCACAGGTCCTCGCTCTGGTCCATGCGGAACCCGCTGACGGCGCTGAGTGTGCCCTGGAAGCGGTTGGAGAGCAGGCGGCGCTCAAAGCCGTCGGTGTCGCCGGGAAGGCTTGCCGCCCTCGCCAGCTCCAGGTAGGCCAGCCGTGCGCCGTCGCTGGTCCAGTGATGGTCCGTGCGGTAGTACAGCTGGGTGCTCGCCTTCGCCTCGGCAAAGGCGGGGCGCAGGTCGATGAAGGTCGCCGGGGTCTCGGAGAGATCCTCCGCCAGACGGTGGATATAGCCGACCTCGTCCCCTGCGTCCGCAAGCGCCGGCAGCGCGTCCGACAGCACCGTTACCGCCGTGGGGGCGATCAGCACGTACTGGGCGAGGTCGTCGTGGCGGTCCAGGAAGTCCACCAGGGCATCCATTGTTCGGCGGTAGTCGGCCTCCGAAGGGGCCTTGAAGTCCTGGATCAGATAGCCGTCCCGGCCCAGGAATACGCCGTTCGACTTCGTTTGGCCTGCCAGTCGGTCCAGCGTGGATTTCAGGGCGATCCAGTGATCCCGCAGGGGGAACTGGTCGCTGACATAGCTGTCGAAGCGGCTTTCGAAGCGCCCGGAGAGCAGCCCCTGGAGCGTCAGCGCCGGGCGCTGCTGGAGGTTGCGGTTCTCCAGCGGCGATGTGGCCCGATCCCTGTGAATCAGCAGGGCGACGTCCAGCAGCGCCACCAGCGCCAGGACCATGACAGCCGTGGCGCGCAGGAAAAACAGGCGCTTCTTCTTCATGCCGGACACCTCTTTTGACGGATTGATTCGCGGGTGCTGGGACGGTGGCGGCAGGTTGCCGCCGCTACGGGGCGTGAGTTGTAACGGCGGCAATCTGCCGCCATACCTTCTAAAACCTGAAATACAGAAACGGATTGTAGCTGCCGTGCACCAGGTACGCGGTGCAGGCGATCAGCAGCCCGGCGAACAGCACCACCGCCAGCAGGGGCAGCTTGCCGGTCAGCCTGAGCTGCCACTGCCTGAGATTCGGTCCGCAGCACAGCGCCGCGAAGGCCAGCAGCAATCCGTTGCTGCGCAGGGCGTACAGGAAGGCGCGATCCGCAAAGCCCTGCGCGCCGACGCCCACCAGGCAGCCCAGGTAGCGGCCCATGGCGGCGAAGTCGGTGTTGCTGAATATCACCCAGCCCACCGTCACCAGCAGCAGTGTTATCGCCCGGGCCGCCCCGGCGGGCAGCTTCGACAGGGCCCCGCCGGTCAGGTACTTTTCCAGGATCAGCAGCAGCGCGTAGTACAGCCCCCACAGCACGAAGTTCCAGCTGGCCCCGTGCCAAAGGCCGGTGAGCAGCCATACCACCAGCAAATTCAGCATGTGCCGCCCAACACCCACGCGATTGCCGCCCAGGGGGATGTAGACGTAATCCCTGAACCAGCTGGAGAGGGAGATGTGCCAGCGCCGCCAGAACTCGGTGACGCTGCGAGCCCGGTAGGGATAGTCGAAGTTCTCCGCAAACGTGAAGCCCAGCATCCGCCCCATGCCGATGGCCATGTCGGAATAGCCGCTGAAATCGAAGTAGATCTGCAGCGCGTAGGCCGCCGCGCCCAGCCAGGCCGACAGCACCGACAGCTTTGGCGAAGCGCGCATGGCGTCCGCCAGCAGGCCCAGGTTGTTGGCTAGCAGCACCTTCTTCGACAGGCCGAGGATCACCCGCTCCAGCCCCTGGCCCACCTGGGCCAGCGTCGCACCGCGCTTATGCAGCTGCGTTTCGATGTCGGTGTACTTCACGATGGGGCCGGCCACCAGCTGGGGGAACATGGTGATGTAGGTGGCGAAATCCACGAGGCTCCCCTGGGGCTTCGTCGTGCCCCGGTACACGTCGATGACGTAGGAGAGGGCCTGGAAGGTGTAGAAGGATATGCCGATGGGCAGCGGCAGCTGGTAGTCGGGCAGGCGCAATCCCAGCGCGCCGTTCAGGGTCTGGACCAGGAAGCCGTAGTATTTAAAGAACCCCAGCACGGCCAGGTTCACCGCCACCGCGCCGGCGAGCACTGCCCTTCTACGGGAGGGCCGCGCCGCCGCGCCCAGCTGGAGCCCGGTCAGGTAGTTCCAGGCCACGCTGAACAGCATCAGCCCCACGTACACCGGCTCGCCCCAGGCGTAGAACCAGATGCTGGCCGCCAGGAGCACGCCGTTGCGAAGGCGCCGGGGCGCGAACCGATGCGCCAGCATCACCACGGGCAGGAATATGTACAGGAAGTGCAGGCTGCTGAATACCATGTGCCGTCCGCCCTCCTAACGTATGCAGGCGAGGAACGCGTCCTCCCATTGGTCCGCATGTTCGCCCACGGCGTAGAATAGATAGTTGCCCCGCCGAAGCAGGGTCGCCCCCTCCAGCAAGTCCTTCTGGTTCACGCCATAGCTTCGGAACACCGCCAGCTGGGCCTCCAGCCGCTTCTGTACCGCCGCCTCCAGGCCGTCCAGCGTGGCTTCGTCGGCCTTGGCGATCATCAGCTCGGACACGTCCATGATCTCGTCGGAGCCCACCATCAACCAGCCCTCGCAGCCCGCGGGGGTGGCGTCCATGCGCTCCTGGAAGCCGTTTTCATCCAGTACCTTCAGCTCGGAGACGCCGGGGGCCGCAGCGATGGCGCTGCGTATGACGGAGAAGTCCACATCCCGGGCGGCGTTCGCGCCGACCACCAGCACGGTGTAGACCGCCAGCGCCGCCAGCAGCGCCCACTTGAGGATGGCATAGCGACGCTCGAGTGCGGCATGATGAACGGCGCCCCGCCCCTGCGGCGCTGCCCGCCGGGTCGCGGGCCTCGTCGCGCTCTGTGCCGTGTTGCGTGCCACGGGCCTCGCGTTCGCTCTGCGCTCAGTCATGGTTCAGCCCCGCCAGGTCCGCAAGATAGGTCAGCCACATCGGATAGTATTCCTCCCTGGGATGCCGCCCGTCCACGTTGTACCACTCGGGATGGGCCTCGAGTATGAAGCTGGAATCGATGAAGTAGGCCCCCGCCTCGGGGCAGGCCTTCTCCATCTCCCGGTTGTAGAGGTCGAGGTAGCCGTACTTGGGCTCCTCGGCCAGGCGCTCGGGCGTCACCGGCAGGGCGGCGCAGACGTAGATCACCGCCTCGGGCAGACTGGCCTGGAGCCGCCGGATCACGTTGGTATAGCGGCCGACATAGCGGTCCACCCGGTCCTCGAACACGCCCACGTCGTTCATGCCGAAGCACAGGAAGATCACCGAAGGGGCTGCGGCCTCCACCTCGTCCAGCAGCGACAGCTCCACCGAGATGTGGATGCCGCCCTCGGCGAACACCGGCGCGTCCAGGAAGTGGAACAGGCGCACCTGGCGGATGATGGAATCGCCCACGATGGCGGCGTTTTCAAACCACCTGGTGATGTCCGCCTTGCTCCAGTCTGCGTCGGTCATGGCCAGTATCTTCTGCTTCTCAGCCTCCAGGTCGTCCACCAGCAGGCCTTTTTTCGCCTTCAACTCTTCCTTGCGCTGGCGCTTCAGCTCGGCGTTCAGGTCCACCGGCGTCTGCTGGGCCAGCTGGGTCAGCTTCGCCCGGCTGGCGGCGATCTCGGCGTCCGCGCCCGGGGTGCCCGTATGGGACTGCGTGCCGCCGGACAGGTACAAAAGCGCCGCCGCGACGACAAATGCCGCGAGCACAAGGCCCATGTGGCCCGTGCCGCGCCTTTTTGACGGCGCAGGGGCCTTCGTCCTTTTGACGGCACTTTTCTTCGCAATCGGCTTTGCCCCGTCAGTGCGCCTTGCGCCTGCAGCAGCCCTCGCGTCCGAACCCATCCGCGCCCGCCTCCCTTCGATGGTCCTGTATACGCAGGGTATTGTATCAGACAAATGATAAATCTACAAGAGGGGAGGAGAAGATCGTGACACTGTGATGACTTCAAAGCACCTCAAAAATGCACTTGTTCACCTCACCCGCCCATGATATAATGTATATTGGCAGTGATATATATTGGTAGTGTATGGTTTATCCGATCTACGAAAGGAGAGGTTCAAATGAAGAAGCTGTTGTCGCTGGTGCTTGCGCTGTGCATGCTGTCGGTGCTGACCGGGGCCGTGGCGGAGGCCGTGGCGGAGGCCGTGCCCGTGGAGGCCGCGCCGGATGCGCCTGTCGAAGCGGCGGTGGAGGTGGCCGAGGAGCCGCTGTCCGTCACCCACCATACCGCGCAGGTCGCCGGGCAGGCGCTGAGCTACACCGCCACCGCCGGCCGGTTGCCGGTGGAGCTGCAGGGCAATCAATGCCAGATGTTCTTCACCGCCTACACGCTGGATGGCGTGGAGGACGTCAGCGCGCGGCCCGTCACCTTCGCCTTCAACGGCGGTCCCGGCTCCGGCTCCCTGTGGCTGCACATGGGCATGCTGGCCCCCCGCAGGCTGGATGTGGATGAGGACGGCCAGTCGAACAGCCTGCCGGTGGGGATCGTCGACAACCCCTGCTCCATACTGGACATGACGGACCTGGTGTTCATCGATCCGGTGGGCACCGGCTATTCCCGGGCGGCGGAGGGCGTCGATCCCACGCTCTTCTACAGCTACGAGGGCGACATTGCCTCAGTGAGCGAGTTCATCCGGCTCTACACCACCCGCAACGGGCGCTGGGGCTCCCCGAAGTATGTCGCGGGCGAATCCTACGGCACCGTCCGCGCCGTGGGCGTGGCCGACTACCTGTCCCAGCGCTACGCCCTGGGGCTGAACGGCGTGATGCTGATTTCCAGCATCAACGACATGGGCTCTTCGATGGAATTTGCGGGCAGCGATTTTACCTACGCGCTCTATCTGCCCACCTACGCGGCCATCGCCTGGTACCACGGCGTTCTGGATGAGCAATATCAGTCCATGGCCCTGGAGGACTACATCGCCGAGGTGCGCGACTTCGCCGGGAGCGAATACCAGGCCGCGCTGTTCAAGGGCGCGCGGCTGGCCGACGGCGAGCGGGAGGCCATCGCCCAAAAGGTCGCCGCCTATATCGGCTATAAGGCGGAGGACGTGCTCCAGGCGAACCTCAGGATCCGCAACGACGATTTCTGCACCGGCCTGCTGAAGGACCGGAAGCTGATGGTGGGGCGCATCGACGGGCGCTATACCGGCCCTCTCACTGAGGGCAGTATCGGCGCCGGCGTAGCCGACCCCTCCATGAGCGCCACGGGCGATTTCTTCAGCGCCGCGCTCAATCGGTACATGAGCGAGGAGCTGGACTATCATACCGACCTGCCCTATGAATACCTGAGCGGCGAGGTCGGCGGCAGCTGGAGCTACAACCTCGACAACCAGGTGCTCGACCAGAAGGAAACCATCTACAACATCATGTCCCGGAACAAGTTCCTGAAGCTCTGGGTGCTCTGTGGCTATTACGACCTGGCCACCCCGTTTTATCCCGCCGAGTGGGTATATGACCATGTGTTCCTGAACCCGGAGGATCGGGAGAGGCTTTCCTTCACCTACTATCCCTGTGGCCACATGATCTACATGCACCACCCCTCCCTGGAGCAGTTCAGGAAGGAAGCGGAGGCGTGGTATAAAGAGTGAGACAACTTCTGATTTGTCGTCCCACGACAAATCAGAAGTTCCCCCTTACCAAAGTTCAAGCGAGGTACTTCATGAAAAACGTGGTCAGGCAGGTGGCACTTCTGGGGTTAGCCCTGCTGCTGGTGTGCGTGCTGGGCCGGCTGGTGCTGCGCAACACCTATGTGGACCGCATCCCGGTGACCCGTAAGCAGGGCACGGGCGGCGAGATGCGCCTCGTGTCGGGCAGCGGGCAGCAGGATGTGGTGGACCCTGGCGCGCCGCAGCCGTCCGAAAATGGCGTGCAGGTGGCGCTGAAGGCGACACAGCCCGGCGAGGCCTGGTACGAGGTACGCGACGCGAGCGGCAGAAGGCTGTCCACACAGCACTACCGGGTGGGCCGTTTCCTGACGGTATACGACTACGACACCGGCGGCTTCACCGGCGACGCCCTGGTGATGGTCGCGCTGACGGTGTTTTGGCTGGGCACGGCCTTCATCATGCTCCGCGCCTTCCACAGGACGAGGGGCACGGCCTTCTACGCCTACGACACCATCTACTATGTGGGCTTCGGCCTGTTCACGCTGGTGACAGGTGCCGTGATGCTGAACCTGACCCTGCGCCGCCTCATCCAACCCCGGGAATTCACGATGCTGGATGTCTATTCGGCGCTGTCCGGGGCTGGGTTCAACTTCATGATGGTGACGCTGCCGGCGCTGGTGGTGTTCGCCGTGGCGATGATCGTGAGCAACATCGCGCTGCTGTTTCACGAGCAGGCGCGGCTGAAAAACCTGCTGGGGCTGCTGGTGGGCCTCACCCTGCTGGCGGGCGAGGCCTTGGCCATTTACCTGCAGAGCCGAAACCTGTTCCATTCTCCCCGGGCCTTTCGGGCACAGATCGTGGCCCAGGACGTGTATTGCACGGTGTTCGCCTACTTCGAGTGCATGCTGATCGGCGCGGCCGCCTGCGGCCTGCTGGCGGCGAAGCATGTGCCCTCAGGGGACCGGGATTTCATCATCATACTGGGCTGCGGCTTCCGAAAGGACGGCTCGTTGTCGCCGCTGCTGCGGGGCAGGGTGGACCGGGCGCTGGCTTTCTGGCGCGACCAGCAGTCCCAAAGCGGCAGGACGGCGGTGCTGGTGCCCTCCGGCGGCCAGGGCTCAGACGAAACCATGCCCGAGGCCGAGGCCATGCGCCGCTACCTGGTGGAGCAGGGGGTGCCCGGGGACAAGATACTGCCCGAGGACCGGTCGACCAATACCTTTCAAAACATGGCCTATTCCAAGGTGCTGATCGACGCCAGCCACCCCGGTGGCAAGGTGGCCTTCGCCACCACCAACTACCACGTGTTCAGAAGCGGGGTCTGGGCGCGGCTGGCGGGGCTGGAGGCCGAGGGCATGGGCGCCCGCACCATCTGGTGGCACTGGCCCAACGCTTTCATGCGCGAGTGCGCCGGGCTGCTGGCGCGGCGATGGCGGCAGGAGCTGGTGATGGTCGCGGCCATGGCGCTGTTCTTCGGCGCGCTCTCGGTTGCGGTGACTCAATAGAAGACTCAAGGAGAAGACGGGATATGAACCAGACGCTGATTGCCCGGGAGCTTTACGAAGCCATCATTCACTTTGATCGGTCGGAGGCTGCCCGTGACTACTATTACAAAGTGATGGACACCCCCGTGGAGCGGGGCGACCGCAAGGGCACGGTGCGGGATCAGGTGCTGCGCGCCTATGCCATGCTGTTTTGCGAGGACCTGGCGCCGGGTCAGCCCGCGGGGCCGGAGGAGGTGGAGGCCACCGCCGACCGGCTGTATACAGGGGGCATGGGCTTCGATCGGAAGCACTGGTACCGGATGCGCCACCACTTCCCGGTGATCGACGAAGACAACTACGACCGCTTCGCTGCGTTGGTGATCTCGGACCTGAAGGCGGGCCCGCTTCACGACGCGGCCCTCAATGGCGGCGACATGCTGCTGGTGGGCGAGGCAGATCCGCTGCACATGACCCGCGAGCAGCGCGCCAGCCAGCGCCTGCGGCCGGTGGAGATCGGAGGGGAAGACCAATGACATTCATGCTGGTTTCCGATGACCCCCGGACCCTTGAGGACGCGGCGGCGCTGCTCAATGAGCTGCAGCCCGGGGCCGAGGTGCTCAGCTTCACGGAGAGTCCGGCGGCATTGGCCGAGGCCAGGGAACGGCCCGTGGACGTGGCGCTGCTGTCGGCGAACATGCCCGAGCTGGACGGGCTCGACCTGGGGCAGTACCTGAAGGACCTGCACCCGGCGGTGAACCTGCTGTTCATGGATCCGGACGACGCCCAGGCGCTGGACGCCCTGTCGCTCCACGCCAGCGGATGCCTGCTTCTGCCGGTGAGCAAATATGCCCTGTCCGCCGAGCTGGAGGACCTGCGCTACCCCGTCAGCGGCGGTCCGGGGCATCGGGTGTTCGCCCAGACCTTCGGCAATTTCGAGCTGTTCGTGGACGGCGAGCCGGTGGCCTTCAAATACAGTCGCACCAAGGAGGTCGTGGCGCTGCTGGTGAACAACCGGGGGGCACAGACCACCAACGGCGAAATCATCGCCGCGCTGTGGGAGGACGACGGCGACCCGGAGAAGAAGGCCTCGTACCTGCGCAACCTGCGCCAGGACCTGCAAAACACATTTGCCCGCCTGAAGCTGACCGACCTGCTGCTCAAGCAGCGGGGCAGCATGGCCATCGCCGCTGACCGCATCGATTGCGACCTGTACGACTGGATCGCAAAGAAGGACAAATCCCGTTACCGCTACATGGGCGACTATATGAACCAGTACAGCTGGGCCGAGACGATGCATGCGGAGCTGGATGAGATGAGCGATGCATTGTGATCTATGGATCCAATGCAGCCTTTTCTGTGATACGCGACAAGTGAAACGCTGAAAGGAGAATGCGACATGGAATTTGTCGACCTGATTCAATCGCGCCGGAGCGTGAGGGGGTACAGTGCCGCCATACCCCACGATGACCTCGTGGCCCTGTTGACCCGGGCGCAGCAGGCGCCCTCCTGGAAGAACCTGCAGGCCTCGCGCTGCTACGCGGTGGAGAGCCCCGAGGCGCTGGCGACGCTGCGGGCGCAGGGGCTGCCAGCCTTCAACCAGA
This sequence comes from Clostridia bacterium, assembly GCA_017432405.1. The sequence goes on along the minus strand of JAFRJF010000216.1, from coordinate 15,308 downwards.
ACAGCTCCGCCGGAGCCGCCCTGGTGGTGACCACCTACGTCAGGGAACTGGTGGGCTTCACCCAGGGCCAGCCGGACAACGAGGTGGGCAACGGCTGGGGCGCCTACGACTTGGGCCTGCACGACGCCTACCTGGTGCTGGCGGCCGCCGACATGGGCTATGACACGCTGATCATGGGCCTGCGCGACGCCGAAGCCATACGCAGGCTGCTGGACATCCCGGAGAACGAGGCGATCATGTCGGTCATCGCCGTGGGCAAGCGGGAAAAGGCCCCCGCGCCGCGCCCGCGCAAGCCGCTTAACGAGGTGACACGGTTCATATAAATTGCATATACAAAGCGCCGCAGCTTCCGAACGTGGAAGCTGCGGCGCTTTTATCGGGCTCAATCCAGCGGCGGCAGGAAGTCGGTGAACAGGGCGTTTACCCCTTCATCGAAATAATCCTCGGCATCATCCGGATCGTTGACGGTGTAGAGGGCGAGGTCGACCCCGTAGGATTTGACGTAGCCCTTGTACTTCGGATTCCACCACTTGGCATACATTGCTATGGTGTTGATGCCTTTCTTCTTGCAGAAGCTGGCCAGATCCTGCAGCCTGGATTTGCTGGGGGCTTTGCCGAGAAGCTTGTACAGGGTCAATATGTATTCCGGGAAATGGTGAATCTCTTCAACCACCCTGTACATGTCCTTGGTGTAGAGCTCCACGATAAAGCGGTCGAGGACCTCCGGGATGCCCAGCTGATTGGCGGTGGAGACGATGGCCTTGAACTGCTTCTTGACGTTGGTGCTGCTGCTGTGCTTGCTGTCGGTGATGATGCGCACGTCCGGGTATTGATCCATCAGCTTCAGCAGCCCCTCGAGATCCACAGGAGTGTATTCGTCGTAGATCCTGGAGCCCATGAATTCAGCATAGGTGGGCGTCCTGCCCTCTCTGTACTTGGAGCAGAACTGGCGTTTCCAATCGTGCCAGAGCACGATCTTGTTATCAGACGTCAGCTCCATATCCACTTCGAAGATGCGGTGCCCTTCTTCATAGTTCTCCAGGAAGCCCTCCAGGCAGTTGGAGTAGCTGTGGCCGTCTATGCCGCCCATGGCGTGGGAGATCATGTAACGCCCGGAGGCAGTCCGACGCACCTTCACCGTAAGCTGCGCCTTCAGCTTGTTGCCGGTGACGGCGGATATCGTGGCCTGGCCCGGGGTCAGAGCGGTGACGAGGCCCTCTTCATCCACAGAGGCTACGACGCTGTTGCTGCTCTTCCAGGTGACCTCCTGGGGCGCCGTGTCAGGAGATACGGTGGCGGTGAGCTGCTTTGTCCCTCCGAGGACCAGCGTGGCACGGTCGCCCTCGTTGATGGTCACGGCGGTGGGAACCGTCGGGTCGATCACCTTCAGCTTCAGCTTGATCCGGCTCCCCTTCTTCGGGGTGATGGTGATCCTGACCTCGCCGGCCTTTTTCGTATGGATGAGCCCCTTGTCGGTGACGGTCGCGATCTTTTTGTTGCTGCTCGAGCAGCGCTTGATCTTCTTGCCGGGGATCTTGACCTGATAGTCTGTGCCCAGCTTGACCTTCTTCGTGGTGCTCTTCTTGACCGTCAGCTCGGTGGGCAGCAGTTCGTCCTCCCCGTCGCCGTCGTTGGCGAGGAGGCTCGCGCCCAGGTCGTCGACGGACAGGAACAGGTCGCCTGCGTCGATGACAGTATCGATGTCGCCAGAAGCGGATTCACCGTCGATGGCGATGCCTTCGGGCTCTGCCCATGCGCACAGCGCGCCTGTCATCAGTACACAGGCCAGCACCAGTGCGATCAACCTTTTGAACATAATAACCAACCGTCCTTTTCCGCGTCAGAGGGGTTCACGGGGCCGGGTTGCCCCGCCGAAACATACTATACCACGCCAAAACGGTCCTGTCTACCATTAACTAATAAATAACGATGGCAACCGTGCCCCGCTTGCAGTGCTCATACAGCCACTTGGCGTCCTCCACAGTCAGACGGATACAGCCGTGAGAGGCCGGGTTGCCCAGGGCGTACAGCGAGCCGCTGCGCAGGCTGTTCTCGTTGTCCGAGCTGTAGATCACCGAGTGGAACATGATGTCGCCGGTGACCTCGAAGGAATACTGGGCCCAGCAGTTGAACTTTTCAAAGTGGTGCCAGCGGTTGACAGGATGGCCGTCCAGGAACACGCCCCGGGGCGTGCTGTCGTGCAGGCCGGTGGAGCAGGTAAAGGTCTTTTGAAGGTCGTATTGCCCCTTGTCGTTCAGCGCGTAGACGCTGACGGTCTGGTTGTCGATGCTCACCTCGACCCGATAGGGGAAGGGATTCGAACGGGCCTCGGTGGTGAACAACAGGTCCATCGTATCGCCGTCGGCCCGACCGGTGGTCTTCAGGCCGTTGGCGGATTGGAAGGATCTGAGCGCTGCGCGGCTGTCGCTGCCCAGATGGCCGTCCACGCCGCCCTTGTCCAGGTAGAGCAGGGTGTACAGGCGGCTCTGCACCCGGCGAATCTCGTCGCTGTTGTCGGCGCTCTCCGAGCGGTAGCTCAGCAGGCCGTCCACCAGTGTCTCCACCGCCTCGGCGCTGAGGCGCTTCGAGTCGGCGTAAAGCGGGGCGTTGGGGTCCTTCTGGGCGGAGAGGTAGCCGTAAAGCCGTTCGATGGCGCCTGCCATGGCGTCGCTGTACTGGCCGGTGGGCATCTTCGTCAGCATGCCGCCCCGCACCAGCGCCTCCTCCACGTCCCGGACCACCTGGCCGCTGTCGCCTGTGGCGATGGCATGGGGCACGCAGAATTCGGCCTCGGGCGCGTCCGGGGCAAACAGCGCGTCGACGGTTTCCCTGTCGGTCACGCCCGGATTGCCCAGGCCCGCCTGGCTCTTGAACAGGTTCAGCGCGGCGACGCTGTCGTCATCCAGCACGTCGTCGGCGGGCAGGTCGCTGTATCCCAGCGCGACCAGGCGGCGCTCAATGCGCAGGGCCTCGCTGTCGCTCTGGCCGGGGGTCACATCCCGCAGATAGGAGGAATAGCCGCTGTCAAAAAGGCAGTATTGGGTCATCGGACTGGCGGTGCCGTCCTCGGTGATATCGTCGGCATGGCCCTGGGCGATCAGGTGCCGCTGGAAGGCGGTCACCGCGTTCGCGGTGGATTGGCCGTAGCTATCGTCGACAGCGCAGTCAAAGAAACCGAGCAGGGCCAGCCTTCTCTGAAGGCGCCCCACCGCCGCGCCCTTGCTGCCCTGGGAAAGGGCGACGGGCAGGGCGACGGCGCTGGCGGCGTACAGCGCCTCCAGGGTATCGCGGTCGGCCTTGCCGTTGGCGGTCAGGCCGTTGAGACGCTGGAACTGCTTCAGCGCTGCGATGGAGCGGGGACCAATCACGCCGTCCGCCGTGCCCTGCAGGTAGCCCAGGTCGATCAGCCGCTGCTGCACATCCTTCGCGCTGAGCGCATTCATATCCACCCGGGTCAGGCTGCTGAGCGTGGCCTCGTCCAGGTGACCGGTGGCCTCCAGCCCGTTCTGGGATTGGTAGGTGCGCAGGGCGTCGCCGGTCCTGGGTCCGCAGACGCCGTCGGCGCTGCCCGACAGCAGCCCCAGCGCGATCAGCCGCTGCTGGGCCGTGCGCACGCTCTCTTGCTGATCGTCCAATACGGTAACCGCCGCCGGGCTTTCCCCGGTCACGTCAACGGGCTCGGCCAGCGCCGCGCCGTGCAGCGGCAGCGCCAGCGCGCAGCACAACGCCAGCGCGCGAAGCGTTTTCCTATGTATGAAATTATCGGTGTATGTTCTGAACATAACTGCCTCCCGGGAATCCACTGAATGACAAATACTTGCCACTCAATAATATACCACGGGAATGTCGCCAAACGGGGACGACAACGTGACTTTATCCCGAAACCTGTTGGGCATCTTCTGGATTCATATTTTTCCATAACTTGAATTGAATGACAGTGACCAATTTCCAGCGTAAATCCGCGCGCATCGGTCAAAATAGTTGCAGGCTGAACGGACAAAGCGCCGCAAGGTCGAAACGACATGAAAGGAGTCATTCAAAATGGCGAGCAACAATTCCAACAACCAGATCAATGTTCCCGAGGCGCGCGAGGCGATGCGCAACATGAAGCACGAGGTGGCCAACGAGCTGGGCATCACCCTGAACCAGGGCTACAACGGTAACCTGTCCTCCAAGGACGCCGGCCACATCGGCGGCAACATGGTCAACAACATGTTTCCCATACGAACCCGGGAACACAGCCTGGTGGTGGACAAGCGCTTCATCGGCCGGCGGCTGATGCCGGTTCATTACAGGATGCGGCTGGCTTTGTGATGGCTGTTCGATGCACATCATCCCCGTCAGCGCCTGGTGGACGATGCGGATGCGCTCCTCCCGGGTGGTGTCCTTGATCAGTATGGATTTCATGACTCATTCCTCCCGCATCCGTCTGGCCTCTTCAAACACCCGCTTCATCCGCAGGTCCGGGACGATCCATGGCACCATCGCCACCACCAGCAGCGGGCAGGATGCATAGTGCGCACCGGGGATGAAACTCAAAATCAGCGCCAGTGCCTCTACAGCGATGGTCCACTGCTCCTTTCGGCTCTCGCTGACGGCGGTCTTGAGTATTTCACAGTCATTGGAATGGATGATCGCCTTCTCCAGCAGAATGTAGCTGAGCGCGCACAGCAGATTCATAATCACATAGACCCGCACCGGCAGCATGGCGAACTTGCTCTTGCCCACCCAGCCCGTGGTGACCGGCTGGAAGGACAGCAGGAACAGGTATAGGAGATTCGACCACAGGATCTTGCCGTCCACGCTTCCCGTCACCTGCAGCAGATGGTGGTGGTTTGCCCAGTTCGTGCCCACCATGATAAAGCTGATCAGGTAGCAGATCGCCAGCGGCATCACGCCCATGAGCGCGGCCATGTCGTTTCCTTCCGGCAGGTCGATGATGAGTATGGTGATGGTGATGATGATGGCGATCACGCCGTCGCTGAATGCCTCCAGCCGTCCCTTGGTCATGGTTTTACTGCGTCCTTTCCTTAATCCGATTCACAGGCTTCGATCAGTCTTCGGAAGCTATCCTCAAACCGCCGGTCGTCCTCATCCGTCCGCTTCGCCGGGCCCTTCAGGTGATGCTTTGCGCTTCTTCTTGCGACCTTTGCCATATGGCGCTCCATCAGCAGGCCATCGATATTCTCATCCGTATACCATCGTCCGCTTTGGTGAATGGCCTTCGCGCCCTTTCCAAGGGCGAGGGCGGCCACGCCGTAATCCTGCGTGACCACGATATCGCTCCGCTGGCAGAGATTGATCAGGGCGATGTCCACTGCGTCCGCCCCGGCTCCGATCACTCTTATTTCGCTGTAATCCGAGTTCAGCACATGGTTCGTGTCGCACAGCAGCACCACGGGAATACTGTGTTCCTTTGCCACCCTCTCGGCGATGCGCGTCACCGGGCAGGCGTCTGCGTCAACGTAGACCTTCATATGATCTCGTACTGAAGCATCTCATACTTCAGCTTCGTTCCTTCGTCAATCTCTTCTGGCAAAAGGGCCCGGGCGATGAACAACAGCTCTTCCTCCGCGTCCGTGCGATTCAACCAGGCGTAGTCCCCATCGATGCGGGCGACGATATAATACTTCGTCTCCATGGTCATCCCCCTTTTATCACGCTTTCATCATGTTCTTTCCTGTAGCCCTATTTTACCATACCGCTCATCATACTGTCCACCTTCAAAGCTCCAAAACAGTTGCCGCTTTTACGGGCCTGTCTCTGTCTGCGGTGTCGCTGTTCGCGTCGTCGTACCGGGCGTTTTTTCCCATTTCGATCAAAATGATATGGACAGATGGGCCTGCATGTGTTACAATTAACACAACCTTTATATCAAGGCGCGGCCTGTACCGGCAGCGGCGCGACTGGCATCTCCGACGGCATCAGCGATTACCGCAATCTTTATTGCAGCAAACAGGATTGGAGGGAAACAGCATGAAGGAATGGACACGGGAGGCGCGATACAGGGTATTGAACAGTCCCGAGGAAATACGGCCGCTCTACGAGCGCATCAGGACCTCCGATTACCGCCTGCGTTATCATATCCAGCCGGTGACAGGGCTGCTGAACGACCCCAACGGCTTCCTTCGGCATCACGACGGCAGCTGGCATCTATCTGTTTTACACCGGCAACCATCGGGACGACGACTGGGTGCGCACGCCCTACACCTGCCTGGCGGAGCTGATGGACGACGGCGGCATCCGCAAATACGAAAAGCCGCTGTTCGGCCCCGTGCCGGGCTACACCGAGCACCAGAGGGACCCGAAGGTGGAGTACATCGAAGGGACCGGCAAGTATTATATCATGCTGGGCGCGCAGAACGACAAGAAGCAGGGCCGCGTGATCATGTTTGAATCCGAACAGCTGGATCGGGGCTGGCGCTTCGCGGGCGAGATCAAGGTGCCCGGCTTTGAGGATTTCGGCGACATGTGGGAGTGCCCCTCCATCGAGCACATCTCCGGGCGGGACGTGCTGATCTTCTGTCCCCAGCACATCACGCTGCCCGGGCGGGGCGGTTCGCAGCACCACAACGGCTACATCATCGGCCACATGGACTATGAAACGCTGACCTTTACGCCGGACGGCAGCTTCCATGTGCTGGACTTTGGCTTTGACAGCTATGCCGCCGCTTGCACCACCAACATAGACGATCCGGACCACGCGCTGATCGTCGCATGGATGGGCCTGCCCGACGCCGGATATCCCACCGATGAGGAGGACTGGCAGGGCGCGCTGACGCTGCCGCGGGAGCTGACCATCCGCAACCGCCGCCTGATCCAGCAGCCGCTGGGCGGATTAAAGCAGCTCCAGGGCGAAGAGATTCCCTTCAAATCCGGCGGCATACTGCCGAGGGTCGCTGAGCTCGAGCTGATCAGCCGCGGCGGCGACATGACGCTGAAGCTGTTCACCCGGCCAGACGGGCGTGGCGGGCTGTCCATCGCCTATGACGACGCCCGGCGCGAACTGACCGTGGACCGTTCCGGCATGGCCAGGCGGTTCAATGTGGAGCAGGGCGAAGCCAGGAGCCGACCCCTTCCCAAGGGCCTGCATCACCTGAGAATCTACATCGACCGCAGCAGTGTGGAGATTTTTGTCAACGATGGGGACGTGGTGTTCACCACGCGCGTGTTTCCCACGGCCGGGGAGACGAATGGCGATTTCGATGGCGACGCGGCCATTCACATGTGGCAATTGAAGGACGCGGTCAGCGACACCTTCGAGGTGTAACCATTCAATCGGGCAGGAGGGGTTGGCTAACCCCCATCCTCCCACACCACCGCTTATGCGGTCCCGCGAGCGGCGGTTCAGCTTACAATTCCCGGTGTGGAGCGGTTCGGGCGTTCATGGGCTATTCCGGAGGATGCGATGAAGTCTGCCGATCCGAGATTTGCGCGAGACAGGAGCGAGAGCGATGAAATATGAGGAGGCTTTGCAGACCATCCAGCCCGGACGCTACCGCCACTTCAAGGGCAATGCGTATGAGGTAATTGGGGTTGCCCGTCACAGCGAGACGGAAGAACCGATGGTCGTTTACCGTGCCCTTTATGGCGATGGCGGCTTGTGGGTTCGCCCTGCGTCCATGTGGAATGAGCAGATAACCAGAGACGGGAAGACCTATCATCGCTTCTATCGCCTGGATCGCATTGAACGGGTAGAAAAGTATGAGCGGCTGTTTGATGAAGCCGCTACATCCCACGACCCGGAGAAGCTCCGCCTCCTGGATGAATACTACACCTCCGGCGAATGGCGGGAGGACTACGAAGCGGATGAACGGGGTGAGCTGCCGCCTGAACTGAAACGTGGCGTGCTATCCCAGGATGCGCTGTATGATCTGCTGGAGGGTGCAGGACTATGATTCTTATTGAAGGCATTGTGATGTGCTTTGTGCTGTTAATCATCTGTGTGGTCGGTAAAGCCAATGGTCCTGTCGGGCTGGTGGTCTTTTATGAGCAGGAAGTGAAGGACAGGGCGGTGGCGCTTGGGCTTACCACTAAGGAGAAGATACAGAAGACATCCATCATTACGGTGATTGCCCTGTTCGTTCCTATGATTGTACTGGTGCCGCTCATGGTCTATGGCATTAACGGTGCAAAAGGCTTCTGGGACGGCTATTGGCAGATGCTTGTTATTCTGATGATCAGCGGCTTGTTTGACCGCATCTTCATCGACTGGTGGTGGGTCGGACACACGAAAGCATGGATCATTCCAGGGACGGAAGATCTGATGCCTTATATCTACGGGAAAACACTGGCCAGAAAATGGCTGGGCACTGTCGTTGGTTTTCCGATCCTCGCGGCGATTCTGGCCGGAGTGATGCAGCTTATACAATGAAACCGGGATTATATGAAGGAGCAGGTTTTTAAAGGAACGATCGAGAGGTAGAGAAATGCCCAGAAAAACCGTCTTTGAGATGGAGAAGGTGCTGCAATGAATTGGAAATGCCCAAAATGTGGTCGGGAGTTCGGCAGACAGGATCAGCATCATTTCTGTGAAAAGCCGCAAACCATGGATGAGTACATAGCCGCTCAGGATGAAGTTCTGCAGCCGAGATTGCGAGAAGTCCGTGCAATTCTTCACACCGCCATCCCGGATGCTGAGGAGCGGATTTCCTGGTCGATGCCGACGTACTGGAAAGGCAGGAATATCATTCACTTCGCCGCGTCGAAAAGGCATCTGGGCCTGTACCCGGGAGGCGAAGCTACGGCGGTGTTTGCAGAGGCGCTGAAAGGCTTTGATGTGAGCAAGGGCACGATCCGCCTGCCGTGGAATAAAGAACTGCCAACGGAGCTGATTCAGAGAATCGCCCGCTGGTGCTATGAGACGTATAGAAAATGATGGGGATGGAACTGTGATCCGCAGACACATGACCTTCTATGGCTGGGTTCAGGGTGTGGGCTTCCGCTACCGGGCGAGACACGCGGCTGACCTGTACGGCTGTACCGGCTGGGCTTTCTTTATTCCTTCATGCCCTATACACTCCGCCCGCCAAGGTATCACGGAAGATACTGAGTATGATCATAGACCCTGGCAACGGCGTTCAGAAGCCCCGTGGCCATGCCCCTGCCCAGTCCATGGCTGCCGCCGATGACGATTGCTACTTTTCCCGTCAGATCAAACAGATTTTTAATAATGCATTTCTCCCATCATTTTATATATAAGCGCTTTTCCGCGCCTACCGTCGTCTTTTCAGAGTGGCCGGAATAGAGTGTCATATTGTCAGGAAGTCTTAGAATCTGCTGGACGATGCTCTTCACAAGCTGCCTGCGATCCCCTCCCGGATACTGATCCGTCCCAGGCCCACCCTTGAAGATTGTGTCGCCCACAAAGGCAAGGCCATCAGCGGCGTCATAGAAGGTCGTGGAGTCCGGCGTGTGTCCCGGCGTGTGAACGGCCGCCAGCACAGGAGAAACATGCCCCTCAAGGGAAAATACCGTGCCATCCTGAAAGAAGTGAGTATCCCTCACAACGACATGTTCCCCGCAATACTCCGAGAGGTTGAGCCGTGTATCCTCCAGATAGTCCGCGTCGTTCTCGTGGATGTACACTGGGATATCCAGCTCCCTGCGGATGGCCTCGATGCCGCCGGTGTGGTCGAAGTGGCCGTGGGTCAGCAGGATCTTTTCTATTGTCCAGACCTTGCTTCGAATGATCTGAACCAATGCCGCGCCTTGGGCGCCGGGATCAATCAGGAAGCCATGGCCCGTGTCCTCGTCGATCAGGAAATAGCTGTTGACTTCAAAATATCCCCGAACCGGGATCTTGTACACGTTCATAATCAGCCCTCGAAATGGCATCCGTCCGGCCCGCAGGCCATGCTCTTCACGGCGGATTCGGCGGCCTTCGCTTCCTCGCCCAGCACGTTCTTCAATACCCGCTCCATGGACTCCACAGGCAGCGCGCCGGGGATGGCGTACTTGTTTCCAACGACAAAATAGGGCACGCCCTGTACGCCATAGCGCTGAGCTTCCCGCTCGTCCAGACGCACGTCGTCCGCGTACTGATCGGATTCCAGAAGCTGTTGGACCTCGCCCTCATCCATGCCTTCCTGGGTGGCGATGCGCGTGAGCACGGCATGGTCGGCCAGCTCCAATCCCTCCGAAAAATACGCCTTGTACAGGCGTTCCTGCAGCCGATCCGCGAGATGGGCGCCTTTTCGCCGGGCCAGCTTGGTCAGGCGGTGGGCGTCGAAGGTATTGGTATAGCGGGTTTCGTCATAGTGGAAATCCAACCCTGCTGCGCGTCCCATCTCCGAAATACCGTCGATGCGCTCCTGAGCGTCCTTGAGGCTCAGGCCGTATTTCCTGGCAAACCGATCCACGGTGGCCCCGGTATACTCTTTGCTGGCCTTGGGATCGAGCTCGAACGCCAGCATTTCCACGTCTACCTGATCTCCCGGATCCAGGTTTTCAATCGCCTTTTTCAGATGCGTCTTGCCGATATAGCAGTAGGGGCAGGCGTAGTCAGACCAATACATAACCTTCATGCATATTCCTCACTTTCAATTATTAGAACACGTTCTATTGACATTATAGCCACATCCTGCTATAATGCCAATAGTTTTTAGAACCTGTTTTAATATTTTTCAAGGAGGGCTTGCCAATGCCCCGAAAATGCGGACGCCCGCCCAAGTCAGCGGAGCCTCTCGATGCAAAGCAAACGATCATTGACGCGACCATCGCGCTCATCAAGCGGAAAGGCGCGGATGCCGTCACCGTCCGAAACGTGGTGGAGGAAACCGGGCTGTCCATCGGCACGTTTTACCATCATTTCCGGAACAAGGACGATTTGATGATGTACTTTGTCCGGGAGGAATCCTTTGACGGCTTTGCCCTTCAAACGCCGCCAGAACACTTTTCCGACCGGGTATGCGAGCTGTATTTTCATCTGATCGACCGGTATCTTGCCCTGGGGGAGGAATTCATGAAGAGCTTCTATACCACGGGGAATCAGGCCTTATCCGCATATATGTGTGAAGAAAACGGCGCCTTCGCCGAAGGCACGGTCATGGCCCGCTGCGAACAGGAAGCCAAAGCGGCAATAGAGGCGGGCATTCTCAAGGCGGGATCGGACGCCCATGAGCTGAGCATGGATGTCTGTACCATCGTAAAGGGCAGCGTGTTTGAATGGGCGTTGAGCGGCGGGAAGATGGAAATACGCGAAACCCTGCCGCGCATTTTGCAAAGGTATTTCGCCGGGATCATGATGTAAGTATTGTTGGGACTCGTTCCATACACGAATGGTGGTGGTTTCCTGTAAAGAAAAGCGAGCCTGTCACATCTGACAGGATGGAGCGTAAAGGTATCCGCAGATGAAGGGAGAAAATGACAAATGAGCCTGACAGGAATGGTTTACAGGCCGCCCTACGAGGCCAATTCCCTGCTCCTGCAGGTGACGCAGGGGTGCAGCCACAACAAATGCACTTTTTGCTACATGTACCCGGATGTTCCTTTTTCCGTTTGTCCGGTGGAACAGGTGGAGGCGGACATCGAGGAAGCAGTCCACTATTGCCCCGATGTGGAGCGGGTATTCCTGGAGCATGGCGACGCCTTTGTGCTCTCCGCGGATCGTTTGATCCAGATTGCCGACGCGATCCACGCCAGGCTGCCCCGGGTGAAGACCATCGCCATGTACGCCTCCATCCAGAACATCCGGCACAAGACGGACGACGATCTGCGCCGCCTGCACGCATGCGGCATCGGCGGGCTGGACATCGGTGTGGAGAGCGGCCTGGACGCGGCGCTCAGGACCATGAACAAGGGCCACACGGCAGAGGAAGCAAAGGAGCAGCTTTTGCGCCTCACCGACGCGGGCATTGATTACAGCTTCAACGCGATCCTCGGCTGTGGCGGCGCGGAGCTGTGGCAGGAAAACGCCGACGCCACCGCCGCGCTGGTCAACGCGGTGCAGCCCCATCTGCTGTTCCTTGGAACGCTGCACGCTGAGCCCGGCTGTCGGCTGTACCACGACATGAAGAAGGGCCTGTTCAAGGAATGCACCTTTGGCCAGCTGCTGGACGAACAGGAGCGGCTGATCGGCGGCCTGGATTTGAAGAATACCATTTACTTCGGCTCCCACCCTTCCAACATCGTACCCATGCAGGGCAGGCTGCCGAAGCACAAGCAGGCCATGATCGAGGCCGTGCGCGAGAAACGTGAACAACTTCGCCGACATTTGGACGAATATCCCCGGCGCGGCGGAGAAGGTTCCATATTGAACCGATAATGATTGTCGACGTGTTCCTGCGGAACCCGCCGACCAGGAAAACGTTCCGTTTTCCTGATCATGTATATTTCCATTAAAGGAGGACACTACTATGGCTGACACTTTGACCACCCTGAAGACCCGCCGCAGCTGCCGCGCCTACAAGCCCGAGCATGTCGAGGAGGAGAAGCTCAACGCCATCATCGAGGCCGGGACCTACGCCGCCACCGGCATGGGCAAGCAGTCCCCGATCATCCTGGTCATCAAGGATCAGGCTATCCGCGACCAGCTGGCAAAGCTCAACGCCGCCGCGATGGGCATGGACATCGACCCCTTCTATGGCGCTCCCGAACTCCTGGTCGTACTGGCGAACAAGGCCATGCCGACCTATATCTACGACGGCAGCCTGGTGATGGGCAACATGATGAATGCCGCTGCCGACCTGGGCGTGGCGAGCTGCTGGGTGCATCGCGCCAAAGAAGAATTCGAGAGTGAGGAAGGCAAGGCCATCCTGAACAAGCTCGGCATCGAGGGCGACTATGAGGGCATCGGCAACCTGATCCTGGGCTATGCCGCGAAGCCCGCCGGCGCGGCTGCTCCGAGGAAGGAAAACTACGTCTATTGCGTTTGATGGACCGTACTGTTACTGAGCAAGTAAAATCTGATTTAGTGGGGTGTTGAGTGGTTTCCCAAAAGCCTTCCCCAGAGGGGAAGGCTAATTTGGTACCGTCTCCTACATCTCGATAAATCAAAATTTGTGGCACTGGACTGAATCATCATGCGGTAAACCGCGCCACCATGAATGAACACGGTCGTAGGGGCGATTTCCAATCGCCCGCAGGCGCTCGGAGAGCGCCCCTACGAAGTTTGTGTTCACAGTAAGGCTCGTGGAAATCACCAATACCTTGCTCATTTCAAATTCTCCCTTATCAGAAGGTATGCTCGCGCAGCCACTCATAGGCGCGATAGACCTCGTCCGTCACATCCTCGCCGCTTGCGTTGGCCAGCGTCTGTCGCGGCAGGTCCTCCTTGAAGTCGCGGTGGTATGCCTCGGCCACGGCGTTGAGCAGATAGTTGTTGTCGTCGGAGAAGCCGGGATCCGGCTGGAGCTGGCACACGCTGTAGCCCTCCATGATGGCCGTCACCGGCACGCCGTACAGGGTGAGCCCCTCATATTTCGACAGATCCGGCACGGGGCCCTGGGCGCGGTACAGGCGGTTGATGTCCTCCGACAGCCACTTCATTTCGGTATCGCTCAGCGGGTCGAGGGTCTGGTAGCTGTGGATGTTGTCCTTCACCTGCTCCAGGGTGCTCATGCCGCTCAACACGCACAGCAGCCCGTCCAGCGTGCCGCCGAAGCGGATCGCCCAGGAGGCCACCGATCGCTCGGGGGCCTTGGCCTTCAACGCCTTTTCCACCGCCTCCGGCACCATGGCCAGGCCGCCGCCCTTCACGGGCTCCATCATGATGACCTGTTTGCCGTGCCTGCGGATGACGTCGTAGCAGGGGCCCGCCTGCACCAGCTGGGAGTTCCAGTCCACATAGTTGGCAGCGATCTGCACGAATTCAAACTCCGGATGCTCCGTCAGGATGCGGTCCAGCAGCTTCGCAGAGGAGTGGAACGAGAAGCCCAGGTGTTTGATCTTCCCCTGCGCCTTCCACTTCAGCGCGTGCTCGGTCAGGTGCTCGGACTGGATCACGCCGCCCTTGCCGTCATAGCCGTCGTACCAGCGGGTCTGGAAGTTGTGCAGCAGGTAGTAATCCACATAGTCCACGCCCAGCCGGTCCAGCTGCTCCTGGAAGATGCCCTCGATCTTATCCTCGTCGCCGGGCTGCAGGTTGAAGGTGGGAAACTTGGTGGCGATGCGGATGGATTCGCGGGGGTGGCGCTTTACCACGGCCTCGCGCACGGCCTCCTCGCTCTTGCCGTTGTGGTAGACGTAGGAGGTGTCGAAGTAGTTGTAGCCCGCCGCCAGGTAGGTGTCCACCATTTCATTCAGCTGTTCATAGTCGAAGTCCGTCGGGTCGCCGTTCTTCACGGGCAAACGCATCATGCCAAAGCCCAAAGTCGATTTCAGTGCCATTGTTCTTCCTCCTTGTCCTGATGAAATATCGCCTGTCGTTCAGTCCTGCCGGTTTGGCTGGATGTTCTCCACCTTGCTCAGTTCTGAATGCCCTGCACAAATTGTATCACTTGTTCCTTGATTCCGTCAAATGTATACAGGTCCATGCTGGTCAAGGGTATAGGTCTCCATCCGCGTTTCCTCCGCCATGGCATTCAGCAACGGATGTACCGCACAGCAAAGCAGCCATGCGGTCAGCAAAATCATATATCTCTTCATTTTATCGACAGCGTGATCGTCACGTCTCCGCTGCCCAACAGCGCCTTCATCTGCTCCGGGGTCTGGTCGGTGATGTGTCCCAGCCGGGTGTAGGCCCAGGAATTGCTGCCATAGAACACCACCAGCTGATTGCCGGAATAGAGCACGATGTCGCCGGAGGTGGTGGTCGTCTGCTGATCGTCGCGGGGCAGGCTCTGGCCGATGGCACCGACCTGCTCAAACCCGCCGTACATGGACATTTCAATGGCTATGCCTTCCATAGCCAGCGTCTTCAGCGCCTCCACGGAGGCGTTGTCCTCCCAGGCCACTGTCACCGGGGTTTCACCGATCATCATCTGCATGTCATTCTCTCCTTCTTCCGTGGTTATGTCCTCCGCTATCGCGGTCAGTCTCGCCAGGAGGAGTATCAGCGCGCACAGCAGCGCGGCCAGTTTCTTCATCTTCATCGTGAACACTCCTTACTGGTCCAGCTCGATCACCACGTCATAGCTGCCTTCCAGTGCCGCGATGTCCGCAAGCGGGCAGGTGATGACGCCGATGTTCACCTGATTGCCGTAGATCTCGGATTCATCCTGGTCTTCAAAGAGGATGGTGAAGTAGGGCGCGTCGGTGGCGTAGTCGATGTCGCCGTTCAGCCAGCCGTAGTGCTCCTCGTCCGCGTTGTAGGGCAGGTCCTCCGTCACGCCGCAGAAGTCGTGGGAGTAGCGGCTCATGTGCTGGGT
>JAFRJF010000215.1 GCA_017432405.1 Clostridia bacterium | reverse complement strand
GGCTCGGGCGTCGGCTCCGCTTCGGGCTCGGGCGTGGCTTCCGGCGCAGGCTCTGCCGTGGGCTCGGGCGTGGGTTCGGGCGTCGGCTCGGGCGTCACGACGGGCGCTTCCACGTGGAAGCCGATGTCGTTCAGCGTCTGCTGCACATAGGGGTTCGATACCTTCACCTCGGCCTTCCAGTCGCCGGCCACCTTGGGCTTGAAGCGCACGGTGTAGCGGTCGCCGTCCCGCTTCATGGCGACCGTCTTTTTATTGCCGCCGGGGGTGAACATCGTCAGCGTGGCCTTGGATTGGGCGTAGATGTCGCTGTCCGTCAGGTCCGAAAAGTGTTCGCCGTCGTAGACCTGGAACCAGGCGTCGATGCGGGTGGATTCGCCCAGCGGCACGGTGTCGGCCATCTCCACGTTTACCTGGAGGTTGTGGTTGAAGCGCACCACGGCGTTGATCATCACCCGGGAATCGTCGCCCCCGCCCAGGCGGCTGGTCACGATCACATTCCAGTCCCCGGCCTCGGGCTCGATGATGTCCAGCATGATGTAGCTGCGGCTCTCGCTGACGGCGATGCGCGCCTCGTCGTGGGCCCCATCCTTGTCCCACAGGGTATGGCTCTGCCCCGCCGGGTCCACCAGCGCCACCTGCTCCAGCAGGGGCTTGTCCTCGGGCATGAAGGTGATGTTCACCGTGGCGTCGGTGATGCCGTTGTAGGGCACGGTGAACGGCGTGTCCAGAGGGGTATATTCCGCGATGGTCTGTATCTCCTCCGAAGCGCTCTCGGCCTTGATCAGCATCTGCAGCAGCTTGCTGTTCAGGTCGGCCTGGGTGGCCATCAGCACGTTGTCGTATTCGCCGTCCGCGCCCACCGCGCCGCCGCCGGCCTCGGCCAGGGTGTTGATGAACACCATGAAGGCGTCGGTATTCGCAACATCCTCCTGGGCGGTCAGGGCGATGACGTGGAAGTCCGCGCCCTGACCGTGCATCCCCGCCACGATCTCGGCGGACTGTTTATTGGCCTCGATGTTCTCGGGACGGCTGAAGGGATCGGACCGATTGGTCAGGTCGTTCACGCCGTCCGTCAGCAGTATGACGCTGGTATCCCCCTCGAAGCCGGCGCGCATGTCCTCGGCCTTCTGCAGGGCCGTTCGGATATCGGTATAGACGTCCCTGCGCTTTTCGTTGGCCGCGGCGTTGAGATATTTGCCGATCCTGTCGTCCAGGGCCGGGTCGTCGATGTCCAGCGGGCCGTAGCTGACGCAGTTCTTCGGGCCGCAGAACACGATCACGCCCAGCTTGCCCCGGCTGCCCAGGTCAGCGGCGGACACCACGTTCTGGTACACCAGCTGCGCGGCGTCGAAGCGCAGGCCCTTGGGGTCCGTGGCGCCGCCCAGCGAGTGCCGCCCCGAGGTGCTTTTGCTGTTGTCGATAATCAGTATGTAGTTATGGGGCTTCACCGCCGGCGCCTCCGGCGACGCCTCGGCCAGTCCGGCCCAGGTCGCCGCCAGCGCCAGCAGAGCGATCAACATGCCGATGCCCCATCGGCCCATGCGCTTCAACATCATAGACAGATCATCCCTTACATCCGTGAGAGCGTTTACAGGTATTGATTGAATTCCACCTTTTCCCGGTTCGGGCCCAGGACCGTGAAGTACTTCACGCCGTTGTCCCAGAAGGGCAGCTCGCCCTCCTCGATCACCTCGAGGCCCAATGTGTCGGCAAGCCGACGGGCCTCGGCCACGTCGGTCACGTTGATGGCCACGTGGTCCCAGGCGCCGTTGACCTGAGCCGCCCGGAAGTTCTGGTAGGTCTCAATGGTCAGGTCCCCCAGCCTCAGGAAGGCGACCTCCTCGCCCTTGTTGTTCGTGCGAAAGGCCACCTCGAAGCCCAGGGCCTCGTAGAAGCGAATCGTTCCCTCAATGTCGTTGGTGGGCAGGCCGATGTGCTGCAGGCCCGTAGATAAGTCCTTGAAGGTCATGAAAGCGTCCCTCCCTGTGTATTATTCCAGGTTCGCGTGCAGCGCGAACATCTCGTCGGCGTTCTTTCCCATGCGGTCCATCAGGATCATGATCACCGCGTCGAACACAGCCAGCTCAGCTGCTCAAAGGCGCTGCCCATGGGCTGTATGCTGGTGACGGTATCCGCCAATTCGCTCTTGGGCGTGGCGCCGGGAATGGGCACCACCACGTCCGCCAAACTGCCGATGGTGGCATCGGGATGTATGGTCGCGGTGGCCAGCTTCGCGCCGAAGTCCCTGGCCCGCCGGGCCATGATCGCCAGCGACCCCGTCTCGCCGGAGCCGGAGTTGATCACCAGCAGGTCGCCGGGACCGATGGACGGCGTGGTGGGCTCGCCCACGAAGTACACCGTCAGCCCCAGGTGCATCAGCCGAAGGGCGAAGGCCCTGGCCGCGAAGCCGGCGCGACCCGCGCCGGCCACGAATATCCGCTTCGCGCCGAGAACGGCGTCGGCCAGCGCCTCCAGAGGCTCGACGGGGACCTTATCCGCGTTGGCCGCCAGCTCGTCGATGATTCCCCTCAATATCTTCCCGTGTTCCATTTCCGTTTCTCCGTTCATATATCTGCTCGTTCAAACGCCCGCAGCTGCCGGGCGATGGCCGCGGCGGCCGCCACGGGATCGGGCGCGTGGAGTATGCCCCCGCCCACGATCACCACCTCGGGCCTGTAGGCGGCGTATTCGGCCACCGTCTCGGGGCGAATGCCACCGGCCACCGAGATCTTCGCCTTTTTGGCGCAGGCCGTCATCCGCCTGAGGTCGTCCAGCGGCGTGCGCCCCGCGGCCTGCTGGTCGACGCCGGTGTACACCGCCAGCCCCTGGACCCCCAGTGCCTCCAGCTCGCGTATGCGCCCGGGCAGGTCCGGCACGCAGAGCATGTCCACCACGACCTCCCTGCCGTAGCGCCCGGCGGTCTCCAGGCAGTTACGGACGGTCGCGTCCTCGCTGACCCCCAGCACGGTCACGTAATCCGCGCCGGCGGCCATGGCCTCCTCCGTCTCCCAGGCGCCGCTGTCCATGATCTTCATGTCGGCCAGTACCTGCTTTTCGGGGAAGCGCGCCTTCAGGGCCCGCACCGCCTCCATGCCGTAGCCGTAGATGAGGGGCGTGCCGGCCTCGATGATATCGATGTGGTCCCGGACCCGCGCCACCAGCGCGATGGCCGCCTCCAATGAAAGGTCGTCCAGGGCGAGCTGCAGCTTCATAGGCATCCTCCTGTATAGGTCACTTTTCGGTTTCGACCTCTGCCCGCGAACATTCAACGGGCTGTAAATCTTCCCATTTGATAATACCGCATCCGCGCCGGATTGTCAATGCGCTTTGCGCCGCCACGGTTGAATTTATGGCGTGGAAGGGGTATAATCACAGCATACAGGGAGGTGGCCGTCATGACGCGCTGGCATGTGATCTTCAGCGGGCGGGTGCAACACGTGGGCTTTCGCTACACCGCCTATTACTTCACCCGCGACCTGTACCTGACCGGCTGGGTGGACAACCGCCCTGACGGCACGGTGGAGATGGAGGTCCAGGGCCCGCCGCTGCAGCTGCAAAAGCTGCTCTCCCGGCTGAAGGGCCAGTTCGACATCGACCGCGCCGAGGTCACAAAAATAGACCCGATCCCCCACGAGCGGGGGTTTCGGGTCAGGGGGTATTAGGGTGCGTCTCTATTTACCGGAAAACACGTTAGTTGTCTCCATAGGATAGAGAAAATCCGTTGACGGTTGAAGGCCATAGTGGTAGAATAGGTATAGGGGTGTACGGGATGACTTCCTGCTTACAGAAGAGCGCTAACGGCGAGCTGGTTGATACTACTTTCCGTAAAATATCCCCAACCAAGAACACATGCAGAGGTTGGGAATTTGACTGGACAAAACCAGAAAGGGATGGATACAGCGTATATGCCCTTCGTGTAAAAGGCGACAGATTGATCCAAGGCATGATAGCCATGAAAGATGATCCCGGCAATTATGCAATAAAAATCGACATCGTTGAAGCCGCGCCGCAGAATAATCCGCATAATCCATCGAATATTTCCGGTGCTAAGCCTTACAATGGTGTTGGAGGGCATCTGTTCGCCGAAGCTTGCAGGCAAAGCTTTGAAAAGGGTTACGGCGGTTTTGTACACTTTGTGGCTAAAACCAACTTGATCTCCTATTATGCCAGAGTATTGGGAGCAGAATTGATCAATCCCAGAGACCGTATAATGGCAATAGACGGACCGGCTGCCCTTGCATTGGTGCAACAATATTATGGAGGTGGGAAATGATGGAGGCTTTGGTCAATACCCAGACTGAGCTTGAAGATTTTGGTGTTATGACCGAGGAATGGAAGGAAGATTCCCCCACCTATAATCTGCGGGCACTTTTCGCCTATTGCAAGAAGGTCGGAAAAAGGCCCGTTGAATTGAGTGACAGCGAGAGGGAACAATTCAGAACAAACTAAGCGTTGTATATGAATGCGAATGGCTGGAAAAGGGCCGGAACGGAGCGTCGTTCCGGCCCTTTTCCAATGGAATCCATTTGGCCTCACATGCCGAAGCCCTCATAGATCAGGTTCCTTACCTTCGGATGGATCACGTCGTAGCAGTAGCCAAAGTTGCGCACGTGCATGGCATAGAAGGCGGAGATATGGTTGATGGGGTCGATCATCATCCAGCTGCCCGCCGCGCCGTCCCAGCCGAATTCGCCGATCTGGCCCCGGCCGCCGACGGCGGTGCTCACCCGGGTGCGCACGCCCAGGGCGTAGGAATAGCCCAGGCGCTGCCATTCGTCGAAGGTGGCCCTGCTCTTCGGTCCCAGCTGGTTGGCGCTCCACAGCTGGATCAGCTCGGGGCGCGTCAGCTTCCCGCCGCCGCAGGCCAGGGCGTCGGCAAAGGCGATGCAGTCCGCCACACCGCTGAACAGCCCCGCGCCGCCGCTTTCGTAGTTGGGGCTGTAGCGGTAGCTGTTGGCCTCGGTCGGGCAGGGCACCGGCACGCCTTTGACATCGTCAAACTCGTACTGGGCGCAGATCCGCGCAACCTGATCCGTCGAAGGGAAGAAGCCGGTGTGCTTCAGGCCTAGGGGCTCGAAGATGTTCGCCCGCAGGTATTCCGAGAACCGCATGCCCGAGGCAACTTCTATCACCGCGGCCAGCACGTCGTGGCTCAAGCTGTACAGGAAGTCCGTGCCCGGCTCGAAGCACAGCGGGTCATGGGCCTTGGCCTCCACCAGCTGGCGAGTCGTGGCCAGTCCCTTCGTCCGCTCCAGCTCCGCCTTTGCCGCGGGGGTGGTCATGTCGTAGTCCAGGCCGCTCTGCATGCTCATCAGGTGGCGCACGGTCATCACCCGTTTGGCCGGGCGCAGGGCGTCGCCCTGGCGCACCGTCAGGCTGCCGAAGGCCGGCAGGAAGGCGCTCACCGGGTCGTCCAGGCTCAGCGCGCCCCTGTCGATCAGCTGCATCGCGGCGCAGGTGGTGAACACCTTCGTACAGGAATACAGCCAGTACAGCTCGTCGCCGTTCATGGCCTCTTTGCCCGCCGCGTCCCGGTGCCCCGCCATGTGCCGGTAAACGGGCTCGTGATCCCGGTAGACCGCCACATCGCACCCCGGCACGCCCACGGTGTGCAGGGAATCCAGGTATTTCGTCAAAGCATCGAAGTTCATAGCATCCGCCTCCCGTGATTATACAATCAAGCTGGCGTCATTGTACCATAAAAGGCGTGGATTGTAAACGCCGGACTTCACGCCTCCAAGGGCAAACGCAAGAATAAACGCTGTAGCCGCTATCCCATGGGCTCTCCTGCCGCAGCGGCGAGCTGTCGCCACAAGCGACTGGGGCCCCAGCACCCCACTTCCCGACTAAACCTCAAAAATATAACGGCAGCAGAGGCGGTACGTCGCCGCCCCTGCTGCCGTGGGTTATCATTATTCTATTCTCCCTCGTACCCGCTGACCGCGGCCACCGGGGGCGTGAACACCGCGTCGGCTTTGGCCACGGTGATGGTGATGAACCTGGGCTCATCCGCCTCGGCGGCCTTGAAGTACACGGTGTACTCCCCCGCGTTGACGGCGGTGGGAATCTCAGGGCTGTAGGTCTCGCCGTCCAGGGAATAGAGCCATCCGCTCTCCCCTTCGACCAGCGCCTGCGCCTCGCCGTTATAGGTAAGCTCATTTGCCACGGGATACGCCACTACAGACGCTTCCTCGGCAGGCTGCGCCTCCTCAGATTCTCCTTCGGCGGGCTCCTCCTCGATGGGAACTTCCTCTACAGGCGCTTCCTCGGTGGGCTCCTCCTCAGCGGGCTGCTCTACTTCGACAGGTTCCTCCTCGGCAGACTGCTCTTCTTCGGCAGACTGCTCTTCCTCGGTGGGCCGCTCCTCCTCGGTGGGCTGCTCCTCGGCGGGCTGTTCTTCTTCGACAGGCTCCTCCTCCTCGGCGGGCTGTTCTTCCTCCTCAATTTCAGAGGCGCTTCCAGTATCCACGGGGAGGACCTCTTCCGTCACGGCGCTCTGCGCCGCG
>JAFRJF010000214.1 GCA_017432405.1 Clostridia bacterium | reverse complement strand
GATGGCACATGCCCTTCGCTCTCTCGTCCCGGTTCGCCCTGATCGCTCCTTCCCTCGCAAGCGTTCTCACCCTTCTAATTCCTTCCCTCAGAACGCTCGCAGACCCTGATCTTTCCTTAAGTTGATGACATTGCCCCTGAACCGGCAGCTCCGCTGCCTGGGGAAGGCGTTTGGAGTCCGCCCCACCTCCACAAATCAGTATTTACCTGACTGAATACAACAATTATCGTGTTAAAAGAGACGGGGCTATTTGAGTATTTCAATGAGGAGACAACCAGAAAAAGTGTCAAAGAGAACCGTACCTTGATTTTTGGCGCATTCTCGCATATAATAGAGGTACATACAATATGTACACACGGAAAGGAGCGATTCCCATGACGACAACGCGCGTATTCCAGAACGGCAACAGTCAGGCGCTGCGGATTCCACAGGAGCTTCGCACGGATACAAAGGAGTACTATATCAACAAAATCGGCAATACCTATGTTGCATATCCCGTGGACGACCCCTGGGCATCCGCTCGACAGGTCATCGGTACGTTCCCGGAGGACTTCATGGTTGATAGAGAACAACCTCGCTGGCCGGACATTCCTGAACGGGAGGCGTTCTGATGTATCTTCTCGATACGAACACTTGCATCTATTTTCTGAAAAACAGCTTTCCCACTCTGACTCAAAAGCTTCTTGATACTGACCCCAGCGAGCTGTTCATATCGTCCATTACAGTATTCGAGCTGGCTTATGGCGCGGAGAAGAGCAAATGGGGAGAGAAAACCCGTCAGAAGCTGGCGATGTTTCTGGCCCCATTTACGATTCTACCGTTCGACAGCGAAGACGCAATGGTCGTCGGCAGGATTCGTGGCGCTCTCGAACAGCACGGTACGCCCATTGGCCCATATGACGTTCAGATCGCAGCCCAGGCCCTCGTCAAGGGGCTGACTGTACTGACACATAATATGAAAGAGTTCCAGCGCGTACCTGACCTCAGGGTTGAAGATTGGGTCGAATAAGCAGGGTAAGGCTTGCGCTTGTTTTTATCAAACGAGGCGGTTAAAGCACCACCCTTGATGACAGAAGAGAGAGGACTGAATACTGGCTTATGGAAAATATTACCTCGGCAGCATAACTGCTGATCACCTTTTGAGACTGGATGAGCCTGATGTTATTAACCTGGTTGTAAACCTTATATCCTATTCAATCATTAGAGACGAGTTCAGAGAGGTTGTAAAGAGCCGAGTTTGAAAAGGATGTCAACAGCCATGCGGAAATTTGGAAGAAACCCTACAGAGGGTCTATTTTATATCATGGGTTTAGCCCTTGTTTTTCTTGTAGTTGTCTCCCTCACGTGGTATAATTGATTCAGAAACGCTCGGAGGTAGACACGCATGAACAAGGATTCAATGGCCTTTGTGGTATATATGATTCACCGCTGCGCCAATCAATGGGGGATTTCCCCGGCGGCGGTTTACAGGAAGCTCAAGGAATCCGGCTGCATAGAAGACTATCTCGTTGAGTATTACGATGTATTGCACACGCAATCCAGCGCATATGTATTGAATGATATTGAACAGTATCTGAGAAACAGGGGGATTTTGATAAACGATTGAACGCGGGCACGGTCCGCATCGTTGACCGCTCCACCCCCTACACGCTCCTGCGCCTGACCAGCTTCGTCGAGACCTCGATCTTCAGCGGCTGGGTGTTGGCACCCTCGATCAGCTGGATGACCCGCATGGCGGCGGTCTCGCCCATGAACAGCTTGGGCACCATGATCGTGGTCAGCTGGGGGTCCATGTATTCGCAGGCGGGCATGTCGTCGAAGCCGACCACGGCCACGTCCTCCGGGACGCGATAGCCCGCCTCCTTCAGGGCCAGGATCGCGCCGATGGCGATCAGGTCGTTGTCGGCGAAGTAGCAGTTCACCGGCCTCTCGCCCGCGTTCAGCAGCCGCTTCATATCCGCGTAGGCCCCCTCCTGGGAGGGGGTCAGCCGCAGGACCTGGGATTTGGCCGTGGACATGCCGGCGGCGCGGATGGCCTTGTAAAAGCCGTCGGCGCGCTGCTCGAAGTTGCTGATCCAGTAGTCCGAGCGCAGGTAGCCCGGCTGGGTGCGCCGCTTCTTGATCAGGTGCTCCGTGGCCATGTAGGCCCCCTGCACGTTGTTGATCAGTATGAAATTGAAATCCAGCTTTTCATAATAGGCGTCCAGCACGACCATGGGGATGCCGAGGCGGTTGAAGCCCTTGAGCGTTCCCTCGTCGATCTCCGTGGCCAGCAGTATGATCCCGGAAAACTGGGATGCGCCGAGGGTGTACACCTGGTCGGCGATGTCGTCGTCCTCGTACAGGTAGCGCACCACGCAGTCGTAGTGCTGCCGCCGGCAGCCCATGCTGATGCCGTCCGTCAATGTGGAAAAGAAGGGCGTGTCCGAGACGACGGCGCCGCTCTTTTTATAGATGGCAAAGCATATCGTGCCCTTCCTGCCGGTGCCCGCGGAGGCCTTTTTGGAAAAGTCGTAGCCGTAGGCCTTCGCCGCCTCGATGACGCGCCTTCGCGTTTCGCGGCTGACCCCCGGCTTGTCGTTGAGCGCCAGGGAGATCGCCGATTCGGACAGGCCCAGCTTCGCGGCCAGCTGCTTTGCCGTGATGGACATCGTATCACCTCAATTCCATTATATGTGATTTAGTGAATTTAGTCAATTTCATCTCAATAATTTATTGAAATTTAGTACCCAAAGGGTTATAATGATATTGCAAGCGGTGATAAACCGCGATGAGCGACTGGCCCCGCCGAGGGGCCGAGAATAAAAGGAGGATAACCCCATGAAGAAGATCTGTTCCATCGTCCTGGCACTGGTTCTCGTGATGAGCCTGGCCGCGTTCGCGTCCGCCGAAGGCATCATCTACATCATCACCCCCTCCACCTCCAACCCGTTCTTCAAGACCGAGCAGGATGTCGGCGCGCCGAAGGCGGAAGCGCTGGGCTACGAAGTGAAGTGCATGTCCCATGACGACGACGCCGCCAAGCAGCTGGAGATGTTCGAGGCCGCCATCAACGACAAGGCCGTCGCCATCATCTGCGACAACGCCGGCGCCGACGCCTCCATCGAGGCCGTCAAGAAGGCCGACGACGCGGGCATCCCCGTGTTCCTGATCGACCGCGAGATCAACGAGTCCGGCCTGGCCAAGGCCCAGATCGTCGCCGACAACGCCCAGGGCGCTGCCGCCATCGCCGAGAAGTGGGTCGAGGCCATGAACTACGAGGGCAAGTACGCCGAGCTGCTGGGCCTGGAGTCCGACACCAACTGCCACGTGCGCTCCGACAACTACCACGCCGTGATCGACCAGTACGAAACGCTGGAGATGGTGGCGCAGCAGTCCGCCAACTGGGATCAGACCCAGGGCTATGAGAAGACCGAAGCCATCCTGCAGGAGCATCCGGAGATCACCGGCATCATCTGCGGCAACGATACCATGGCTTGCGGCGCGACCCAGGCCTGCATCGACGCCGGCCGCGAGGACATCAAGATCATCGGCCTGGACGGCTCTGACGAGGCTGCCGCCTACATCAAGGACGGCAAGATGGTGGGCACCGCCCTGCAGCAGATCGCCGCGATCACCGAGCTGGCCATCGAAGAGGCCGACGCCTACATCAAGAACGGCACCCTGCCCGAGCAGGAGAAGCAGCTGGTGCCCTGCGTGGCCATCACCGCTGAGAACGTGGACAAGCTGTCCGCCTTCGTGTACTCCGGCGACTGATACCTGATTGAAACCCGTTTGGCGGGGATGGTCTTTCATCCCCGCCATATTTCTACCCGGTTGAAGCAAAGGAGAACGCTGTCATGAATAAGAAGACAATCATTTGTATCGCCCTGGCCGTGGTGCTGGTGGTGTTCCTGGCCCTGTCCGCGAAGGTGATCGACAAGGGCACCGAGGGCCAGTACACCGGCGAGGTGGCGTTTGACGCCAACGCCTCCTCCAGCGGCGACTGGGAGAGCGTCGTCAGTGAGATCACCGGCAAGGCTCAGGATATCGCCACGCTGGACGTGGCCGCGATCGGTCCCGGCACCGCCGTGAGCATCAAGGGCACCGTCAGTGAATTCGTCTCCAAGGCAGGCGGCAAGAAAAATTCCATCACCGTCGTGCCCGAGGGCTATTCCGGCGACGCCGTGTTCAGCGTGCAGCTGGGCAGCATCTATTCCGGCACCGACGTGCGCGACGCCCAGACCGTGAAGGGCTTTGCCGACTTCACCAACCAGACCGAATGGAGCCAGTACGCCAAGGCGCTGAACAGCCAGCTGGACGAGCTGGTGGTGGCCCCGCTGGCCATCGACGAGGGCATCCAGGGCAAGACCGTGCAGATCGTCGGCGCGGCTTCGGCTTCCGGCAAGGAAGTGACGGTCACGCCCGTGGCGATCACGATTGAATGACAGGAGGGCGCGCAATGTTTGATGATCCCAATGTAGTGCTCCACTGTGAAAAGATCGACAAGATCTACCCTGGCACCAAGGCGCTGGACCAGGTTTCCTTCGACCTGCTCAAGGGCAAGGTCAACGTGCTGATCGGCGAAAACGGCGCGGGCAAGAGCACGCTGATGAAGATGATCGCGGGCATCGAGCAGCCCTCCGCCGGCAAGATGTACATGGACGGCGAGGAGGTCTACTTCAAGGATATCAACGCCGCCAGGGCCAAGGGCATCGGCATCATCCACCAGGAGCTGAGCCTTTTCCAGAACCTGACCGTCTACCAGAACATCTTCATGTGCCACGAAAAGCGCAAAGGCCTGTTCCTGGACGACAAGGCCCACATCGAGGGCGCGAAGCGGATACTCAAGCACCTGGAGCACGAGATTCCCCCCGAGACGATGGTGGGCGACCTGCGCGTCGGCCAGCAGCAGATGGTGGAGATCGCCCGCAACCTGGTGGAGAACGACCTGCGGGTGCTGATCATGGACGAGCCCACCTCCTCCCTTTCCGCGGCGGAGGTGAAGGTGCTGTTCAAGATCATGCGCGAGCTGCTGGAGCAGGGGATATCCATCGTCTACATCTCCCACCGCCTGGAGGAGATCATGGAGATCGGCGACCATGTCACCATCCTGCGGGACGGCAAGTACGTGGCGGACGCCGACATCAAGGACATCGACCTGTCCTGGATCGTGGAAAACATGGTGGGCAAGAACACCCAGTACCACCGCTTTACGCGGTCGATCGACCTGGACAGGGCCGAAAAGGTGCTGGAGGTCAACCACCTGCGCCTGCCCAAGACCGGCGGCGGCTGGCTGCTGGACGACGTGAGCATGTACCTGAAAAAGGGCGAGGTGCTGGGCATCTACGGCCTTCTGGGCGCAGGCCGCAGCGAGCTGTTCGAATGCCTCATGGGCATGCGCCCCGAGCACACCGGAGAGGTGATCTACCAGGGCAAGCCCATGAAGATCGGCCAGATCGCCGACCAGCTGAACGCCGGCTTCGCGCTGGTGCCGGAGGACCGGCAGCGCCAGGGCCTGGTGCAGAGCCTGGACATCTGTAAAAACGCCTCGCTGGCCTCGCTGACCGACTTCCTGAAGGGCTTCCTGATGAACTACCCCGCCGAGGAAAAGGCCGTGGACGAGCAGATCAGGGACCTGCACATCAAGGTGGCGGACAAGCACCTGCCGATATTGTCCCTCTCCGGCGGCAACCAGCAGAAGGTGGTCATCGCCAAGGGCCTGATGACCCATCCCACGGTGCTGCTGATGGACGAGCCGTCCCGCGGCATCGACATCGGCGCCAAGACGGAGGTCTTTGAGATCATTCACGAGTTCTCCGAGCGCGGGCTGTCGATCATCGTCATCTCCTCGGAGCTGAAGGAGATCATGGCGATTGCCGACCGCATCTATGTGCTTTCCAACGGGAAGTGCACCGCGGAGCTGACGGGGAGCGATATCACCGAGGACAACCTCGTTCGGGCCTCCTACGCCGGCCTCGGAACCGGAAAGAGTGCGTAAGACAGGAGTGGTATGAATATGAAAAAGAACAACAACCAGCTGTTGATGACCCTGTTGAAGGGCCGTACCTTCATCGTGCTGATCATACTGGTCATCTTCTTCAGCTTTGCGTCGTCTTCCTTCCTGCAGCCCAGCACGCTGACGATGGTCGCCAAGCACGTGGCGCTGTACGGCATACTGGCCCTGGGCATGACCTTCGTCATCATCACCGGCGGCATCGACCTGTCCGTGGGCTCCGTCGTCGGCCTGACCGGCATGCTGGCCGGCGGCCTGATCCAGGAGGGCCTGACCATTGGCGGCAAGACCATTTACTTCACCGTGCCCGCAGTCATCGTGCTGATGCTGCTGGTGGGCTGCCTGATCGGCCTGATCAACGGCCTGATCATCACCAAGCTGAACGTGGCGGCCTTCATCGCCACGCTGGGCACCATGTACATCTGCCGGGGCCTGGCGAACCTGCGCTCCAACGGCGCGACGTTCTCGAAGATCTCCGGCTACGAGGGCCTGGGCAACGTGGGCCTGAAGGCGCTGGGCACCAACTGGCTGAACATCCCCGCGGGCGTGTACGTGTTCGCGGTGCTGGCCATACTGGCGGCGGTGCTGCTCAAGCGCACCCACATCGGCTGGCACATACTGGCCGTGGGCGGCAACGAGAAGTCCGCCAAGCTGTCGGGCATCAAGACCGACCGGGTGAAGATACTGGTCTACATCATCTCCGGCTTCTGCGCCGCGTGGATCGGCCTGATCAACACCGCGCAGCTGTCCGCAGCCCATCCCGCCTCCGGCGACGGCTGGGAGATGAACGCCATCGCGGCCACCGTACTGGGCGGCACCTCCATGGCCGGCGGCTCCGGCACCATCGTGGGCACCATCGTCGGCGCGTTCGTCATCGGCGTCATCAACGACGGCATGACCATGTGCGGCGTTTCCGAGTTCTGGCAGAAGATCATCCGCGGCGTCGTGATCATTCTCGCCGTCGTCATCGACCAGACCCAGCGCAATTTGCAGGCCAAGATGGCGCTGCAGGCGCGGAATGAGGCCAAGTAAGGGATTAGGGATTAGGGATTAGGGATTGGGAGAATCCCTCGCTCTTCTCTGCTAATTCGATGTTTATAACGGATCGAAAAAGGAGAGTAGATTATGGCTGCAAATATCAAATTGGGCTATGCGCCGACGCGGCGCGCCATATTCAGCGCGCCGGCCGCGCTGGAATACCGCAAGCTGACCGCGAACCGGCTGCGTGAGCTGAACATCGACTTCGTGGACATCGACGACGTGAACGACGAGGGCCTGCTGTTCGACGACGCGGGCCTGGAGAAGATCATCGAAAAGTTCAAGCGTGAAAAGGTGGACGGCCTGTTCATTCCCCACGCCAACTTCGGCACCGAGTACGAGTGCGCCCGCCTGGCCAAGGCCCTGGGCGTGCCGGTGCTGCTGTGGGGCCCCCGGGACGAGCGCCCGGACGAGAAGGGCATGCGCCTGCGCGACAGCCAGTGCGGCCTGTTTGCCACCGGCAAGGTGCTGCGCCGCTTCAAGGTGCCCTTCACCTACATGAACAACTGCAACCTGGAGGATCCGGAGTTCGAGCGGGGCATCCGCGACTTCCTGGCCGTGTGCAACGTGGTCAAGGTGTTCCGCTCCACCCGCATCCTGCAGATCGGGCCGCGCCCCTTCGACTTCTGGAGCACCATGTGCAACGAGGGCGAGCTGCTGGAGAAGTTCAACATCCAGCTGGCCCCCATCCCGCTGCCGGAGCTGTACGCCGAGATGCGCAAGTGGAAGGCAGAGAAGACCGAGGTCCAGAAGGTCGTGGACTACTGTCACGCGAACATGACCTGCTCCATCGACGAGCAGGGCCTTACCGAGGTCGCCGCGCTGAAGGTGGCCATGAAGAGCCTGGCCACGAAGTACGGCTGCAACGCCATCGCCATACAGTGCTGGAACGCGCTGCAGGACGAGATCCACATCATGCCCTGCGCCGCCAACGCGCTGCTCAACGAAGAGGGCATCCCGGTCATCTGCGAGACTGACATCCACGGCGCCATCAGCCAGCTGATCGCCGAGGCCGCCGCCATGGGCGAGCGCCGGGTCATGTTCAGCGACTGGACCGTGCGCCATCCCGACAACGACAACGGCGAGCTGCTGCAGCACTGCGGCCCCTGGCCGATCAGCGTTGCGAAGGAGAAGCCCAGCATCTGCGTGCCGGTGGCCTTTCCCCAGAACGGCGCGGTGTCCGCCGAGGCCAAGCACGGCCCCATGAGCCTGGTGCGCTTCGACGGCGACGACGGCGAGTATTCGATCCTGCTGGGTCACGCTCGGGGCATCGACGGCCCCTGGACCCGCGGCACCTATGTGTGGGTCGAGGTCAACAACCTCAAGCGCCTGGAGGCGAAGGTGGTCGAGGGCCCCTACATCCACCACGTGGCGGCCATCCACGGCGACGTGGTCCCGGTGGTCTACGAGGCCTGCAAGTACATCGGCGTGAAGCCCGACCTGTACGATCCCATCGAGGACAAGGTGAAGGCGTATCTGCACGGCGAGGACGTCGTATTTGACGAGGTGTAAAACATGCAAAACCTTAAGGCATTGAGCTACCGCCTCCGCCAAAATGTGGTGGACATGATCATGGCGGGCAAGGCGGGACACATCGGCGGGGATATGAGCGTCATGGAGACCATGGTCGCGCTGTACTTCCACGCCATGAACATCAGCCCCGAAAACCAGGACGACCCCAACCGGGATATGTTCGTGATGAGTAAGGGCCACTGCGTGGAGACCCTCTACGCGGTGCTGGCCGAGAAGGGCTTTTTCCCCATTGAGCAGGTCATCAAAGAGTACAGCCAGTTCGGCAGCAAGTTCATCGGCCATCCCAACAACAAGCTGCCCGGCATCGAGATGAACTCCGGCTCCCTGGGCCACGGGCTGCCCGTGGCGGTGGGCATGGCGCTGGCCCAGAAGATGGACAAGCGCCCCAGCCGCACCTACGTGGTGATGGGCGACGGCGAGCTGGCCGAGGGCTCTGTCTGGGAGGGCGCGATGAGCGCCACCCAGTATAAGCTGGACAACCTGTGCGCCGTGGTGGACCGCAACCGGCTGCAGATCTCCGGCACCACCGAGGAGGTCATGCACCAGGACATGGTGGAGGACCGCTTCGCGGCCTTCGGCTGGAACGTGCTGAGCGTGGACGGCAATGACATCGACGCTATGAACGCGGCCTTCGACGCCGCAAAGGCCGTCAAGGGCAAGCCCACCCTGATCGTCGCCAACACCACCAAGGGCAAGGGTTCCGCCGTCATGGAGAACAAGGCGAGTTGGCACCACCACGTGCCCACCGCCGAGGAATACGAGCAGATCATGAAGGACCTGAAGGCAAACGAGGAGGCGTTCGCAAATGAATAAGATCACAAACAGGCAGATCATCTGTGAAGTCCTCTCCGAGCATGCCAAGACCGATAAGGACATCGTGGTGCTGTGCAGCGACAGCCGCGGCTCTGCGTCGCTGGCCCCCTTCTCAAAGGAATTCCCGGACCAGTTTGTCGAAGTCGGCATCGCCGAGCAGGACCTGGTGGGCATCTCCGCGGGCCTTGCCAAGATGGGCAAGAAGCCCTACGCGGCCTCTCCGGCGTCCTTCCTGTCCACCCGCTCTTACGAGCAGGCTAAGGTGGACTGCGCCTACTCCAACACCAACGTGAAGCTGATCGGCATCTCCGGCGGCGTCAGCTACGGTGCGCTGGGCATGAGCCACCACTCCGCCCAGGACATCGCGGCCATGGCCTCAATCCCCGGCATGCGGGTGTACCTGCCCTCCGACCGGTTCCAGACCCGCTGCCTGTTCGAAGCGCTGCTGAAGGACGAAAAGCCCGCCTACATCCGCACCGGCCGCAACGCCGTGGAGGACACCTACGAGGAGGGCAACTGCCCCTTCGAGATGGACAGGGCCACTGTGGTCTGCGAGGGCAGCGACGCCCTGATCGTGGCCTGCGGCGAGATGGTGAAGCCCGCCAAGGACGCGGCGGCGCTGCTGAAGGAACAGGGCATATCTGCCACCGTGCTGGACATGTACTGCGTCAAGCCCCTGGACGCGAACGGCCTGCTGGCCGCCGCGAAGGGCAAGAAGGTCGTCGTGACCGTGGAGGAGCATTCTCCCTTCGGCGGCCTGGGCAGCATGGTCAGCCAGGTCATCGGCGCCAACGACCCGAAGAAGGTCATCAACCTGGCCCTGCCCGACGCCCCGGTCATCACCGGCACGTCGAAAGAGGTGTTCGACCACTACGGGTTGAATGCCGAGGGGATCGCCAAGACGATCAGAGAGAATCTGTAAAAAGTCGGCATACCGGGGAAATGCATTTCCTCGGTATGCCGATATGTATAAGGAGTGAACATGAGCAAATACATACTGAGTATTGACCAGTCCACCCAGGGCACCAAGGCGCTGCTGTTCGACGAACGCGGGGCGCTGCTGTGCCGGGCGGACCGGCCCCATCGCCAGATCGTGGACGAAAAGGGCTGGGTGGAGCACGATCCGGCGGAGATCCTGGCCAATACCCTGCAGGTGGCTAGGGACGTGGTGGAAAAGGCGGGCATCGACAAGTCTGAAATCGACGCGCTGGGCCTCAGCAATCAGCGGGAGACCTCCGTGGCCTGGGACCGCGCCACCGGCAAGCCGGTTTACAACGCCATCGTATGGCAGTGCGCCCGGGGCGCGGCCATCTGCGAGGGCCTGGAAAAACAGGGCTATGGCGAGCTGGTGCGCCGCACCACGGGCATCCCGCTGTCGCCCTACTTCCCGGCGGCGAAGCTGGCGTGGATCATGCAGAATGTCAAGGGCGTCGCCGAGCGGGCGAAGAAGGGCGATATCTGCGTGGGCACCGTCGACAGCTG
>JAFRJF010000213.1 GCA_017432405.1 Clostridia bacterium | reverse complement strand
TCTTCCCTTGTAGTCCCCGCACACGCGGGGGTGATCCTTTGTCCGATCTTCGCAATCTGGTTGATGTGCTGTAGTCCCCGCACACGCGGGGGTGATCCCTTGTAACGTCTCCGACGGTTTCCCGGCTGCTGGTAGTCCCCGCACACGCGGGGGTGATCCTATGACAAAGTACAGTAAAGCACAACATAAAGCGTAGTCCCCGCACACGCGGGGGTGATCCCTTTCAAGGTACGCGCCCCGGAATCCCGCCGGGGGTAGTCCCCGCACACGCGGGGGTGATCCCGATAAAGCGCACAGCTTCATAGGACAAATTCGGTAGTCCCCGCACACGCGGGGGTGATCCTATTGGTTTTATGTTCAGCTTTGCAACGTTAACGTAGTCCCCGCACACGCGGGGGTGATCCTACTGTCAATGGTCGATCTTGTGAAAAGTCGCTGTAGTCCCCGCACACGCGGGGGTGATCCTGACAGATATCATGCCTTCTGCCTGAACGATTACGTGTGCTGGTCCGCGCCGGTGGATGATCTGACCGATTGGCGGTATGAGGGCGTGATCTACGGGCGGGGCGACGACCCGCGCAATGTGGACGGCGACCAGTGCCTCTATGCGCCGGACGTGGCCCGGGGGCCGGACGGGCGCTATTACCTCTACTACGTGCTGGACGCTTCGCCCTTCGTGTCCGTGGCGGTGTGCGACATGCCCGCCGGACGCTATCGCTTTTACGGCCATGTCCAATACCCGGACGGCAGCCTGCTGGGCGGGCGCGAGGGCGACGCGCCGATGTTCGACCCCGGCGTGCTGGTGGAGGGTGACAGGGTTTACCTCTACGGCGGCTTCTGCCCGGACAGTGCCCCGGAGCGGGAAGGCGCCATGGTCACGGTGCTGATGCCCGACATGCTGACCGTGGCCGAGGCGCCCCGAATCGTCGTCCCCAGCTTCAGCCACAGCGCGGGCACGGGGTTCGAGGGGCATGAATACTTTGAGGCGGCGTCCATTCGGAAGGTCGGAGAGCTCTATTATTTTATCTATTCCTCCGTGCTGCACCATGAGCTCTGCTACGCCACCAGCGCCTCGCCCGTGGAGGGCTTTGCCTATCGCGGCACCATCGTCAGCAACGTGGACGCGGGCATCGACCGCTACAAGCCCGCGCACAGGCTGATGGCTTGTCCGGACAACAACCACGGCAGCATCGAGCAAATCAACGGAAAGTGGGTTGTGTTCTACCACCGCCACACCAATGGCCACAGCTTCAGCCGCCAGGCGTGCATGGAGCCGTTTCGCCTGCTGCCGAACGGGGCCATTCCCCAGGTGGAAATCACCTCCTGCGGCCCCAACGGCGGTCCGCTGCCGGGCGAGGGCGTCTGGAGCGCGCATATCGCCTGCAATCTCTTCTGTGAGGCGGATCATGCGCCCATCCCCGGCGTGCCCGGCAAGCGGCTGGACGCCAGGTATCCCTATATCACCCAGGACGGGAAGGACGGGGATGAGGCGCAGCACGGTTTCATCGCCAACATGGATCCCGGCGCGACGGCGGGCTTTAAGTCCTTCGACTGCAGGGCCGCCGCGCTGACCGCCGTCACTACCCGGGGCTGGTGCCGGGGCGCGTTCGAGGTGCTGAGCGCCCCGGACGGCGAGGCGCTGGGCAGCATTCCCGTCGGCAAGAGCAACGACTGGAAGCGGTGGCCGGGCCGCGTGCCCATCCCGGACGGCGTACAGTCCATCTACCTGCGCTTCAAGGGCTCCGGCTGTGCCAGCCTGTATGAATTTGAACTGTCGAAGGGCCTGTAGCGCGGGCTTTCAGGGCAGAAGCGCATTTTCGGAGGATGAGGATATGATGGTCATAAGACAAGCGCGCATCGGGGAGGATGAGGACGTCCTGGCTTTTTATCACGACCTGATCGACAGGATGCAGGGGCAGCCGTACTGCCCCTATTGGAAGAAGGGCGTCTATCCCACGCTGGACGTCATTCATTCGGCCATCAGCCGTTCCCAGATGAGCCTCGCTGCGGAGGAGGGCCGGATCGCGGGGGCGTTTATACTGAACCGCGTGCAGGGGGAAGGGTATGACCGGGTCCCCTGGCGCGGGGAGGCTGCGGCGGATCAGGTGGGCGTGCTTCACCTGCTGGCGGTCCACCCCGATTTTCAGGGCAGGGGGCTTGGAAGGACGCTGCTTGAAAGCGCGGTGGCGCTGAGCCGGTCGAAGGGGGACAGGGTGATCCGCCTGGATACGCTGACCTGGAACCTGCCGGGGAGAAGGCTCTATGAGGGCTTTGGCTTTGAATGGCGCGGGGATTTTGAGCTGACCTATCCCACCACCGGCACCATTCCCTTCAGCATGTATGAGCTGGAGATTGGCGACGGGGGAAC
Source organism: Clostridia bacterium (assembly GCA_017432405.1). The sequence goes on along the minus strand of JAFRJF010000213.1, from coordinate 46,107 downwards.
ACACGGGGACGGTTCTCTGTGTTGAGCGTCAGAGAACTGCCCCAACGTGTTCAGATTGAAAAAATATCGGGAAATGATAAACTCGACACGAAAAAACACTTTTGGTGTGGTATTAATATAATAGGGCTGCCTTTCGAGGCGGCCTTGATTTTTGGGAAGGGGGGATGAACCACGACCACTGTTTTTGAGGCGGCGCGGCAGGCGGATTGCGTCCAGGCAGCCCAGCGGCTTGGCTTACGCATCCGTCGATCCGGCAGCAGGGCTTATACCTGCTGCCTTTTTCATGCCGAGCGCACGCCGTCCATGTGCCTCTATCCCGGCAGCGGCGGCTTCTACTGCTTCGGCTGCAACGCCCACGGCGACGCCATCGCCCTGTATGGCAAGGCGTTGAACCTGACTAACCTGGAGGCCGCCCGGCAGGTTTGCCGGGACTTCGGCTTCCAATACGACGAGGGAAAGCGCCGCAAGCGCGCGCCTTCGCCGCGTTCCGACCGCCGGAGGGAGGCCCATTATGGGCCGACAAGGGCGGATGCCCGGGCCCTGGCGAAGCGCCTGGACGGGATGCGGGAGAAGCAGGCGGACGGCCTGCTCGAACGGATGCGAAGCGCCCAGGAGATCATCATGCAGATGGCGTCATCGAAGGCCGACTGGGACGCCGTGCTGGACGACATGCAGTGGCGGCGCGCCCTGCAGGAGCAGTCGATCGCCCAGGACCAGCTGGCCATGCTGGACGGCATGACGCTGGCGGAATTCTATGAACATGTCAGGGAGGGAGGCCCTTTACGGGCCGGCGAAAAGGGAGGAAAGAAATGAAGGAAGAAGAGATTCGGGAACTCACAAAACTGCTGGAGGAGGATGACTTCGCCAGGAACCTGGCGCTGGGCCTGTCGCCCGAGCGCGCCTGCGACATGAACCGCCTGCGCGACATGAACCCCTGGAGCGTCGAGCGCTATTCCAACAGCGACATCGGCAACGGCTACCTCTTCGCCGATTTCTACAGGGAAACGGCGCGTTTCGTCAGCGAGCGCAAGTGCTGGTACGTCTACGACGGCAAGGCCTGGCGCGCCGATCCCGGCGGGCTGAAATCCATGGAACTCTGCAAGCAGCTGGCAATGCTGCTGCTCCTGCTGGCCTCGGAAATCACCGATACGTCGCAGAGGAATTCCTGCCTGAAACGGGCCGCCCACTGGCACACCCGCCGGACGAGGGAGACGATCCTGAAGGACGCCTCCGGCGTCTACTGCCTCGGGGTGGCGGACTTTGACCGCGATCCCTTCCTGTTCAACTGTCTCAACGGAACGCTGAACCTGCGCACGGGCCAATTCCGGGAGCATCGCGCAGGGGACCTGCTCACGATGCTCAGCGGGGCCGAATATGATCCGCAGGCAAGGTGCGAGCGCTGGGAGAAATTCGTCCAGGAGATCATGGGCGCGGCGGAGACCGGCGACCTGGTTCGGGATGCCGACGCCGCCGCAGACGCCTGGGAGAAGGGCGTCTACCTGCAAAAGGCGCTGGGCTACGCCCTGACCGGCGATACCCGGTACGAATGCCTGTTCATACTCTACGGCGCGACCACCCGCAACGGCAAGGGCACCGCCATGGAGACGTTCCTCAGGCTCATGGGCGACTATGGCCGGACGGCCAGGCCGGAGACCATCGGCGCCAAATTCCAGATGAACAGCAACGCGCCCAGCGAGGACGTGGCCCGGCTGAACGGCGCGCGGTTCGTGAACATCTCCGAGCCCGACAAGAAGCTGACGCTGTCGGCGGCGCTGGTGAAATCCCTGACGGGCAACGACACCGTCACCGCGCGGTTCCTGCATGAGAACAGCTTCGAATACAGGCCGCAGTTCAAGATGTTCATCAACACCAACTACCTGCCCCAGATCACCGACCAGACCCTGTTTACATCGGGGCGGGTCAAGACGATCCCGTTCAACCGCCACTTTGGTCAGCAGGAGCGGGACCGGGGATTGAAGGACCTGTTTGCCCGCCCGGAGCATCTCAGCGGCATACTGAACTGGTGCATCGAAGGCCTGGGGATGCTGGAAAAGGAGGGCTTCGCCGAGCCGTATGTCGTGCGCGCCGCCACGTCGGAATACGAGCGCAACAGCGACAAGCTGGCCCTGTTCATGGAGGAATGCCTGGAGACCGTGCCCCAGACACTGACGCGAATCAGCGAGGTGTACCGCTGCTATCAGGGCTGGTGCCAGGAGAACGGCTTCCACGCCGAGAACACCCGGAACTTCAAGGGCCTGCTGGCGGGCCGGGCGACCATCGACCGGGGCAGGCCGTCCGACGGCGGCGAAAATACCACGGTGCTCGTCGGCTACCGGATCAGGAGGGAGGCTTCGTAGGTTTACCCTTGATCCATAGGCCTGGGGCAACTTGTGGCCACTTATATTTTACCCCCTATAGGGAACTGTATAAGGGTAAATATATAGTGGCCACAAGTTGCCACGCTGTGTTCCAGGCGTGACATTTGTAAATGAACTATAAATAATTTCCCCTTTTCGTTGTGGAATTTTCGCCCTTGTGCTATAATGCATTCCGATGTCCCACAGTCGTGAGGATAACGAAATGGAGGCAATGCATATGAATATGAAGAGACTGCTGTGTCTGGCCCTGGCCATGCTGGTTGCGCTGAGCGCGATGGCGCTGGCGGAAACGGGCGACGATCTCCAGGCCCAGCTGGACGCGGCCAACGCCCGGGTGGCAGAGCTGGAAGCCCAGGTAGAGCTTTACAAGCCCTACTATGACAAGCAGGTCGTGGCCGAGTTTGGCGAGGACGGCATCATCTGGCTGGACGACGCCATGAAGGAGTACGAGGCTGCGGCCAGCGCCTACGCCCAGTACGGCCTGTCCATCGACGACTACGCCGACGGCATCAAGGAGGACATCCTGAAGACGCTGGTGAGGGACGCCGTCATCGACGCCAAGGCCGCCGAGCTGGGCCTGAGCCAGCTGGACGACGAGACCGTCGCCAAGCTGCAGGCCGAGGCTGCCGAGACCTTCGAGAACTATGTCGATTCCTACAGGAGCTACTTCGCCTCGGAGGACGCCACCGACGAGGAGGCTCGCGCGCAGACCCTCGCCGCCCTCGAATCCTATGGCCTGACCCAGGACGCCCTGGCCCAGCAGACCATCGACGGCTATGTGGACGAGCAGCTGTATAACCTGGTCACCGCCGACGTGACCGTCACCGACGAGGAGGTCCAGGCCAAGTACGACGCCATGGTCGCCGAGGCCCAGGAGAGCTACAGCGACGATCGCAACTACAACAACGCCCGCAACAATGGCGATACCATCGCCTGGAATCCCGAGGGCTATCGCGCCGTGAAGCATGTGCTGGTCAAGTTCGACGACGATCAGGCCAAGCAGTACAGCGAGCTGCACAGCACCCTGGACAGCCTGAACGCCGAACTGGAGGCCCTGGACGCGCCCGCTGAAACCGAAGCCCCCGCCGAGGAGAGCGCTGCCCCCGCCGAGGGCGAGGAAGCGCCCGCCGAGGGTGAAGAAGCGCCCGCCGAGGGTGAAGAGGCACCCGCCGAGGAAGCCGAGGCGACCCCCGAGGTGACGCCCGAGCCCACCCCCGAGCCCCGCAGCCGCGAGGAGATCCAGTCCGACATCGGCAACATCGCCACCGAGATCGAGGCCCTGTACAGCCAGCTGCTGCCCCAGGCCCAGCAGGTGATCGATGAGTTCGACGGCTCTAACTTCGACAGCCTGATCGAAAAGTACAACGCCGATCCCGGCATGCAGAACGAGCCCACCGCCACGAACGGCTATGCCGTCTCCGCGAACTCCAACACCTGGGATCCCGCCTTCACCGAGGGCGCCATGTCCATCGAGACTGTGGGCCAGATCAGCGGCCCCGTCTACGGCCAGAATGGCATTCACGTGATCTACTACCTCAGCGACATCACCCCCGGCCCGGTGGCCCTGGAGGACATCGCCGACGCCGTGAAGGACGCCGCCCTGCAGGACAAGACCTCTGAAACCTACGACAACCAGATCAACGCCTGGGTCGAGGAGGCCAATCCGGTCTATCACGTGGATCGGTTCTGATTCGTTGGAATCAAACGCATCCGCCTGTTTTTTCAGGTGGATGTGTTTGATTTTTGGACGGCTGACATGGTATACTGTTGACAATGAAAAATGACAAGGAGAACCCCATGCGCATACTATTGGTCGAAGATGAAAAAAGCCTCTCCGCAGCGGTGTGCCGGCTGCTGCAACAGGAGCGCTTTGTGGTGGACCCGGCGTATACCGGGCCGGAGGGGCTGGATTGCGCGCTGACCGGCGCCTATGACGCCGTGATACTGGACGTGATGCTGCCGGGGATGGACGGCTTTACCGTGCTGGAGCGGCTGCGGGCCGAGGGGATCAAGACCCCGGTGATGATGCTCACCGCCCGGGGCGATCTGCAGGACCGCATCCGGGGACTGGAGGGCGGCGCGGACTACTACCTGCCCAAGCCCTTCCAGATGGGCGAGCTGGTGGCCTGCCTGCGGGCGATCACCCGGCGGGGCGACGGCACGCCGGTGATGAGCCTGTCCTTCGGCGGCATATCCCTCTCGGAGCGGGAGGGCAAGCTGCAAAACGACGCCACCGGCCAGTCGGTGAAGCTGGGGGCGAAGGAATACCAGCTGATGGAGGTATTTCTGCGCAACCCGGGCCAGATCCTGCCCAAGGAGACCCTCATCGAGCGAGTGTGGGGCTACGACAGCGACGCCGAGTACAACAACCTGGAGGTCTACGTGTCCTTTTTGCGCAAGAAGCTGAGCTTCATCGGCGCCCAGGTGAAGCTCAAGACCACCCGGGGCCTGGGCTACAGCCTGGAGGAGAGCCATGATTAAGACTCTTCGACGCCGCCTGACGCTGCTGGTGGCCTGCGTGCTGGCGCTGGTGACGGTGGGCATCGTGCTGTCCATACGGGCCATCAACCTGCGCAACATCGACAGCTCGGCCCGCGCGGCGTTGGCGGTGCTCAGCGAAAACCGGGGCCAGCGCCCGGGTCTGCCCCAGGAAGCGCAGCCCCAGCCGCCCGACGGCGAGGGCCAGACGCCGCCGCCAAAGCCGGACGGCGACGCGACGGCGGGGAAACCCCGCCCCCGAAGCCCGACGGCGAACCAACGCCGCCCCAACGCCCCGGCATCGACATGCCCGGGGACATTCGCTGGCCAGCCTGTCCAACGCCTACACCATCCACCTGGACGGAGACGGGAATGTCACCGAATGGAGCAGCGACCGCTCGGACCTGTACACCGACGAACAGGTACAGGCCATGGCCGGGGCCGTGCTGGCCGCGGGGAACGTCGAGGGCCGCGTGGGCACCCAGTATTACCGCCTGATCGACGACGGCGAGGGGGGCGACGCGCGTCTGCTGGTGGTGCTGGACGCCCGGCTGGAGTTCCTCTCCGCCGAGCGCATGCTCCGCGCCGCGGCGCTGGTGGCCGGGCTGGCCGGGGCGCTGCTGGCCGCGGGGGCCTGGCTGCTGATCCGCAGGATGCTCCGGCCGGTGCAGGCCTCCTTCGACCGGCAGAAGCAATTCGTCTGGGATGCCAGTCACGAGTTCAAGACGCCTCTGGCGGTCATCTCCGCCAACGCTGAGCTGCTGTCGCGGCAGGTCGGTCCCAACGAATACCTGGGCTACATCCAGTCCGAGGTCAGGCGCACCGACAGCCTGGTGCAGAGCCTGCTGACCCTGGCCCGCATGGACAAGGGGACGGTCACCGCCGAAATGAAGCGCTTCGACCTCTCCCAGGCACTGCTGGGCGTGGCGCTGCCCTTCGAGAGCACCGTGTTCGAAGCCGGCAGGACGCTGGAGACGGACGTGCCCGAAGGCGTGATGATTCGGGGTGACGAGGCCATGCTGCAGCAGCTGGCGGTGATCCTGCTGAGCAACGCGCTGAAGTATTCAAACGAGGGCGGCCTGATCCGATTGTCCCTTATGCAGAAGGGCCGGGGCGCGGTGATCACCGTGTACAACACCGGGCCGGGCATCGCTCCGGAGAACCTGGAGAAGATATTCGACCGCTTCTATCGGGAGGACCTGTCCCACAACAGCGCCGTCGCCGGCAACGGCCTGGGCCTGGCCATCGCCCGCACCATCGCCGAGGCCCACAGGGGCCACATCCGCGCCGAGAGCGAGCATGGAAAAAGCGCCACGTTTGTCGTGACGCTGCCAGGATAGCTGTATGGTATCTGTACGATACTGATTTGTCGGTTATCCGTAGATGAATTCGTTCAAAGCCTTTTTGTTGGCTTCGAAATCGGGCTTGATGCACCAGGTGGTGCCGTACATGCCTGAATCGTAGGTGCCGTCGGCGGGGATGCGGAACTCGCCCAGGGTGTTCAGGTCAGCCTTCATGCAGACGCCGGCGATGTCCATGATCTCGTTGAAGCCGAGGTTCGTCTCTACGTATTGCAGCATGGTGGTGACGATGCTCGTCAGGCGCAGCAGGTTGACGCTCTGCATCTTCTTTGCGATGGCGACCAGCACGTTGCGCTGGCGGAGGGTGCGGGCGTAGTCGGAATCGCTCTTGCGGATGCGGGAGTAGGCCAGCACCTGCTTGCCGTTGAGCAGCACCTGCTCGCCCGAGGGCACGGCGTCGGATATGTACTTGCCGGAGCCGTCCTTTGCGCCCACGCTTGAATTGTTGAGCCTGCGGATCGCGCCGCTCTCGGCGGGGGTGACGTCCAGCTGTATGCCGCCCAGGGTGTCTACGATCTGCACCAGGCACTGCATGTTCACCAGCGCATACTTTTCGATATTCAGGCCGAAGTATTCGTTGATCAGGCGGATGGTCAGCTCCGGGCCGCCGTAGACGCAGGCCGCGTTCAGCTTCTGCCCGCCGTAGCCGGGAATCTGCACCCAGATGTCGCGCATGATCGAGGACAGCTTTATCTGCTGGGTCTTGGAATTGATGGAGAGCACGATCATCGTGTCCGTGCGCAGGTATTTGGTGTTGCCCCGGGCGTCGGTGCCCAGCAGCAGTATGTTCAGCCAGTCCCTGGAAAGGCCCGGGGTGACGGCGAGGTCGGTGACGCTGATATGCTCGTCCACCACGATCTCCTCTTCGTCCGCCTCGTCCCCCTCCACCACGTATTCCTCGTCGTCGTCGGTGATGGGGTCCGGCTCCCCGTCGTTTACGCCCATGAAATAGCGCAGCAGGTCGCCGACCACATCCGGTTTATCCTGTTCCGCCAGCGCGCCAAGGGCGCCGCCCAGCAGCAGGCACAGCGCCAGCAGCGCGGCGATGAATTTATTTATCTGTTTATTCATGTCAGTATCCTCCATATCGGTGATGCTTGCTATTTTACCAGCGTCGGGGGACAAAATCAACCCGCCCATCGAAATTCAAAATACAGGTCAAACCAGCTTCATAATTGGGGCGGGGCAGCGGTGGCGCATGAACAGCCCCGGCGTCGCGGTTTTCATGGCGGCCTGTTCCGATCGGCCTGCCGGAAATTGGCAGCGGTTTTCCAACAATTTCCGGCAGGCAGGATTCCAGGACCCGGACGGAGAATAACAGAGGTAATCCATTCAGTCAAACGGAGCGCGAGCCAATGAATGTCTACGATTTTGACAACACGCTTTTGAAGGGCGACAGCACCGCCCGGTTTTTCGCCTACTGCCTGGGCCGCTATCCCCGCATGTGGCTGGATATTCCTGCCCAGGCCGCCAACGGCCTGCTGTTTGCGCTGCGCCTGCGCCAAAAGCAGCCCTTCAAGCAGCGCATGCTCCACTTCCTGGCCCTCATCGGCGATGTGGACGAGGCAGTGGACGCCTTCTGGCGGAAGAATTTTTCACGGATCAAGGCGTGGTATCCGCCCCGCCACCGTCCGGACGATGTGGTGATCTCCGCCTCGCCGGAGTTTTTGATCCGCCCCGCCTGCGAAAAACTGGATATTCGCTGCGTCATGGGCTCGCCGGTGGACAAGCGCACCGGTCGCTTCCTCGGCCCCAACTGCCACGGCCAGGAGAAGGTCACCCGGTTCCACGCCCGCTTTCCCGGGGCGGGGATCGAGGAATTCTACTCCGATTCCCACTCGGACGATCCCCTGGCCGCCCTGGCAGAGCGGGCCTATCTGGTCAAGGGGGAACGGCTGCTGCCCTGGTGAGGGCTGTCGCGCAAAATCTGCGGCGTTTGCGCGATGGCGCGATGTATGCTATAATGCTGTCTGGCATACGATGGAGGTATAATATATGCGTTGGGATATCGGCATAGACCTGGGCACCCAGAGCGCGCGCATGGCGGAGCTGAAGCGCGGCCCGGTGCTCAGCGCCCCGGCGGCGCTGGCCTTTCGCGAGGGCAACCCTGTGCCCATCTGCGCCGGAGACATCGCCCAGCGGCTGATCGGCCGCACCTGCGAGGGCGTGAGCGTGGTGCATCCGCTGCGGGACGGCGTGCTGGAGAACAATCTTTACGCGGCGCGGATGTTCCAGTGGCTCTTCAAGCGCTCGGAGGGCGTGAATATCCGGCGTCGCTTCGGCGCGATGGTCACCTGCGCGCCCTTCGCCAGGCCTGTGCAGAAGGAGGCCCTGCTGACGGCGGCCATCGACGCCGGGGCGGCGGAGGCCGTGCTGGTGCGCTCGGACGTCGCGGCGGCGGTAGGGGCGGGTTTGGATCTGAACAGTCCCGAGGCCAAGCTGCTGGTGGACGTCGGCGCGGGCAAGATCACTGCCACGCTGTTCACCTTCGGAAGGGTGGCGGCCTTCGGCTACCTGCCCTACGGCATGAACCGCATCGACGAGCGGGTGCGGCGCATACTGCGCAGCGACTTCGGCTATCGCGTGGGCGTGCTGGCCTCGGAGGAGATCAAGAACACCCTGGGAACGGCCATGCCCGACAAGGCTCCCAAGGACGTGATCATGCACGCCACGGGCATCAACCTGGCAAAGCGCATGCCGGTGAACTTCGACGTGGAGACCAAGCCGGTGCTGGACGCCTGCGAGGACGTTGTGAGCGAGCTGGCGCGCATGGTGAATACCGTGGTGGACAGCGCCCCGGAGGAGCTCTCCGCCGACCTGACCGACGCCGGCGCGGTGCTGACCGGCGGCGGCGCGGCGATGGCCGAGCTGGACCGGCGGATCGGCCAGGCGCTGGGCATCCCCTGCCGGGTGGCCGACGCCCCCGAGGGCTGCGCCATTCGCGGCCTGCACAGGATCATGGACAACCCGGAGGCATACAGGGCAACGCTCCAGGAGCGGCAGTCGAGGCAGGTGTGGTAAATACTGATTTGTCGAGCATAGCTCGATAAATCAGAATTCATGGAGGTGCACCAATGAAGCGCGCGGTCATCGCCGGCAATCGGCGCATCGAGTACACCCTGATCCAGTCCTCCCGGCAGAACGTGCTGTTCCAGGCGCTGCCGGAGGCGGGGCTTCGGGTGTACGCGCCGAAGTACCTGCGCCTGCGGGATGTGGACGAGATGGTGCGCCAGCGGGCGGATGAGCTGCTGGACATGCAGCGCCAGACCGAGGCGCGGCTGGAGGCGGACCGCCGCGCCCATCCCGTCACCGACGGCAGCCCGATCCTGATCGAGGGGAAGCGCTGCATACTGCGGCTGCACCCGGGCGCCCGTCGCTCGGGCAGGCTGGAAGGGGAGGAATACCACCTGACCCTGCCCAACCCGGACAGCGATCCCGACGTGCGCGCCGCCATCCGGGCCACGCTGTCCACAATGGCGCTGAAGCGCATCAGGGAGCGGCTGGATCATTACGTGCCGCGGATCGGCAGGGTTCCCGGAAGGGTCACCATCCGGGAGCAAAAGAGCCGCTGGGGCAGCTGCTCGAGCAAGGGCAACCTCAACTTCAACTGGAAGCTGATCATGGCGCCGCCCCAGGCGCTGGACTACGTGGTGATCCATGAGCTCTGCCACCTGTACGAATTCAACCACTCACCCCGCTTCTGGGCCCTGGTGGCCGGGCAGATGCCGGATTACGAGGTTTGGAAGAAGTGGCTTAAGGCGCATACGGACGATCTGTATCTGTAATGGAGGGATATTTATGTATAGAAAGAACGCATGGGAGCACTATTCCGCAGAGGAGCGGGCGCGGCTGTCCGCCTTCTCCGACACGTATCGGGCATTTCTGGACAATGCCAAGACCGAGCGGGAGGCCGCGGCGGAGGCGGAGCGCATCTGCCGGGCGGCGGGCTTTCGCAACCTGGACACGCTGATCAAGACCGGCGAGCCGCTGGAGCCGGGGGACAGGGTGTATCGCAAGTGGATGAACAAGAGCTTCATGGCCTTCGTGGTGGGCAGCATGTCCATCGAGCGGGGCATGAACATACTGGGCGCCCACATCGATTCGCCCCGCCTGGACGTCAAGCAGAACCCGCTGTTCGAGGACGGGGACCTGGCCTACCTGGACACCCACTACTACGGCGGCATCAAGAAGTACCAGTGGCTGGCCCTGCCCCTGGCGCTGCACGGCGTGATCGTGAAGCGGGACGGCGATACCGTGGAGGTGTCGATCGGCGAGGGGGACGACGACCCGGTGTTCTGCATCACCGACCTGCTGCCTCACCTGGCCCAGGAGCAGATGGAGAAGACCGCGTCGAAGTTCGTGGACGGCGAGGCGCTGAACATACTGATCGGCAGCCAGCCCGAGTGCGGCGGCGAAAAGGAAGAGAAGAAGGATCCGGTGAAGCGGGCCATACTGGCCGTTTTGAAGCGGGACTGGGGCGTGGAGGAGGAGGACTTCATCTCCGCCGAGCTGGAGGTCGTGCCCGCGGGCCGTGCCCGGGACGCCGGACTGGACCGCAGCATGATACTGGCCTACGGCCACGACGACCGGGTGTGCGCCTATCCCAGCCTGATGGCCCTGGCCGATTTCGACGAGGTGCCCGAGCGCACCCTCTGCGCGGTGCTGGTGGACAAGGAGGAGATCGGCAGCGAGGGCGCCTCCGGCATGCGGTCCCGCTTCTTCGCGAACACCGTGGCCGAGCTGGCCGCGCTGATGGGCTATGAGGGCGATCTGGTCGTGCGCCGGGCGCTTCAGAACAGCCGCATGCTCTCCAGCGACGTCAGCGCGGGCTACGATCCCACCTACTCGAGCGTGTTTGAAAAGAAGAATGCCGCCATGCTGAACCTGGGCGTGTGCTTCAACAAGTACACCGGCTCCCGGGGCAAGAGCGGGGCCAGCGACGCCAACGCCGAGTACATGGCCGCCGTGCGCCGGATCATGGACGAGGCGAACGTGTGCTGGCAGACCAGCGAGCTGGGCAAGGTGGACGTCGGCGGCGGCGGGACCATCGCCAAGTTCTGCGCGGAATATGCCATGAATGTGATCGACTGCGGCGTGCCCGTGCTGTCCATGCATGCCCCCTGGGAGCTAGTCTCCAAGGCCGACCTCTGGGAGGCCTACAAGGGGTATTGCGCGTTCCTGAGGTATTGATGCCGAAAAAACCACCGGGTCGCCATCCGTATGGGTGGCGGCCCGGTGGTTTTATAGGATTCCTAACGCTTGCTCTCGCCCGGGCGAGGTGGGCGGGCACGCTTGATCTTGTACAGCTCGCTGTCGGCGGCCTCGATCAGCGCGTTGGCGTCCATGCCGGGGTGGTATTCGGCCACGCCGATGCTGAAGGCCAGGTTATAGGGCTTGTTGGCCTCGTCGTTCAGCTTTTTCAGGTTCGAATGGATGTTTTCCAGCAGCAGATCGGCCTCCTGCCTGGTGGATTCGATCACTACGATGAACTCGTCGCCGCCATAGCGGGCGATGTAGGGTCTGCGCCTGAAATGGTCACCACAGGACATCTTCAGGGCCTTCGCGGCCCGGATCAGCGCGTCGTCGCCCTCCAGGTGGCCGTAGGTATCGTTGATGGTCTTGAAGTAATCCAGGTCCATCATGAAAAGGAACAGCTTTTCGCTGTGGTTGACGCACTTGTATTCCAGGAAGCTCAACAGGTTCTGGCGATTGTTCACCTGGGTCAGCTTGTCCATGGAAATCTGCTGGGTGGAGGTGCCCATGTACAGGCACAGCAGCTCGATGGTGATGGCCACGCTGATGATCGGGAACGATTCGCCTGCGAGGGTCAGCAGCCATGCGATCAGCAGGCACAGCGGGAACGAGGACACCAGCTTCATGTGGCCCCGCTTGATGGGGTCGGTCTCGCTGCGGGCGTGCAGCAGCAGCTTGACGCTGAAAACCGTGGTAATTGCCACCAGCAGCCCCATTTCCAGCTGGAACAGCTTTCCGCGCACATAACCGCCTTCGGTGATTGTGAACAGGCTATGGGTCCACAGGTTGCTGATGACCAGCGCCACCATCAGCCCAAGCGGTATGGCCGAGAGCATCACCCGCTTGCGGGTGGTGAACAGCGTGCCCCGGCATTCGGTATCGGCATAGCCGCACCAGGAGAATACGCCGAAGCACAGCATCACGTGATAGGCGGTCTTGAACAGCCACGAGGCGTGACGGGTGACAGGCGTCGCGGAAAGCACGCGGCTGACCAGCGTAAAAAGGAAATTTGAAATAAAGCTGATCAAAAACCCGACCAGCGCAGTATGAAGCCACCGCTCCGACGCGGAATCTGAGGAGCGCTGGTCCGACCAGTATTTGCACAGCCAGACGATTATGATACAGAACAGATATATCTCTGCGTACAGTATAGCTTCCATTGGCAATCCTTTCGGTTGATGCTTTTCAGCCTGCGGGGTGTAACGCCCCTTTTACTGTAATGATATGATTAATTATACTACAATAACGGATATTTGCAAATACACTGAAAACGAATTCGCAAATTTTTTCCGTAAATTATTTGTTAATGTTATAACGTAACCAATGCGTATAACTGATTTTTTTTCTCCAAGACGTTGCATTGTAGCGCTTAACATGGTATAATTTATAATGCGAAATTATGAAAGGAATGAAACGCCATGCGCTGTTTGAATTTGCTTCGTGTGGGATTTGTATTTGTCCTGTTGACGCTGCTCATGGGGCTGGGGATCGCCGCTCATGCTTCGTCGGCGGACGCGGTATGGCCCGAGAGCTCGGGCACGGATGTCCAGACCGACGGCAAGCTGGTCATAGATGCCAGCCACATGGATCAGGGCTATGTGATGTGCTGCGTGTCGGCGCCGACGGATCATGGCCTGAAGATGCGGGTGACCTACAGCGGCGCTCAGCTGACCTACGATCTGGACAACGCCGGCGACTACGAGGTCTTCCCGCTGCAGCTGGGCTCGGGCAAATACGAATTTGCGCTGTTTGAGAACGTGAAGGGGTCGAAATACTCCGCCCAGGGCAAGGTGGTGCTGTCGGCGAAGCTGACGGACGAAAACGCGGCCTTCCTGGTGCCGAACCAGTATGTCGACTACGTGCGCACCACCAACGCGGTGTTGAAGTCTGATGAGATCTGCAGCCAGGGCGATGTGTACAACAACGTGCTGAATTTCATGAAGAGCGAGTTCAGCTACGACTTTGTCAGGCAGAAGGCCATCGCCAGCAGCGGTCAGTTCCTCCTGCCGGAGATCGAGGAGTGCTTTGACGCCCGGGCCGGCGTCTGCCAGGATCTGTCGGCCATCATGGTGTGCATGTTGCGGGTGCAGGGCATTCCGGCCAGGCTGGTGATCGGCTATGCCGACAAGTACTATCACGCCTGGACGGTGGCTCTGGTGGACGGCAAGGAGGTCTTCTGCGACCCGACCCACGAGCTCGGCTGCATGGACGCCAAGAAATACACGACGGAGCGCTTCTACTGATATTCCCTTACATCAAAAGCAATACATATAGCAGGAGGTTTTCACATGGCCGGAAAGGTGAAACGTGGGCTCGATTCTGCGGAGCTGTCCAGCTTCTGCAGCCAGGTGGCGCTGATACTCAGCGCCGGTTTGCCGCTCTACGACGGTATGGAGACGCTGGCGGAGACGACCAGGGGGAGCGAATATGCCGACCTGTACGAGAACGTCAGCAAGGCCGTCAACGAGACCGGCTCGCTGTACCAGGCCCTCCAACGCGATGACAGGTGGCCGACCTACCTGGTGGAGATGACGGGCATCGGCGAGCAGACCGGCCAGCTGGAAAACGTGATGAACGACCTGTCGGAATACTACGCCCGCGAGGATCGCATCCGGTCCTCCGTGATCGGCGCCGTCACCTATCCGCTGGTGCTGGGCGTCATGCTGGTGTTGATCATCGCCATCATGCTGTGGAAGGTGCTGCCCGTGTTCCAGCGGGTGCTCAACAGCATGGGCGCCGAGATGTCCGCCTCAGGCAGCGGCCTGATGCGCCTGGGCTCCACCATCGGCTGGGTGGTGCTGGCCCTGGTGGCCCTGGTGGTGCTGGCTGTAGTGGTGTGCGCAATTCTGATGAAGACCAGCGCCCGGGACAGCGTTCTGAACTTTATCAAAAAGATTTTCCCGCCGGTGCGCAACCTGAGTATGAAGCTGGCCTCTTCCCGCGTGGCCAGCGTGCTGTCCATGATGCTTCACAGCGGCTTCCCCACCAACGAGGCCTTCCGCTTGCTGCCCTCCGTGCTGTCGGACGGCGAGGCGGCCGACAAGGTTCAGGGCATCCGCAAAGACCTGGACAACGGCGCGGCCTTTGCCGACGCGATCTCCAATTCCAAGCTGTTTGACCCGCTGCATGACCGCATGATCCGCATGGGCGTGGCCGCGGGCCGCGAGGACCAGGTGATGGGCAAGATCGCCGGCCTGTATGAGGAACAGGTCGAGGAGGGCATCGACCGCCTGGTGGCTGTCATCGAGCCGACCCTGATCGCCCTGCTCGCTGTGGTCATCGGCGCGGTGCTGCTGTCCGTGATGCTGCCCATGGCCGGCATACTGTCAAGCATGCTGTGATGGATTCACTCAGAGCTGTGTAAGGAGGCAATGAGCGAATGGCATACAAGCGAGAAATTGCGATCGTGCTGCTGATGATATTGGTGCTGTGCGGCGTGTGGCTGCTGGTCAACCGCGTGGGACGCAGCAGCGGCGCGGCCCAGACGGAATTTGTCACCGATGCCGTGCACAACGCGGCGCTGACCTGCTATGCGGTGGAAGGGGCGTATCCCACCAGCCTGGAATACCTGCGCACCCATTACGGGCTGGCCTACGATCAGTCGAGATACCTGGTTCGCTATGATTCTTTCGGCTCGAATCTGATGCCCGATATTTCTGTTACAGAAGTGGAGGCGAGCGATTCGTGAGCGGAAGACGCAGGACGGTGCAGCACAGCATGCATGGCGTGTTCGTGTTCGTGCTGCTGGGGCTTTTTGCGGTGATGTCCACGCTGATGGTGCTGCTTGGCGCCCAGATGTACCGCAATACGGTGGATCACTCCACCGCCAACAATGAGGATCGCGTGCTCAGCGCCTATGTGCGCAGCATGATTCGCGCCGAGGATACCCATGATGCCATGGTGGTCGGCGAACATGACGGCGTGAAGACGCTGGCGATGCACGAGGACCTGGACGGCGAACCCTATGTCACCTGGCTGTACTGCTACGACGGCCAGATGTATGAATGCTTTACCGACGACGACGGGAATTTCAATCCTGAGTCCGGCACGGCCATCTGCCCGGCGCAGCGCTTTGAGCCCAGCCTGGAGAACGGCCTTCTGACGGTGGACATGATCAACGGCAAGGGCGAACCGGAGACGGTGCGCGTGGCCCTGCGCTGCGCGCAGTAGAAGGGGTGCGAGATGAGAAAAAGAAATCGATCCAATGTACTTTTGGTGGAGATCCTCATCGCGGTGCTCTTCTTCATGCTCTCCGCTACCGTGCTGGTGAAGGTATTCGTTACCGCCAGGAACATGACCGTGCGCTCGGGCGTGGAATCCGTGGCCGTCGCCGACGCGCAGAACGTGGCCGAGTCGATCTACGCGGCGGAGGATATCGACGCCCTGCTGGAGGGAATGGGCTTTCACAGCTCCCACGGCTCATGGACCCTGGACCGCGGCGATTACACATTATATGTCGACGGAAACGCAAAGTCCACCGATGCGGGCGAGCTGTGGTCCGGCACGGTGAGGGCCTTCTACAAGCTGCGCAATCCCGACGCCGTGCGCGCGGAGGATGAGGAGCTGTTTTCGCTGACCTGCACGCGATACAAGGGGGTGGCGGATTCATGAGGCGCAAGAGCAACGTATCCTTCGGCCCCGGCGCCGCTTCCCTGATCCTGATCGTGGTGATATTGAGCATGGGCGTGCTGGGCATGCTGGCGCTGATGAACGCCCGCAACGACGCCCAGCTGAGCCGCCGCAGCATCGAAGTGGTGGCCGCCGGCTATGATCTGAACGACAGGGCGGAGCGCGACGTCGCCGAGCTGGACGCGGTGCTGGCCCGGTGCGCGGCGTCGACCTACTCCGATGAGGCCTATCTGGCCGCGGTACGGGGCAACCTGCCGGACGGCATGCTGATGGGCCAGGAGGATCGGACCGTCAGTTGGGAGCTTTCCGACGGCCTGCGCACGCTGAGCTGCGCGGTTGAGGTGTTGCCCCAGGGAGAAAAAGAGCGGTTGCGCTGGCGTGAGCACCGGCTGACGGCGGTAACGGAGGATGTATGGAACTGAGAGAGATATTGCGCAAGGCCTATGAACTGGGCGGTTCGGATATATTCATCATACCGGGCGCACACGTGACCTGCAAGGTCAAGGGCGACATGGTGCCCCTGACCGACGATATCGTGAAGCCTGCGGGCACCGAGTCGCTGGTGCGCGAGGCCTATGAGATGGCCCATCGCGACATCGCCAAGCTGCACGAGGAGGGCGACGATGACTTCTCCTTCGCGCTGGCGGGCCTGAGTCGGTTCCGTTGCAACGCCTATGTGCAGCGCGGCACTGTGGCCGCGACCTGCCGAATGGTGGCCTTTGGCCTGCCCGATCCCCGGTCGCTGGGCATCCCTGACCTGGTGATGGAGCTGACCAAGAACCTGAACGGCATGATCCTGGTCACCGGCCCTGCCGGAAGCGGCAAGAGCACCACGCTGGCCTGTATGGTGGATCGCATCAACACCCAGCGTCACGGTCACATCGTGACCATCGAAGATCCGATCGAATACATACACAATCACAAGCAGTCCCTGGTCAGCCAGCGCGACGTGCCCAACGACGTGCCCACCTTTGCCCGGGCCCTGCGCGCGGCGCTGAGACAGGCTCCGGACGTGATCCTGCTGGGCGAGATGCGCGATTTGGAATCGATAAAGATTGCCATCACCGCCGCCGAAACCGGCCACCTGCTGCTGTCTTCCCTGCACACCACCGGCGCCTCCAAGACTGTGGATCGCATACTGGATACCTTCCCTGCCGAGCAGCAGGCCCAGGTGCGCATGCAGCTTTCAATGGTGCTGCGGGCCGTGGTCTCCCAGCGCCTGGTGCCCAAGAAGGAGGGGGGCCAGATCGCTGTGTTTGAGGTCATGACTGTGAATCCCGCCGTGCAGAACCTGATCCGCGACGGCCGCACGCACCAGATCGACAACGCGATATTCAGCGGCGCCGGCCAGGGCATGATCTCCATGGACGGCGAGCTGCAACGCCTGTACCGCGCGGGTACCATTACCCGAGAGGTGGCGCTGACATATGCGGTCAGCCCTGAGACGCTGGCAAAGCGCCTGTGACGCACCGCTTTTAGGTAATATCCGGAGGTTATGTGATTATGTTGACCATTGATTCCCTGAGGGCATACGGCGCAAATGTCGAGGAGGGCCTGGCCCGCTGTATGAACATGGAGCCGTTTTACCTGAAGGTCGTGGGCATGGTGAAGGACGACGTGGATGGCAGCTTCGCAAAGCTGAAGGCGGCGGTGGCCGACGGGGATACCGCAAAGACCTTTGAAGCGGCCCACGCGTTGAAGGGCTCTACCGGCAATGTGGCGTTGACGCCGATTTTTAAACCGGTATGCGCGCTCAGCGACATGTTGAAGGGCAACACCGACATGGCCATGGGCCCTGAGTGTGACCGACTGGCAAACGAGGTCTTTGAGCAATATGACCGGCTAAAGGCGCTCTGATCTATGAATTCAACCCTTGGAATGGAGGATTGGCCACATGGCGGATACCGTGCGGATAACGATGATGGGGAGCTTCCTCATCTATATTAATGAACAGCACGTTGAGAATCCGGTCAGTAAGTCCCGCAAGGGCACTGCGCTGATGGAGTTCCTGGTGCTTCACAGGGGCCGTTCCGTGCCCAACCCCCAACTGCTTCACGCCCTTTGGCCGGAGCATAGCGTTTCCAACCCTGAAAATGCCCTGAAGACTTTGGTAAGCCGCATGCGGACGCTGCTCAATCAGATGTCCGATGGCATGGGCAGCTGCATCGTGTCGGACCGCGGCGCCTATCACTGGCAAAGCCTGCCGGACATGAGAATCGACGCGCTGGACCTGATGGATCTGTTCGATCAGGTACCCCTGGAGCGCGACCCCCAGAAGCAGCGGAAGATGTACCAGCAGATTCTGGAGCTGTACCAGGGCGACCTGTACCAGACCGGCGATTTGGACGGCGATACGGGCTTTGCCCAGCAGCTGCATACCCAGTATCTTACGGCGGTCTATAATTATATCGAATTGCTGCGCAAGGCAGAGGAATTCAATGAAATTTGCGGCGTGTGTCGTTCTGCCCTGGAGGTAGACAGCTTTGATGACCGGCTGCACATCGAATTGATGAAGGCCATGATCAGCATGAACCGCACCAGCGACGCTCTGGTGCAGTACAAGCACGCCACAAACCTGACCTATCGCTACCTGGGCGCGCCGCCCAGCCCCGAAATGGCCGCCTTCTATCAGGAGATGAGCCGCAACCGCCAGACGCTGAAGGAGAACCTGGAGGCCATCCGCCAGGAGCTTCACAACAGCGACATGGAACGCGGCGCATTTGTGTGCGACTATGAGATGTTCAAGGCCATCTACAACCTGGAGATGCGCAATCTGGAGCGCCTGGGCACCACGATGTTCCTGGGCATCATCATGGTGGGTGAGTCCGAGGAAGGCAACTACGACAGCATTCGCCAGGAAAACATCGTAAACGGCCTGGTGGAGATACTGCGTGATAACCTGCGCAAGGGCGATATCATCACCCATTTCAGCACCAATGTGATTGCGCTGCTGTTGCCCACCGTGAACTACAAGACGGGCAATATGGTCATGGAGCGCATCCGCAAGCTGTTCTTCCAGCGCTTCCCGAATTCTGACATCCCCTTCAACTATCGACTGGGCCTGTTGGGCAAGGATGCCTTCACAGTAACCGCCCGGGAGGCCGAGGAGGAGTCAAACTGAGCAAAAACGATGAGCGTGCCACATAAAATGTAAAAAGTTGCGGCACGCTCATTATTTTATCAATAACCTATTGCTTTTTCGCGCTGACTGTAGTATAATACTTCTTGCGTTCGAGAAATGCGAAGCGCGCTGATGTAGCTCAGTAGGTAGAGCGCATCCTTGGTAAGGATGAGGTCGCCGGTTCGAATCCGGCCATCAGCTCCAGCTCTGCACGTAAGTTTTGATACAAAGCTTACGTGCAGCTTTTTGTATATTAGCGTGTGAAATTATGCAGAAATGAACTTATTTACCGTGAATATGGCTCGTTTCTGCATAATTCATTTCATGGATTGCAAAAGTGGCTTGCGCTTCCACCTATCCCACCTGTCGCCACACCCTGTTATCAGCCCTGATTCATGCCCTTCTCCGACCAAATGCGGCGTTTTGCCGGTATCCGTTGACAAGTGTTGACTTGTGTTGACAAGTGTTGACGAATACTATAAGGCGTTATTAATTACCAAAAGTATTCTGCAAAAGATCCAGTTGTAGTTAGCCTATTCTTCTAATGTAGAAAGATACTTGTATATGCTAAATGTAGATTTGTATCGCGTGCCCTTTCGAACTCTCTGCGCCCCATTGCCCTCAACATTGCAACGGCGTTCCTTTTCTTTTTGGGCAGCTTCAAACTGCTCTCGTGTGATAATCGCCTGATGGGATGCAGTGGCCTTGTATTGTGCTGCCTCTCCACGGTTCTTTATTCGCTTCGAGCCGGGACCACCGATTCGGATTGTTTTCATTAGGACGACGTCCCCGACGTATTTTTCATTGCTGAGAATATCGTCTATCGATTTCTGACACCATTTCTCTCTGCCGGTGGGGGAAGGAATATGCAGCTCTTTCAGTAGATCGACGATTTGCTTGATAGTGGCTCCCTGGAGATAAGCATTGAAGATGAGCTGAACGTTGGCGGCGTCAGTTTCATTGACTGTCAGTTCACCGTGTTCATCCCTCTGAAGGCCATAACAGGGGCGAGTGTAGTTTTTCGATTTACCGGTTGCGGCGCTGTTCCGCAGGCTCAATTTGATATTATCGCTGCGAGCCTGATTCTCTGCCTGATAGAATGCCTCAATGACAGTAAGGATATGTTCAGATGAGGAATCAGCGGTATTGAGGTTTTCCAATTGGAAAAAGACATTCACGCCACAAGTCTTGATTTCTCTCAGGCTGACCAGCATTTCCTCAGTATTTCGCCCGAACCGGCTAATGCTCTTGCAAACGATGAGGTCAAGCTTTCTGCTCCGGCAGTCATCGAGCATGCGCTGGTATGCGGGGCGGTTTTCAGTGCGAGTACCACTTACGATGTCGATATATACATCGTATATCCGAGCGGTGTAATCGGCTCTGAACATCCTGACCAGTTCAGAGACCTTGCGCGGCCAGGCTGTTCATCTGCTCGGGACTGCGGGTACTCACGCGGGCATAGATCCCCACCTGCTTATAGAGCGGAGGTATTGAGGGAGCCTGGTAGACCCTTCTAACCTTTTTCTCGGGCATGTTGAACACTTCACTTATCAATAATAGGATAATGGTAGACAATAAAGCTGCGTAAGATTCCCTTACCCATCAATTGGGAGATCAAATATAGATTCCTGATGTACCTCCGATGATTCAGTTTTCCATGATACCATTTTTCGCTCAACAATTTTATCATCTTTACCAACTGCGCCAAATAGAAGGGGGGAAGTCGGGTTATGATTTTCGCTATTCTTTAGGACAGTTGTTGTGCTATAGTTCGCATAACAGTATAAGCAACCATTTTTGCATGTGTTATAAGCACCAATATCAATACTTGATACGCATCCGCACTCTTGTCTTTGATTTTTGTCTTTTTCAACCTTGAGCTTACAATGTCCTAGTCTTTCTAGTCGTTCTTTGTCTATGCAGCACGCATGTGGGATTTCTAAACCATTTAGGTCAATTGCTTCAGCGCATGTATCAATATAAATACCATATTGGAGTGCTGTCGTAGAAAACCTATCCAGCAATTCGAGTTGTTGGTCGTGCGTTTCAATCTGTACTTGTAATGGCCGAATATTCCTGGTGGTATTGCGATACAGGTCTAGAAAACTGATGGTACACTTTTCTGTGTAATCGCTCAAAATAGAAACCAACCTTTTGAAATATTTGCAATGATAGTCCATTGTATACTTCTCACTGAAGAAAATGGGATCATAACGCCAGATTACACGCTCACGCCCAATAGTTTTTGACAATCTCATAAATGCCGGAATTATTACTTCTTTTTTGGAAGGAATATTTGGCTCAACATCTTTCCCATAAGCATTTAAAGTAAACTGGAAATAATAGTTATATTTTTCCAGTTCTGAAAGGCTTCCAAGCATAGGAATAGGGTTTTTGGTCCACAAGATTAATCCATCAACAACATCAGGGGAAAGATTAATCTTACTGACCTGATGAATGTTCATAGGATTGCGCACGAAAACAAATTCCTCTCGCAAGCGGTTGATTAACCATTCTGAATAGTATGTAGGTATATCTGATCTTCTGCTAGCACTGATTATCATTATACCCCTACCTTTCAAAAGAAAAGACTTGCCAAGCGGCATATTGGCACGTAAGTATTGGCCATCTGGTAAGCCTTTTTTCGCATTTCATACGATCTGAACAGTGTTCTATAGCAGCACACTTTTCATCTAGTTCCTTTAGAAAATCAATTACATCCCCAGGATGTTGAAAATCATCATCTACTATACGAATCGGTTTTCCCTTAATATCATCGACAAAGATGGAATAACAATCGCTATCGTCATTGGAATGATAACCATTTTCAATCAGCATTTGATACAATAGCTTTGTTTTACTCATATCCCTCTCTAAACTTCCACGATCAGTACGCAATGAGAACAGAAAATGTAATGATTGAGGGGTCACTCTTTGTCTTGTAAAACAATTTCCAAATGATGAGATTTCCTCCATCGAAAACTCACTTATAGACTTTGGAAAAATATAAATATTTGACGCCAATTCCTCTTGCTGCTGAAGGAATGAGATTGCATCGCCTATGAATCTTTGTACACTATCTTGTTGCCTTGCTTCAAAACAATAAGACCAGTTAATCGTGTCGATACCAGTATAATAGATATCATATTGATTTTTCACTGCATGGGCGAGGGACCAATAGTCGAGCATATTGCCACATCCAATGGAAGTGACATCTATTTCTTCGTCTTGTTTTAACCTCTTTATTAGTTTTCTATATATACATTTATACTCAAATGCATAAGCGTAAGCATAGCGAAGCAGGTATAATTGCTGCACATGAATATTTGTATAGTTTGGTATTCTTCCAGCGTCAAAGTGAACATCTAATAATTCACACAGTTTATCCTGTGAACGGACATAACCAACAAAATCATCAAGTATATTGCCCAAATACTCATTAATTGAAATCACGTGTATTTAGTCCCCCTTTTTCATTATTACCACTGCACATAATGCAGCCAAGGAAGAGTCTTTTCCTAATGTGAGCGCAGGAGAACACATATGTCTCCCAATTCCTATTGAGTAGCACTGTATAGAATTAGTCTTCCAGCAAGATATACTCATTTTCACTTGACTTATGAATACAAAACTTTTGATATTTTTGTTTCTGTATTTAACCTACTCGAAAATGTTATTTTTCCTCTGCATCAATAAACGTATTATATCTGAAAATGTCCGTGTTTTCAATAGTTTTTAGATAATTTGTATCAGAATTGTAGTCAGACTAGTCTGAGCAGCTCTGCACGTAAGTTTTGATACAAAGCTTGCGTGCAGCTTTTTGTATATTGGCGTGAGAGATTATGCAGAAATGAGCTTATTCACCGTGAATACGGCTCATTTCTGCATAATTCGTTAATTGGATTGCAAAAGCGGTTTGTCCTTGCACCTGTTCCACCCGCCATCACACCCCGTTTTCGGCCCTATTTCATGCCGTTTCAGGATCAGATACGACGTTTTGCCGGTATCCGTTGACAAGTGTTGACTTGTGTTGACATGTGTTTACGAATACAATCTCAGCACTAAGCATGGAGGTTCCTACCCATGTTGCAATAGAGAAGCAGGTATTCTTGTTGTGTCAATTTGTGTTTTATCAGATCCAGGAACAAATGTTATCTTTAAAGTATCTCCATCCTCCAGTGCAGCAACTTTCCTTTTTGTTTTCTCCAGATCCTTTATGATTGCCATCTTATAGGTACGCATGAATTCGACAGTCATTGGCGTCCTCCAGAGTGTAATTGTACAAGTCCCCACATAGGAAATGGCCATGGGTGTATCATCCATTCCCAACAAGTTTTCTCTAAATCGGTTGTCGATTATTCCTGTGAAGATCGCACCTCCCCATGTCGAGATGACTTCATCTTCGGTAATCAGGTCAGATAGATAAATCACCAAATCGTAGTCTTCTTGGGAGATGCTGTCTGCAACATCAAGGGAGACGGCAAATCGATTCTCAATGACACATACTCTTTCCCAGAAATCTATTTCTTCTTCAATAGACTGGAACCCAGATTCATAATCTACTCCACTCACATTGCTTACGAGGAGGTCTTTTCCGGCTTCCAATACGTGAATGCTAAGCTTCTTTTCGTGCATCAATGCGTTAAGAAACTTTAAATGAAGAAGCTTTTCTCTGTTTGTCAGATCTGTTGTATTCACCTTAAAGCTGCCACCATCGCTAATGTTAGGACGGATGCTGAATTCAAAGAAAAAGTGACTGTTATCTTGTTCTCGGTTACTGATTATGATAGTGCCGTCATCCAGGATTTCCTGTGTACGTATTAGCAGATATTCAAAGTAAACCTCATCTCCAACTTTGATTGAACACGGAAAGGCAGGGGGGAACGCTGGTGGCTTTGCATACAAAACAGTACCAGGTAAGCCTCTGACCTCTTCCTGACTTGGATCAAGTACATCACCAAGGTTTTTTTTGCTTCAACATCCATGGCAATGATCAACTGATGTCGATAGGCATAATCCATTATGTCCATGGAAGGATCATTGATGTACCTGTCACCTGTACGAACTTTGCCAGTGAAAATGAATCTGGGTGGATATTTCTTTACTGCATCCTGCGATCTGGGTTTGCTGATAAGAGAGTCGTTACTCAGTTCATAGCCATAATATGGAAATAGTGGATGTTCCATGGACATACGATCAAACAGCATTCTCAGATTTCGCCCTGCTTGGATCAGATTACCACTGGCAGCCTGTTGGACAAAGGAATCAAGTGAAAACATCGATCCAGCGGCAACTGCAGCATGTAATTCGTTCTTAATTTCTGTCGTAGCACTGTTGACGATTGCTCTTGTATTATCGTCAACAGCATTTACAATTTCTTCTGCCAGAATGTAGTCCTGTATTTTGATTCCGCTTGTATAAAAACTCCGAATGATGTCCATGCATTGTGATACAAGATAAGTTACGCGCTTTTGGGATTCCGGAGTGGTAGCTTTGGAGAATGCTATAGCGGCGTTGATGACTTCATCTCGGGCGGTTCCGCGTGCCTTGCTGCTTGGGTCAAAAATGCGTGTTTTTACTGAAGAAAGGAAGGAGCCTTGTAAATACTCAATTAGTCCGGAGAAATCGAATTCTTCGGACAAAGAGCATATATCCTGGTAATCCTTTTGACTTATGATGTATTCCTTTATTCTACTCCTAAGCTTCGATTCCTCTATTTTTTCCTGATAGTGTTCTTTCATGGCGTCAAAGGCAAGACCTGAGAGATTATCAGTGAATTGCGAAAACAGCTCTGTCATTTTTACCTCCGTATCCTTTTAGGCTATTTCCATGTCTGTCCACATCTCGCACTGGCTCATCACCGTATTGATGGCATCTTCCATGCCCTCCGGTGGATACTTGTGTCGCTTGAGCAAGCGCTTTACCATCACACGCATGGATCGAGCAGCATAAGCCTCAGCTTATCCGCCTTCTGGAGGAACACATTGATTTTGACAGGCTCATTCCTGTCAGTTTCACGTATACTTTTTACCGCCACATGGGAAGAAAGCACATTTATCATCTCGAGAGCTTTATACGGGCCTTGGTCGTCCAGAAGCTGCTCGGCATTCCCACAGACGCGCTTCTGATTTCGCTGCTGCGCTTATGCGCCGAGTTTCGGGATTTCTGCGGCTTTGACAAGGTCCCAGACGCTTCCCAGCTTACCCGCTTCAGAGACCAGTATTCTTCATTTTCAATCCTCCATCGGTTTTTGGGTATCAGCGTCAAAACGTCAGTGGTGAATACTACTTTTCCGATTTCTTCGAGACAATATCGCCGTTGTGCACCGTAAGCTGCGGGTACGGCGCTTTGATACCGTTTCTCAGGTACATCATGTAGATTTTACGGTTTACAGCCCTTGTCACCTTGGGACGATATGCCTCGTGGCATCTGGCCTTGACCATAAGCACCACGCCGCTTTCATCCAGTCGGCGCAAGCCCATAAAGGAAAGGTCCCCAATGATCTCCGGGATCCTGCCGTCAGGCTTTTTCAGCTCTTCTATAAACAGCTTCTCTGCCCGCTCCAAATCCTCCTCATAGCAGATCGGGTACTCCAGCCAGACATTGGCCAGATGCGCCGACATATGGACGACATTTTGCATCTCCTTATTCGGGATGATCTTGATATTCTCGCTGTCCACATCATAGATCTTTGTCATCCGCATACCGAGATCCTCTACGATGCCGCGGAAACCCTCGACAGTAACCATATCTCCCACCTGGATATTTCCCTCTGCCAGAAGGAACACGCCGGCGATGATGTCCCCCACAAGGCTGTTGGCCCCGATGCCGATCACCACCGACACAATCCCTGCCGATGCCAGCAGGGCCGACGGCTCCATTCCGAAGAGTACCAAACAGCGGAATACGACAAAGAAAACGGTGATATAGGTCACCAGACTGACCAGCATTCGGATGACGGTCTCCGTTCTGACTGAAACCATCTTCGTCATAAGATCCATGAAGCTGCGAAACAGGAAGAGAATCAGCCCGGCCTGGAGCATGAATATCAGCGAGGCGGTCAGCGCAAACACATTCAACCCATGTTCCCAGTTTCCGCTCAGAACATATTCCAGCAGGCTTATTCTCGCTGTATCCTGACGCAAATAGCGCACCAGAAGTAACAGAACGGCAAAGCCCACAGCGCCGAAGACCAGGTTGCGGAAAACCTTGTGCTCCGCTGTCACTTTCCTGCCCTGCAGCGTCTCTGGCGCTTCCTGTTCAGTCCCGCCTTCCTCTTTCGGGCAGGTATACAGCCACAGTCCGATCATAAGCAGAATGGCCAGCGCGGCAAGAGCTGCCGTCACGGATACCGGCAGGCGCTCACGGAACAGTATCTCGTCGCGGATGGCGAGAAAGATCAGATCGTTCCCATGCTGCCCGGTTACGGCATAACAGGCATCTCTATTCAGCTGAATGTACTTGCATAAATTGTTCTGGAGGTCGCTCTCCTTCAAGCCGTAATCCAGCGCGTTTTTCCCGATCAAAAAGCTGTCCGGATGCCAGGTGAACCTTCCGCTGTTCGCATCCACCGCAAACGCAATGCCGCCCTCTCCGGGCTGGACGGTTTTCATGGTGCCGCTCAGATTGCTGTACAGTTGTATGGTTCCCAGGACATCCTGATTATACTCTGTCGTTAGATAACCGGTAATGCCATCTTTCTCTCCCCGAAGCGGTATCGTAACACTGAGATTCCCTGGAGCAACGATGTCAGAGTTCTTTGTGGACGCCGTGCTTTCCTCTGCCTCGGCTGCATTGACAAATTCCGGCAAATAAGCGGAAGAAGCGGTCGTCACGTTTCCGGCTTTGTCAACGATCGATATGTTTTCCAGCGTCAGGATATCTGTCAGCGTATCCAGTATGTCGGTCGTCGCCTTTTCCGGATGCTTCTCCAAATACCATCCGGCCAGCTTCGCCAGTTTCTCACTGCCATCTGCATAAAACTGCCGGATTCCTTTCACCAGAATCTCCTGGGAGTTCAGGTCGTTTATGATCCTTTCTATTTGTGCCGTACCGTTCTTGGCCCAGTCGCTCATCGGATAGAGCGTCTGTACATAGAACGCGCTCAGGAAGATGGCGATCGTACAAAAAGCCGTGAATATCATGAGCTTTGTCTTCCGGCTGCTTTCGGGCCGCTGCTTCACGAAGGGAAGGATCCCGCCTCCGTACACAGCCTTTTTCTGCTTCAGAAGCAGAATTGCGTAATAGGCAAGATCGGCGGCGAGAACCCCGAACAGCAGCCACAGCATCAGGCCGGTCAACCGCCTTCCGCGCGTCAGTGCTTTGGCTGGAACCGCGCACGCGATCCAGGCACCCTGAGTGTCGAAATATACGGGATACAGATACATATCCTCTCCGTTTACCTTCTCCCGGACAAACGTGCCGTTACGTATCCCGTCCATATCCATGCCAAGGACCGAAACATCCCGACCCTTGAAGTCCGGCTCGGGATAATACAGGATTTCCCCTGTCCCGGCAGACCAGACAAACGCATATCCGTTTGATCCGATCACTTCGTTTTTCAGAATATAATTCCACACATCGGTCAGGTCTTCATACATCATCTGGACAACGCCGTAATCGTTGATCACGCATGCCCTTTGATCGTCGATGGCCATCGAGTAGAGGATCGGAAAACTGTTGCTCGCGCCGTAGTAGCTCTCCTTCCAGGAGGAATCAACGGCCTGTTCCGGAGGGTCTGCTTCGTTTTTTTCCCTTTCGACTTGCGCGGTTTGAGCCCCGTTGCTGTCCTGGGGATCGGCGGGCGTCAGTCGCGACTGCCTGTTCTCGGCTGTGAACGCATAGATCGGCAGTTTTTCCATATCAAATGTATCGAAGGTGTGAAACAGAGGCGCATACATTTCCTCCTTCAAATCGCGAAAGAAGCCGGTGTCAGAAGCGAGGACATTCCCGTTCCGGTCCACAAGCATGATGTCCTGCGCACCGGTCAGGCGGGTCATCTCGCCCAGAAATGTTTCCGATGACGACTGATCCGACAGCAGATCGGGGTCCTGCTCCAAAGCGTATTTCATCATGAGGAAGTATGCTTCGTGGAGCCGATCCGACCAGCTCTGTATGGTCTTGCCGCTTGCCTCATAGTATGTGAACGCATTGGTGATATAGCTGCTGTTCTCTTTCATTTCTTCCTGCAGGGCAAGCTCAGCCATACGGGACTGAGACATCAGAAGGATACCGCCAAACAACGCAATGCCGGCGATTCCCGTCAGAATCGTCAATAGAATTCTGTATGGTCCCTTGCCCTTTCTTTGCGCCTGACCTGCATGATTCATGTTCATTACCTCATATCTGTTGCTATGGTCGTCGGGTTTACAGCGAAAGCGTTACGGGTCGATCTGCTTTGGAATTCGTATGGTCGCTATGGTTCCCTGTCCGGTCTTGTTTTGAATCGTAAGCGTTCCATGACACATCAGGTCAAGGCGCCCTTCGATGTTCTTGAGTCCCACATGCGTCTGTTCCTCCTGTTCCCGCTCTTGCCGGATTTCAGGCGGCAGGCCGTTTCCATCGTCCTCGACTTCGATGACATGAAACCCGTCGGCTTCATAGCTTCGGATGACGACGGTTCCGCTCCCGCCAGCGGTATTGCGAATGCCGTGGATCACGGCGTTTTCCACCAGAACCTGCAATGTAAAGGGAGGAAGGAAGAAGCCTGTGTCCCTGTAATCGGTCACCACTCGAAGGGAATCTCCGAACCGCTGCTTTTGCAGGTAGAGATAGTCGTCCACCGTCTGTATTTCCCGGCTCGCGCTGATGCACACCGTTTCTTCCAGCATATCCACGCTTCCTCGAAGGAACCCTGCAAAATGATTCAGGGCCTCCTCCGCCTTTTCAGGCTCGTCCAGAAGGGATCGGATGAGCGTGAGACAGTTATAAATAAAATGCGGTTTGATCTGCGCCAGCAGGATCTTTGATTTCAAGGATTCGTTTTCGATCCGTTGCTTGTAATAGCGCTCGTTCTGCTCAACCATGTCCCTGGCGTCGCAGGCCAGTCTTCCGATTTCGTCTTCACGATTAACCAGGTTTTTCAGCGCTTCGGAGAGCTTCTCCGGCGATTTGTGCCGCGTATAGTCTTGAATGCTTTGCGCAAGCATTAGGGTCGGCTTCAGAAATGTTCGATGGATCGCGAAGAGTATCACAACGATCAGGATCAGGATCAACAGGGCGATTTGCTTTTCAAAACGGAATACGTCCGACCAGACCTCATCCAGCATTTTTGCCGTAGATATGGATACGGATAACGCACCGAGCATTTCGTGATCGGTTCTTGACATTAGCTTCGTATAGACCGTCGCGTATTCGACGCCGTCCCGTTCAGACCGGACGATTTCCACCCCGGTATTCAGATCGACATCCGGCTTTTGCAGCTCCATAAATCCAGGGTGTGCTTTGGGTTGAAAGGGCCACACCTGTCCCAGAGCCATGCGATGCTCCAGGAAGCCCTTGTCTTCCTTCGTGCTTTGAAGCCATATGAAGGCTTCATTTTCCGATTCGTCCGCTGCAAAACAGGCCACCACATCGATGTCCGAATGGATGCGCAGTTGGCTGATCTCGAAAAAAATCTGAAGATAGCAATATTCCGCAAAAAGGCGCTGCTCCTCCCCGGACATTTCCATGACCGCCTGCGGCGTGAGCGCGGCCGCGTTCAATCGCTCAA
Source organism: Clostridia bacterium (assembly GCA_017432405.1). The sequence goes on along the minus strand of JAFRJF010000213.1, from coordinate 16,176 downwards.
ACGCGCCGCGTTCCTCCCCCCATTTGAGGTATGTGTCAATGTCTCCAAAGGGCGGCAGCGCCATTTTCTTGTAATGTTCCTGCCAGTAGGGCAGCAGCCAATCATAGCTCTGATACCGGATGAGCTGAACCGCCATCCGGTTGACATTTTCATTCAGGTTTTTTTTCATATTCGCCTCCGCACGGCTGCGGAAAAGCGCGTAGAGTATGCCGCCGCTCAGGAGCATGGCGACCATCCCGAGCACGAGGGAAAGGACGGTTACCCGGAGGAGCAAGGATTTCTTCTTCATATGATTTCACGATATTCCGCTACCGGAACAATTCTTTCTCATTCGTCAGATTTCTGTAAGCCGCCCAGAGGTACTGGCCCATATACTCCCCGTGATACATGGACAGCGCGCGGGGATCGTGGGCCAGCGCCTGGTAGAAGTCACAGGGAATCATATCGGGAACGATGGCGTAGGAATTCCGCCTGTGCAAAAAAATATCGGAAAGGTTCAGCTCATTCAGAATGCCCTGCAGTTCATGGACAATCTGCGCCAGATAATGCCCCTGCTTCGCGTGATCGCTGGCCTCGTCCATCCACAGAATGGCCCTGAGCTGCGCGTTTGTCACCGAGGCGCCCTTTCTGTCGATCAGGTAAGCGAACAGCTCCTTGGCCTTGGAGCGGGTGAACCGGACGGGCTCTCCGTCATAAAAAACCTCGAAGTTTCCGAAGCATTGAACAAACAGTCCCCCACCGGATTTCCGAACGGGGTGTCTCAGATTGAGCAGGGCGTTTTTGACATCCTCCGGCATTGCGGGCTTCAGGATATAATCGCTGACATAGAGCTTCAGCGCGTCCAGCGCGTAATCCGAATAGGCCGTCACCATGATGATATTGACCAGCGGGCAGACCTTCTTCATCTCCGCAGCCAATGTCAGGCCGTCCATGCCCGGCATGCGGATGTCCAGGAACACGACATCGGGCGCGTTGTCCCGACAAAATGCCAATGCCGATTGGGAATCCCCGGCGAGTTGAATGGTCGCGTCCGGCGCCACCTTCCCGATCACCCTGGCCAAATCCCGCAGAGCGCTGACCTCGTCGTCTACGATCAGTATGTTCATGCTGCCGTTCCCTTTCGCAATACTGTCTCAGCCTTGAGTTTCTTTTGCGAGTACCGTGAAGCCTGCCTTTGCCGCAAGTCTCCGGCCCTGGTCGGATTGCAGCCAGTCCAGCAGAAGCCGGACGTTGGGATTGTCATTGTCCGCCCGCGTTACGGCGAAGAGTGTTTCCGCAAAGGGATAAGCGCCGTCGGCGATGCTTTCATCGGTCGGGGCGACACCGTCCACGCCGAGCAGCTTTACCGCGCCGCCCGCCGTCAGCCCGGCACAGCGGCTGAGCAGGGCATAGCCCAGGGCGTTGGGCAGGTTGCGGTAAGCCACTGTCCCGCTGTTTGCGTCGGGAAACCAGCCGCTGTAATCCAGAATGCCCTGAGGCGCGTCCGCCAGTGCAGCAAAACCGCACAGCCGGTCGAAAGCCGCCCGGCCTTCGCTGTCCGGCTCATCCTGGTAGGCGACGATATTGCCCGGCCCCGACGCGCCCACGTCCGACCAGTTGACAATCTCCCCGGCATAGATCCGACGAAGCTGATCGACGCTCAGTTCCTCCACGGGGTTATCGGCGTTCACCGGGAATACCACCGCGTCCCGGCACAGCGGCGTGAATTTCAGCGTCAGTCCCCGCGCCGCGAGGGTCGCCCAGACGGAGGCGTCCGGACCCGGCATGGCGGCAAAGATGACGTCCGCATCTCCGTCCAACAGTCGCTGCCAGGGATTTTCGTCGCCGCTGAGCGTCAGCACAGGGTTTTCTCCTTCATCCCAGGTCTCATACTGTACGTCCGGGGGATATGCCGCCTCCACACAGGCCGCGTACAGCGGGTACAGCGGCGCCTCGCCGTCCAGGTGGGGCAGGGGCGTGTCTTCGGAAAACCGCAGCGTCGGGGTCGTCCCATCGTCCAACTTCGCCAGTTCCGAGGCATCCTCGTGGGGCAGCAGGCCCGCCGTAACGCCCTCGAACCGTCCCAGGCCCTCGATGGGCTCCGCGCCATCCTCTGTAATGCGGAAAAACGCGACAGGTACGGAACCGGCGCAGACCACCGCGACCCCGTCCGCGCCGACGGCCACCTGATCACAGTCCATGGGTTCGATGACCCACCGGCCCGTTCGCTCGATCAGACCGTGCATTGCCTCGTTGCCCTGAGGCTGGGCATCGGCATAGCCCCGGGCGAAATCCCCGACATGGGCGAATCGGAAGGGTATCACGACGCTGCCGGCTTCGTCCAGACAGCCGTACAGCCCGTCCTTCTCGGCGGGAATCAGGCCCTCCGAGGGGCTGCCGATCCAATCGTATTCTGCGGGTATCGCAAAGCTACCGTCCCGGCGCATGCGTCCCCATCGCCCATCCACCGACACCGAAGCCGCTTCCGCGTCCTTCCAAAACGCCGAGGCGTAGTCATAGGGGCCGCCCAGCGCCTCCGTGCCGTCCAAATTCAAATAGATGTAGGTTTCATCGACGCTGTTGTAACAGGCAAAGGGCGGCTCGGCATCCCCGTTGCAGAAGATCCAGCCGTTTTCCCCCAGGCTCCGTTCAAACAGTATCCTTCCGTCCCGTTCAAACAGCGCGCATGTGTCGCCTGCGCGGGCCATGCCGAAGGGCGCGCCCTCCTCCAGCCACACGACATCGTAGACGGCGGGGAGAAGCTCCGAGCCATCCTCGCCCAACAGCCCCTCCCGTCCGTCCCGGGTGACCACTGCGCGGCCATCCCCGAGGCGGGCGAAGCTCTCATCGTAGAGCAGGGGAACGATGACATTTCCCACCGCGTCGATACAGCCCCACTTGCCGTCCTTTTCCGCGGGACAGGCGGTTTCGCCGGGTTTGGAGCCGAAGAGGTTGTCGTAGACGGGCTCGACGACCACCTTTCCCGCCCGATCGATCAGCCCGTATCTCTGGTCCACGCGCAGCACGGCCATGTCCACGCCCGCCTCAAAGCCCTCGAAGGGCCGGGCTTGCAGGGGCCAGGGGTAGTCCTTTGGCCGCCAGTACAGGTCTTCGGCCAGCACATCGCCCCGTTCGTCCAGCAGGACCCAGGGCGCGGTGGTATTGCGGGTGGCGCTTTGAAATCGCTCCTCCGGCGCCGTGGCCTCCACGCAGGCCAGAAACCAGTCGCCCACCCGCACGGCGTCGACATAATCCGTCAGGAAGGACGGGGCCTCCCCGGGAACCTGTGCCGCCGCCTTGCCGGGACGCTCATGGTTTCCGACGAACAGAACAGCCAGTGCGGCGCAGCACAGCAGCATAACCCGTGGCTTCATCACGGCGCTTTCCTTCCTTCTGCGATCCCAACTTCCGCCCATATGCGATGAGGGAAGAATATTTACCCAATCATACCATATTGACTGTTACACTACTGTTACAAATCGCGAGGGGGATGCTGTACAATCATATGTTTTTTCGGTCTTCATGCGCGTTTGTGATATTGCTGTCATAGTCGGTATGTTATCATGAATATAACTTCATACAATGAGGAGGAGGTTACTAACATGGTCGGTCGTCTCCTTTTTTGAAATGAGGGTGTCGATGGATTGTGCCTTAAATGTGACATGCTTTGTCACACCGCTGTCTATTTTAGCACAGAGAATGAATTCGTCGCGATTCTCCAGGATGAGGACTACAACGACAGGGAGAAGCTGCTCCTGGAGTTTAACCGCCGCATGGAGGAGCACCAAAAAACAAATCAGGTGATCGTCGCCGCGGGCATGGCGAATTACATTCCAAGCAGGGACCACAGCTTTGAGCGCGTGTTCAAACGGGCTGACCGTGAGATGTATCGCCGGAAGGATGCGCTGAAGCATTCGGAGGCATCCCCTCCCGCGCTATAATTATCCCGTGTGGAAAGGAGGCGCCAGGGCTGAGCGGAGCCCTGCCCGCGCAAAAAGCCGTGACAATCTGGGACACCCTATTGAAATATAGGCCTCAATACAGTTATCATTGTTCTGAACGGCGGGGTGGGGCAGTGCCCCGCGCTGTTATCATGACTGATTGTATCCCGGATACATTCAGATACATACCGCTTCGGCGGAAAAGGAGGTTTTCCTGTAATGAAGAAAGAGTTGTTGAAGATTCTGGCGCTCGCACTGGCGGTGGCATGCCTTGGGGCGGTTGCTGCTTTGGCGGAAGCCGGAGCGGAGGAGCCGGCCATGGCCGAAGGCGCGGACAGCGACTGGTACATGGACGTGTTGGCCGACGAGAGCATCCTGGCGGAATATCCGTACCACGCCTTCGTGGATGTCAACGGGAACGGCGTGCCGGTGCTGATCATCACGACCACGGAGGACAAGTTCATCGGCATTGACGACAAGGGCGTCGTCCTGCTCTACTCCGATGGCGCGCCGAAGGACGTGCTGGAGGTTGGCGGCGGCGGTGACGTCTTCTACTGCAACTTTGACGAGTGCACGCTGACCCGCTATTCCCGACTCTCCGGCGAGGAGCATTTATCCGTTTACCATGTGAACGGCGACGCGCTGGAGCTGGCGATCCAGGCGGACAGCTATGACGCGCATCACGCCCCGGGCGAGGACAACGCCGAGGCCGTCTACTTCCTGAATGGCGAATCCGCTGACGAGGCGGCCTACCGGGAGGTGAGCGACCTGTACGCCCTCGATAACGCCGTTTACTACGAGCCGATGACCTGACAGATCGTCCGACGATTGGACGAGAGCATACACGATTGACCAAAGAAGGAGGCAACCATGATGAAGAAAATCGCCGTCGCGCTGCTGGCGGTCGTACTGCTGCTGGCGCTGGCTGTGCCCGCGCTGGCGGATACGATGTACACCACGAAGAAAGTCAAGGTCTATGAGGAGCCAAGCACCCGCTCCCGAGTCACGCTGACGCTCAAGGCCGCGCACGAGGTCGAGGTTTACAACTATGTAGATGGCTTCTATGAGTGCAAGTACGGATGGATCCAGGAGAAGTACCTGAGCCGCGAGTATCCCCAGAGCAAGTGCCACCACAACTGGACCCGCTGGGAAACCGTCCGGAAGGCCACCTGTACCAAGGGTGGCTACAAGCGGCGCTACTGTACCAAGTGCGGCATCATGGAGGAGAAGGATATCGCGAAGGCGGGCCATGAGTGGGGCAAGTGGAAGGTGACCAAGGAGGCCACCTGCGTCAAGGAGGGCACCCGCAAGCGCACGTGCGCCCGTTGCGGGGAGGAGCAGAAGGAGAAGTACCTTGCCGACCACGAATACGGCAAGTGGACGGTCGTCAAGGAGGCCACCTGTACCGAGAAGGGAAGCCGCCAGCACGCTTGCGTCGTGTGCGGCCACAAGGAGCAGAAGGCCGTCGACAAGCTGCCCCACGATTTTGAGTACAGGATCATCAAGGAAGCGACCGACCATTCCTCCGGCATGCGGGCCAGCGTATGCCGCGTGTGCGGCTACACCGAGGCCGCGAAGAGCTATGACCCGGAGGGCACGCTCCGACGCAAGGACCGGGGCGAGGAGGTCCGCCAGCTCCAGGGTCTGTTGGTCGATCAGGGCTACCTTAACGTCGGCGGCGCGGACGGCATCTACGGCGGCGGCACGGAAAAGGCCATTATGAAGTTCCAGGCGGACCAGAGCCTGACTCCGGACGGCATCGCCTGGCCCCAGACGCAGCAGCGCCTCAGCCATGACTTCGGCGAGTGGGAGACTGTGCGCCCCATGACCCGGACCACACCCGGACTCCGCCAGCGCACGTGCAAGGGATGCGGTTACATTCAAACCGAGACCATCGAGGCGGGAGACGTGATTGAGCGCGGCTCCCGAGGCGAGAACGTCCGTGCCCTGCAGCAGATCCTGAAGCAGGTGGGCTACGACGCGGGCGGCTTCGACGGCATCTATGGCCAGAAGCTGGACAACGCCTTCACAAAGTTCGATGAAGCCCGGGGCCTGACCTTCGAGCCCGGCACGGTGCGCCCCGCCGACGTGGACGCGCTCGTCAGCGCATGGCTCGCCCAGAGCACGAGCCCCCTGAAGGAGGGCGGGGTCGACGATCCGGTATGCCTGGCCCTGACCGTGGTGCCCTATACCGACTTCCAGTCCGACAGCGACGTGACCACCTATAGCTGGACGCTCTACAACCTCGGCACCGAGAAATGCATGTTCAACGCGATGCTGCTGACCTACGGCGACGACCCCGATTTCAACGGCGACGACCTGGTCATGGTGATCGACGGCGAGGCGCTCAAGCCCAACGCCGGCAACAGCGTCTCCGGCAGCTTCAAGGTGTCCGGCAGCTGGAGCGACGGCGCGCTGAACTTCGCGGCGATGGCGGTCAGCGACAGGACCGGCGCGAAGTGGCTGAGCAATACCGTGACGTTTGATTCCACGACGTCCTTCGAGTCTTAGAGTGTGTTTCTATAGTCAACGGCAAAAGCATTTGCCGTTGACTATAGCCGCCTCCGGCGGATGCGAACGGGCGCGAGTGGAAATCAGCCGCTTCGCGGCACGCGCCCGGCGCGACGTAAACGTTCCAAACGAAATTCGTTTTGACGTTTACGATAAGTAACCCGTGGGACGGTTCTGTGACGGTGGCCCTGTTACAACGCACCTGTCAACAGAAAACACAACCTCAAACGGAAAAAGGAGGAAATCACCATGAAGAAGATTTTTGCGATCCTGCTGGCCTGCATACTGGCCATGAGCGCCGGCGCCCTCGCGGCCACCTACACCTATCCCGACTGTGTTTTTACCTTTGACTACAACGAGGAGTTCTTTGAGATCACCATGGACGACCACACCGACGACGAGGACCTGGTGATACTGACCGACAAGAACGGGGGCGGCATCCGCATCCACCTGGGCGAGTTGAGGGACGGCGAGACCTTCCCCACCGCGGAGGAGCTCGCAAAGACCTGGAACGTCGAGGTCGAGACGATGGAAGCGTGGGGCAACTTCAAGAACGTGCTCTGCTACCAGATCACGAACGAGGACGGCATCTATGAAGCGGTATTCCTCGCTCCGGTCTACGACGACGACGGCAGCGAGATCGACGACATCCTGACCGTGACAATCACAGGCAAGCCGATTGAAGACGAGGACGCGGCCATGGAGAGCTCAGACTGGATCAGCGAAGTCGTGAACACGCTGAAGGTCGTCGACGATTAATTCAAAGCGTATGGACAATTCTCCGCGTCTGGACGGGAGGATTGTCCATCTGGTTATTTGATCATGCAGGAGTGAAATGGGAATGAAAAAGCTGCTTTGCGCGCTGATGGCGCTGATGATGTTGACCGCCTTCGCCCTGGCGGAGGCGCCCTCGGCGGAGGTGATCGACCGCTTCTCGGACACCTGGGTGGACGCCGGGGCGGCCATGGAAATCTGGTATGACGCGGATGACGCCGCCTTCCACTGCACGGCCGTGCTGGGCGACGGCGGCGACGTGAGCGACAAGTTTGAATACGCGAGCTGCCGTTACGACGCGGACAGCGATACCCTGATCTGCGAAGACGGCGCCCGTACCCACGAGGATCACGGCGAATCGACGGTGACCGACGGGCTCACCGCCGCGGTGTTCTTCGCGGACGTCGGAGACAGGCTGATCTGGAACGATTCCGAGGGGCTTGCGCAGGATCTCCGGCTCCGGCGCCTTGAGGACGCCGAGGCGACGGAATACGCCAAGTCGCTGGGCTTCGCGGGCCGATGGGGCTGCGGACGGGCGACCATCGACATCACCGTTCAGGACGACGGCACCTTCAAGGTGTTCGTCAGCTGGGCCAGCAGCGCCGCCCAGAGCGTCGAATGGGGCTACGCCTGCGCCTACGACGGCGACAGCGAATGCCTGTACACCTGCATGCCCGGCAGCAAGGCCGTGGTCACCTACGCCGAGGACGGCGATTTTGATTCCGCGGTGACCGAGTACGAGGACGGCGAGGCGAGGTTCTGCATCGACGGTGACGGCATGCTGATCTGGGAGGACGCCAAGGAGAACGCGGGCGAGGGCATGCGCTTCGAGCGCGGGATCGACTTCGGCGCGTCGGGCAGCGAGATTCGATCCATGAATGATACCGTGGACATGAACGACGGCGAGTATCCCGCGTCATTCGACCGCGCGAACCTCTCGGGCGACGCGCTGGGCGACGTCAAGCTCTACACGGTTGATTGCTACGACATCGTGGACATCGATCAGATGGCCGTGGGGGATACCATCGTCGTCGAGGGCGAGAGCATCCGCATCGAGTCTCTCGAAGAGGACGAATACGGCCACAAGCTCGTCAACGGCGGCTACGACGCGGGCGGCTGCACGCTGAGCCCTTTCAGCGAGGACAACTGCTGGATGTGCGTCGAGGACGACGACTTCAACACCTGTACCGAGCGCGCCGAAGTGACGCTGACCCTTTCTGAGAACGTCGTATTTACCGATGGCTGGGACATCGAGAAAGATCCCGTGACCGCCGAGGGCATCGAGGCCGTGACGGCCGCCATTCAAGGATCGGAAAACGACGCCTTTGACAGCCACAACACGACCGTCAGGCTCGAGGATGGAAGGGTTGTTGAAATTATACGCCGATATGTGCCTTGAAAAGCTGTGACCGTTCTGTTATAATGTCATAAGGATTTTGACCGGTGAGAAAGGAAGAATGACTCATGAAGCGAATGATCGCGTTGATTCTGGCGCTGTTGATGCTGAGCGGTTACGCCTTGGCGGAGAACGTGGAGTCCGGCCTGCTGCGGACCGCGATACTCTACGACATCTCCACCATGGACGTGGCCAAGACCACGGACAACTATCTGATCCCCCTGAACGTGTTTGACCGCCTGTTTGAGACGCGGCCGGCGAGCGGCGCTTCGGAGCTGGTGGGCAGCCTGGCGACGGACTACGCCATCAGCGAGGACGGCCTGACCTACGATTTCACGCTGCGGGAGGGCGTGGTGTTCTCCAACGGCAGCCCTCTGACCGCTTCGGATGTGCAGTTCAGCTTTGAGCGGCTTCTGAAGCTGGCGCAGCAGAACACGGAGATCGCCGAGGAGATCCTCGGGGCAGACAAGGTCATGAGCGGCGAGGCGGAGTCCCTGGAGGGCTTCAGCGTCATCGACGACACCCACTTCTCCGTGACCCTCTCAGCGCCCAACGCGGGCTTCCTGGTGGAGCTGTCCGCGCCCGCCATGTCCATCGTGGACGCCGAGACCATGGAAAGCGCGCCGAAGTTTGGCGAGGAACCGGCGGACACCATCGGCAGCGGCCCCTACGTCGTCACGGAATGGGTCGCCAACGACCACTACACCCTCGTCTACAACGACAAATACTGGGGAGACGAGCCCAGCGTGAAGAAGCTGATCGTGCGCGTCATCCCCGACGCCACCACCCAGGACCTCATGTTCAAAAACGGCGAGCTGGACATCATCGACCTGGCCTCGCTGGACAGCGCCATCGTGGCCTCCTCCTACAAGACCCTGCCGGCGGACCGGATCGTCAGCACGCCGAAGGTCGGCCTGACCTACCTGCTGATGAACGAGAACAACGAATTTCTGAAGGACGTCCGGGTGCGCAAGGCCATCGCCATGGCGATCAACGCCGATGAGATCATCCAGGGCATCTACCTGGGCGACGCCGTGCGCGAGAAGGGCATCATCCCCACCGGCATCTGGGCACATAACTACGCGCTGGAGGGCATTCCCTACGATCCCGAAGGGGCGAAGGCCCTGCTGAAGGAGGCAGGCTATTCAGACGGCCAGATCCACTTTGAGCTATCGATGGATTCCAACTCCTCCAACAGCAGCCTCCAGCTGGTGTACGCCGTCATCAGCCAGCAGCTTGCGGCCGTGGGCATCAAGGCCGAGATCGTCAGTCACGAACACTCCGCGTGGCTCGCGCTTCGAAGCTCCGGCGAGATGGATTCCTTCGTGGCGCGCTGGGGCATGGACTACAACGACCCGGCCAACATCATGTACACCTTCTTCGGCTCCGCCGAGAACAGCAAGGGCCGCAGCCTGAACTATCCCGACGCTGAGACCATCGCTCGGGTGTCGGCGGCGCGCGCCATCGTGGACGACGCGGCGCGCGAGGCGGAATACCAGGCGCTGGAGAAGAAGCTGATCGAGGAGGACGCGGCCTGGGTGTCCATGTACGCGGAGCTGCACATGTGGGCCCTCGGGAATCGCGTGGCCTCCTTTATCCCTCAATGGGCGGGCTGGTCGGATTTCTACGCCACCGACGTCGTATTGAAGTGAAGATATGAAGCGCAGTCTGGCTCAAAGGCTGGTCCAGGCGATCATCGTGCTGACGGGGGTGGTCCTGCTCACGTTTGTGCTGCTCAGGATCATCCCCGGCAACCCCATCGAGACCATGATGGGCGAGCACGCGGACGTCGCCACCATCCGGCGCTTGACCGCGGAGATGGGGCTGGACCAACCGCTGATCAAGCAGTTTTTTCGATATATCTCGTCGGCTGTTCGCGGCGACTTCGGCACCAGCTATTCGCTGGGCAAGCCCGTGTCCGAGCTGATCGGCAACGCCTTCGTCAACACGCTGACGCTGGCGCTGTTTGCCGCGCTGTTTGCCTGGATTGTGGGCATCGGCTGCGGCATTTTTTCTGCGGTGAACAAGAATCGCCTGTCGGACCGGCTGTTCATGGGGGCTTCGTTGCTGGGCATCTCGCTGCCCGTGTTCATGGCGGCGATGCTCTTGCAGTACGCATTCGCCTACCGGCTGCACTGGCTGCCCGTCTCCGGCACCGAGAGCTGGAAGAGCTTTATACTGCCCGCCGTCGCCCTGGGCTGGAACTCCGCCGGGCAGGTGGCGCAGATGACGCGCACCATGCTGCTGGAGACGCTCAACGAGGATTACATCGACACCGCCCGGGCGAAAGGCCGGGGTCCGATGGGGGTGCTGGTGTTTCACGCGCTGCGCAACGCCATGCTGCCCGTGATGACAATGATGGCCATACAGCTCTCGGGCCTGCTCTCCGGCGCGGTGATCACAGAGACCGTGTTTTCGATCAACGGCATCGGGCGGCTGATGGTCCAGGCGATATCCGGGCGCGACATTCCTCTTCTGCAGGCCACGTCGCTGCTGGCCACCGGCGTGGTGATCCTTGGAAGCCTCCTGTCGGACTGCCTCTACGCGGTGTTGGATCCCCGCATAAGAAGGGGGGATTGAGGCATGCTGCGCAACAAAAGGAAGAAAATCGAACAGGCCTCGGACATCCGGCTTCAAAGCCAGATCGGCGAGGAGGAGCGCTTTTGGGACCTCATGCGCCGCATGGCCCGGGAGAACCGGACGGCGGTGATCTCCTTCATATTGATCGTCCTGATGGCGCTGGCGGCCATATTCGCGCCGCTTTTGACGCCCTACACCGAGACGGACATGGACCTGCTGCACCGCCTGGCCCCGCCCTCGGCGGCGCACCTGCTGGGCACGGACGAGGGCGGCCGGGACGTGCTGACGCGGCTGCTGTTCGGCGGGCGGGTCTCGCTGCTCATTGGCGTGGTGCCCGCGCTGCTCAGCCTCGTCCTCGGCGCGCTGCTGGGCGTGACCGCCGGGTATCGGGGCGGGATCGTGGACGCGGTCATCATGCGCGTCGCGGATATCACGCTGGCCTTCCCCTCGATGCTGCTGGCCATGGTCATCATGTATTCCCTTGGCGGTGGCATCGTGAACGTGTTCCTCACGCTGACGCTGGTCAACTGGGCGAACGTCGCCAGGGTGGTGCGCGCCCAGACACTGCAACTGAAAAACAGCGAGTTCGTGGAGGCGGCGCGGGTCATCGGCGTATCCAGGGATCGAATCATGCGGCGGCACATACTGCCCAACTGCCTGCCTACGCTGCTGGTGCTGTTCACGCTGAACATCCCGGCGTCGATCCTGACCGAGAGCAGCCTGAGCTTCCTGGGCCTGGGCATCCAGCCGCCCAACGCCTCCTGGGGGCTGATGATCAACACGGGACGGCAGTACCTCTACAACGCGCCGTGGCTGTGCTTTGCCCCCGGCGCGGCGATCATGCTGATCGTGCTGGCCTTTAACTTCCTGGGAAACGGCCTGCTGGACGTGCTGGATCCCCGACAAAAGAAACAGTAACAGGAGCCAACGATGGAACAGATGACGCTGGAAGTCAACCATCTTTTTGTCCGCTTTAAAACGGAAAAGGGTATCATTACCCCCGTGGACGACGTCTCCCTGCGGGTGCCCGAGGGTAAGATCGTGGGCATCGTGGGGGAATCCGGGTGCGGCAAGAGCATGACCGCCCGGGCGGTCATGGGGCTCGTCCGTTTTCCGGGAGAGGTGACCGGGGGCGAAATTTACCTGTGCGGCCGCGAGATCTCCGCGCTGTCGGAGAAGGAGCGCCGGCAGCTGCGGGGCTCGGAGGTGTCGATGATCTTCCAGGAGCCCATGACGTCCCTGAATCCCGTGGTGAAGGTGGGCAGGCAGGTTTCCGAGGCGGTGCTGCTGCACACGGACTGCACCCGCCAGGAGGCGCGGGAGAGGACCCTGGCCGCCTTCCGCGACGTGGAGATCACCGAGCCGGAGGCGCGCTACGACTGCTATCCCCATCAGCTCTCCGGCGGGCTGCGGCAGCGCGTGATGATCGCCATGGCGATGGTGTGCCGGCCCCGGCTGCTGATTGCCGACGAGCCGACCACGGCGCTGGACGTGACCGTGGAGGCTCAAATCCTGAAGCTGCTGGAGAAGCTGCGGGACGCGGGCACGAGCGTCCTGATCATCAGCCACAACCTGGGCGTCATCGCCCGGGTCTGCGATTCGGTCTATGTGATGTACGCCGGGCAGATCGTGGAGCAGGCGGAGACCGGCGCCCTGTTCAACCGGCCGATGCATCCCTATACCCAAGGGCTTTTCTGGTCCGTCGCCTCTCTCCGCGAGGGCGGCGAGACCCTGCGGACCATCCCCGGGGTGGTGCCGAACCTGCTGTATCTGCCGGAGGGCTGCAACTTCTCCCTGCGCTGCGACCGATGTATTGCGGACTGTGAGAAGAAACCGCCGGAGCTGGTGGAAATCGAGCCTGGCCACGCGGTCCGCTGTTTTCTCGCGGGAAAGGAGGACGGTCGATGAGCCAATACCTGTTGGAGGCCCGGGAACTGACGAAAAACTTCCCGGCGTCGGGGAAAAAGGCCGTCCACGCCGTCTCCGGCGTGTCGCTGCAGATCCGGGAGGGCGAGACGCTGGGGCTGGTGGGGGAATCGGGCTGCGGGAAATCCACCCTCGGAAGGCTGCTGATCCGGCTGCTCCGGCCCACCTCGGGCGAGGTGCTGTTCCGCGGGCAGTCCATCACGAACATGACGGAGAAGGAGTTTCATCCCCTTCGTCGGGAGATGCAGCTGGTGTTCCAGGATCCCTACGCCTCGCTGGATCCCCGGATGTCGGTGCGGGATCTGATCGCCGAGCCGATTGAAAACTGGCGCCTGCGGGAAGGCCGGGAGGCGGTCACGGACAAGGTGCTCGAGCTGCTTCGGGCGGTGGGGTTGCCGGAGGAATTCCTGCACCGCTACCCCCACCAGTTCTCCGGCGGCCAGCGGCAGCGGATCGGCATCGCCCGGGCCATCGCCGCCGACCCCTCGTTCATCGTCTGCGACGAGCCAGTGTCCGCGCTGGACGTATCCGTGCAGAACCAGATATTGAACCTGCTGAAGGAACTCAAGACCTCCCGCAGCCTGACCTACCTGTTCATCAGCCACGACCTGTCCGTGGTGCGCTATCTTTCGGACCGGGTCTGCGTCATGTTCCTGGGCAAGGTGTGCGAGATCGGCCCGACCGGGGAGGTCTACCGCCATCCCCGGCACCCCTACACGCGCTTCCTGCTGGATGCGGTTCCGCTGCCGGACCCTTCCCAGCGCGGAAAGGAGGTCCGGCTGCTTGAGGGCGAACCGCCGAGCCCGGCCGATCCCCCCTCCGGCTGCCGCTTTCGCACCCGCTGCCCCTACGCCCAGGCGCGCTGCGCCCAAGAGGAGCCCCGGCTTCGGGATCTGGACGGGGTACAGGTCGCCTGCCATTTCGCGGAAAGCCATCGGGACGCGGAAGGCGTGGCGCAATAAACGATCTCTGGGCGCGATGATATTACTCATACTTCCCATACCGAAAAGGGCTATTTGGCCAAACACATCTTGACCGGTCACAACAGAGTACACAATAATTGACTGATTGTTACACTCATGCAGCATAGTATTCTTCTACGATACACTATAGCGCCATGCGATAAAACCAGCACAAACTGCACCCTGATGCACCCGTTTGAACCCGTTTTGAACCCTGACTGCGATTGTATCAAAGTTACCCTGCAGAGCCACCTCTGGATGGAAACTATGATACAACCCCTTGATGGGCATTGATGGTTAGAATATGCAGGAACAGGTGTTCGATAGGGCGAAAAAGTAGTGTATTTGAAGTATGAACGAAAAGATAATGCAGAATTGGGGGTTTGGGGCAAAAGGCACGATTTCGAGCGGGAAGCCCATAGAGGGCGTCTATTGAGGAGGCGAGAGGCCTTGAAAACGACCATTGCCACAAAAAAGTCATAATCAATATAGAATTAACGCGGTTTTGTGCAAGTTGAACTGATTCAAAAGTCAAGTACAAAATCCTGAAAGATTCAATTCTTAACATTAGGATAATTTAGCCCCATTCATTGCCAACCCCATGATGTCCCTCTTTCCCCCGGCGGGCGTACCAACATAGGCCTGGGCGTTTATGCCGCGTAAGACTTGCCGCTAGGCAACCCAAGACCAAGGTGCCGCGGTTGCCTGAAAACAGCACCAAGGGGTCCCTCTGTGAAGGTGTCCGTTCGCGCAGTGACCTGGTGGAGGTGAAGGGGAGAAGGTATATCTTGGTGGCTGTCGAAGGCGAAGCAACCGTGAACAAGGTGGAGGTCAATATTCCGTAACTTCGGCACATAAAATCCCCGGCCAACGGTGAGGATCAACACCGCCAGCCGGGGATCAGTATTTGTAGTATCAGATTAACTGATTTTTAGCAGACAGCGTACAAGCGGTATACTCAATATCGCCTACGGTCAGTGTGATCCCATCGGGAACGACAACCTGCTCGTCGTCCTCGATGGTCAGCGAGGCGTTCAGAGAGGTGCCGATCTCACTCCACACCGCATCCTGTTCACAACCTGCTCCTCACACTGGATCGCTACGTTGGCTCCCGTATGCTCCACCGCAATCGAACCGGCGGCACAGGCAAATTTTGCACATTTTTCAATGTCCCAACCTCGGGTTTTTGCGTAGAGGAAAGCACCGACGAATGTATCGCCTGCGCCGGTGGTATCGACACAATTGCAGGGGAAGGAGGAAATGAAGCCGGTAAAGCCGTCCGCGGCAACGTAGCAGCCCTTGCTGCCCAGCTTTACCACACAATGCTTCGCGCCAAGCGCTCGCAGGCGGGCAACCATGACCTCGGGATCCTCACGCTCGCCGGTCAGCGCTTCCGCTTCCCTCTCGCTGGGCAGTACATAATCCGCCCTTGAGAGTATCCCACGCAGCAGTTCCGGTCTCAGTAGATTGCCCGAGATCCTGAAATCCAGCACCGTCTGAGCGCCGGATGCGTGGGCAAGATCCAACAATCGAATCACGCCTTCGCCATCCAGGCCGGGCAGCGACAGGCAACCGCCCACGGACACGAACGCTGCGTTTTGAACTGCGTCCTCGTCGATGTGCTCGTAGGACAGGGCCAGATTGCTCTCCGGCTGGTAGATAAAGTGACGCTCGCCCTGCGCGTCGATCAACACCAAGCTGATAGCCGTATTCAAGTCCGCGCGCTTGTCCAGCGCGTCCAGCGTACCGTACTCCGAAAGCTGCTCGATCAGCACTTTGCCAAGCTTGTCATTACCCGCTACGCCCATCAGGCCGACCTTCGCGCCAAGCCTTGCAAGCACGACCGCCTGGTTCAGCGCGTCGCCGCCCAGCATCATCTGCGTACTGTCGACGATGGTCAGCTCGCGATCCAGCACGCCCGCGGTTACCGGGGTGGAAACGATGACCGCTCAGTCTATATCCTTAACCTCCGAGCAGAGCGCCATCTCCCTTCAGTTCAAGGAGGATGAGCACGTCCGCGTCTCCTTCGTCATTGAGAAGCGCAGCGACAATCGCCTGATCCTGCCCTACATCAACGGCATCATGAGCGGTGCTGTCCAGTATCCCG
>JAFRJF010000212.1 GCA_017432405.1 Clostridia bacterium | reverse complement strand
GCTCTATAAGGGCGCAGCGATGGATCTCACCGCCAAGGTGTTCCCGCTGACCGCAACGGACCGCAGCGTCAGCTGGAGCAGCTCCGATCCCAACGTGGCCACGGTGGACGCCTCCGGCAAGGTCACCGGTGTCAACGGCTCGGCCTCCGGCATGAGCGCCGTGATCACCGCCACCGCCAACGGCGACAGCACCAAGAAGGCCGAATGCACCGTGACGGTATACTGCATCGAAAAGAACCTCAACGGCATCGTCTGGGATGAAGCGGGCGCCGTGTACTTCTCCGGCTTCAACTCCAGCAGCCTGCCCACCTGGAACAAGCTGCACAACAACGACCTGGGCGTTTATCTGATGAACGCCATGATGTTCAATTCCAGCACCCTGTACGCCAGCGTCTGCGATCCCAGCGGCGACAGCCCGCTGTACACCGTGAACCGCAGCAGCTATGCCCTGACCGAGTATGGCATGAACTACGTGCCGCCCTTCGGCATGGCGAGAGGCCTGACCGGCTTCAGCAGTCAGGGATACGACTTCTTCCTTTATGGCTTTGCCAATTACCTCGTCCTCGGCGGCCTCGCTCCGGAGGAGGACGGCTATTACGACGAAGAAACCGGGAACTTCATCGGAAACGGTGAGTACTACACCGGCATGCCCTACGCGACGCTGAATCTGAGCACGACCGGTGTGGGCGACGCCTATGTATGCGCAGTGGCTGCAAGAACGGTGAGCTCCGCAAGCGCCAGCTACTACTTCCTGGATGAGACCGGCAAGATCTGGCAGACCACCGTGAGCTATAACCAGGGCTTCAATTTCAGCACGCCCACCCTGGTCGTGGATACCGGTATCGGGACGAGCTTCCAGTATCAGTCCCTCTACTATGACGGAACCTATCTCTTCTGGTCCCATTACGCAGACAACGAGACGGATCTGATCATCATCGAGCCTAGCACCGGACGGATCTTCAATGCCGGCAACTTCGGCGAGGGCGTCTGGCCCGTGGGCGGCCTCTTCGTCAACGGTTCCGCCGCACCCGCGGCCGCGGGCGATGAGCCCATGGACGAGGCCTTCCGGCCGGTGCGCGTGGCCACCCGGGAGCAGCTGATGACCCCGGACGTGATGGAACGGCTCGCTGAGGCCTTCGGCTTTGAGGTCGAGACCCCGCTGCCCGAGACGGAAGAGACGCCTGAGGACGAGGGCAGCATCGAAGCGGGCGGCAGCATCGCCCCCGTGGAGCCTATCCTGGAGCCCGTCCCCGCTGAGGACGGCCAGAACAGCGCTTACACCGGAAGCCTCACGGCCTTCCGCGGCTATGTGGCTGCGGTGCCCACGGTGCGCGCCGCGGAGCCCCAGGGCACGGAGCAGAGCGTCACCATTGACATCGCCGAGAGCCAGGACAGCCACAACGGTATGATCGCCGTGGAATTCAATCCTGATCTGGTAAGCTTTGTCAACTGGACCGACGGCGGCAATTCCAGCAACCTCTCCGTCCACCCGGACGACAAGGGCGTGGTCACCATCGCCTACGCCAATAAGGACAAAAACGGAGACGACATTGAAGCGGGCGCACCCATCGTGACGCTGAACTTCAGCGTGGCGGATCTTGAGACGCTGCCCTGCAATGTGATCGCCAATACCACCACCGTGGAACGCAACGATCTGCTGGAACTCAACGAGTGGGCCGACGTGACCGTCCCCGGCGCTGAGGGCCACGATTGGGGCGAGCCCAGCTGGACCTGGGCGGCGGATTACTCCGACGCGGAAGCCACCTTCGTCTGCAAAAACGACGCCAGCCACACCGAGACCGTGGTTGCCGAGGTGAGCAGCGAGACCGTGGATGGCGTGACTACCTACACGGCAACCGTGTTCTTCCAGGGTCGGGCCTACACGGACACCAGGACCAGTGCTGCCCGCGTAGCCTCGAACATCACATCCTGCAGCACGAACTTTGAAGGAAAGCTGCAGCTGAACGTGTACATCGTGCTCAGCGAAGAAATCGCGGCGGATCCCGGCGC
>JAFRJF010000211.1 GCA_017432405.1 Clostridia bacterium | reverse complement strand
GCGGGGCGCGTGTTCGGCGGCTGATGCGGTGGCCGTGTCCGTTGGCCGTCGGGCTGGGTCGGGCGTGAACGTGTGCGACTGTCGGGCGGTTTGACGGCTGGGGCTGGTTCTGATGGGTGCTTATGGCTGGAGCGGTTGCCTGAAAATGCCCGATACCTTCAGCCGTATGCAGGCCAGCACCTGCATTCCCACGCTGGGCACCATCTGCGCGCTGCTGGGCGCTCTGCTTTACGCCATCTTCTTTAAGAACGGCGACGCGGGCTCCGCTGTGAAAATCGGCGTGATCTGCCTGCTGATCCTGGTCACCAACCCCCTGGGCTCCCACGCCATCGCCAAGGGCGCCTACAAGGCGGGCGTACGGCCGGAGAAGAAGATGGAAGTTGACGATTTGGGGAGGGATCTCTATGACTGAACTGATCACGATCCTCAACATACTGGTGATCCTGGGCATGGTGGTCACGGCGATCCTGGCGGTGCATCTGGAGAATCTCCTGTCTGCGGTCATCGCCCTGGCAGTGACCGGCGGCTTCGCCGCGGCGGAATTTCTGATCCTGCACACGCCTGACGTGGCCATCTCCGAGGCGGCCGTCGGCGCCGCCCTGGTCCCGCTGATCTTCATCGTCACCCTGCGGAAAATCAAAGGAGGGGACGGGAAATGAAGAAATTTCTGACTTGGGTCTCTCTGGGCATCCTGCTGGTGGCCCTGGTTGCGGCCAGCCTCAGCATGGGCCAGCTGCCCCCCACCTACGACGGCAGCAAGGCCACCGTCCCTGTGGCGGAGCTTCAGAAAAACCCCGAGAGCTATGACGACTCCACGGCCGACGGAGCCGCTGCCGCCATCGTGCAGCAGAACCTGGCCAAGACCCACGCGGTCAACGACGTGACCAGCATCGTCTTCGACTTCCGTGGTTATGATACCATGGGCGAGGCCTTTATCCTGATCACCGCCGTGGCCGGCAGCGCGGTCATCCTCTTTACCAAGAAAGTGGGAAAGGAGGAAGAGAAATGAACGACAAGATCAAAGTCAAAAACGTCATTCTCCGCAGCGGCGGAGACAGTCTCCTTCCCCTGATGCTGGTGTACATGATGTACATCATCCTTCACGGACACCTGAGCCCCGGCGGCGGCTTCCAGGGCGGCGTGCTGATGGTGGCGGCGGTCACGATCCTGTATCTGGGCCACGGCTATGAGAGCACCACCCGCGCCCTCAGCGCGCATCTGCTCCACGGCACCGAGGGCTTTGCCTCCGTGATGTATGTGGCGCTGGCCCTGCTGGGCGTGTGCGCAGGCGCGCAGTTCTGCGAGAACATCCTGTATCAGCACGGCGCTGTTGGCGATCTCTACAGCTCCGGCACCATCTTCTGGATGAACCTGACCGTGGGCGTGAAGGTGCTGACCGGCGTTGGCTCCATCGCCCTGCTGATGCTGGGCCTGGTCAACGAGCGCGCTGCGCAGGACGAGAAAGGATGAGGTGAAAGACATGATCACATTGAACTATCTCGCATCCTTCTTCCTCATCGTGCTGGGTCTGTACTGCATTGTGATGAAGTACAATCTGGTGAAAACGGTGATCGGCCTGAGCATCATGGACTACGGCGTGAACCTGCTGATCATCACCATCGGCTACAATCCCGGCGCTACCGCCCCCATCTTCACCCAGGGCGAGCTCCAGGCCGCAAGCTATTTTGTGGACCCCATCCCCCAGGCCCTGACCCTGACCAGCATCGTTATCGGCGCCTGCGTTACGGCCATGTCCCTTTCCCTGGTGATGAAGCTCAAGGACATGTACGGTACCCTGGATACCCGTGAGATAAGGAGGCTGAGAGGATGAACTTTCTGAATCCGCAGCATTTCCCGATCTTTGCCATCATGCTCTACTTCCTGGGAGCCTTCCTCATCGTGCTCTTCGGGAAGAATCGCACGGTGCGCAACTGCATCGCGTTTCTGGCCACCGGCCTTGCGCTGACGCTGATGATCCTG
>JAFRJF010000210.1 GCA_017432405.1 Clostridia bacterium | reverse complement strand
TTTTGCTTCCTTTTGCGCGCTGATGACCAATGGATGCGAAACGGTGTCCATACAGACGAATATGTAATCCGGATTCCCCAGCTGGTTGGCGAAGCTGCCCTTTTTGAGGGGGATAGCGCGCGCCGTAATATTGTATTTGGCGCACAGGTCGCGATAGGTGCGTCCCATACACTCGTTACCGCCGATGATGATTGCGCTCATTGACACTGTCCTCCCGATGCGAATTAGGATTATCTAACACTAATATTAGCATACACTAACCCTGATTGTCAAGCGTTTTATTCGATGTGAAATTCAGGAAAAGCCATTGACAATCCCATGCAGTTAGTGTAATATAACATTGAATTAGTTGTGACTAATCCTTAAAAAGTGCAATGCAGTCTATCGAAGGCTGTTTGCGCCGCTCTACCCGCTGACCCAACTGACGGCGGCGGCCAGAACGGCATAAAAGAAAAAGGAGAGAATGTAAAATGAGCAAGGTAGCAGTCGTGTTTTACAGCGGTTCCGGCAACACCGAGGCTATGGCGGACGTGATCGTGAACGCCCTGGGCGCGGACAAGATCGAGGCGGGCGCCTTCGGCGCGACGAAGGTCGCGGACTATGACGCCATCGCCTTCGGTTGCCCGGCCATGGGCGACGAGGTGCTGGAGGAGACCATCTTCCAGCCCATGTGGGACGACGTGAAGGGCAACCTGGCGGGCAAGAAGGTGGCGCTGTTCGGCTCCTACGGCTGGGGCGACGGCCAGTGGATGCGCGACTGGGAAGCGGACGCCCGGGCCAACGGCGTGACCCTGGCCTGCGAGAGCGTGATCTGCAACGAGGCCCCCGACGACGAAGCCAACACCGCTCTGGAGGCGCTGGCGAAGGCCATCGGCTGATTACTGTAATGATGCCGACCACTCTGTGATGGATGGTCGGCGTTAATAATCGCAAAAGGAGCATCAAACCATGAAAAAACTTATGAGCTTGCTGCTGGCGCTGTGCCTGTGCGCGGCGCTCATGGTCCCGGCGACGGCCGAGGACAAAGGCGCATACGTCCTGATGAACATTCCCTACGCGGATTTCTACGCGGCTGAATCCGATGTGGCCGTGGACGCCGTGACCTCATCGACCCTGATGAAGCCCCGCGCCGGGGCGCTGGCGGGCGGCTCCTACCATGTGGACCCCGAGGGCAGCGACATCTCCGGCGTCATCTTCCCGGTCTACGTGGAGGATGTTTCCGCACTTGCGAGCCTCGGCGGCGTCGAGATCACCGACGACAGCAGCGTGGAGATCACCGTGACCCTCAAGGGCGAGGAACAGACCGCGACCTATGCGGGGAAAGACGCCCTGTTTGAGGCCCCGAGCTATTCCTGGTACGCGCTGGGCGAACAGCCCACAGTGTACAAGACGCTGACGATGGGCGACGCGCCCGCGTTCAGCGCCATCGAAGGAGAAGCCAAGGCCATCGAGGCCGGCGCATCGATCGTCTACGACAGGCATGCGGACATCGTCATCAAGGTGGACGGCCTGGACGGGGTTCTGGGCGAGGACACCCCCGTCAGCGGCATCGTGCTGGTGGCCGACGACGGCACCAAGGTAGGCCTGGCGCACCTGGCCAATTTCTGGCGTCGCGCCGAGATCGGCATGCGGCTGGACGATGCGGTCTACGCCGCGCTGAAGGGCAAGCGCATCGACAGGATCGAGTACATCACCACCGGCGGCCTCTATGCGATTGACGTGGACATCCCCGTGATCGAGGACGCGCGCCTGATCGCGCTGTCCGCCACCTACGTCGAGCTGTTCCCCGAGTTCGCCCGGGAGGACCTGAAGGACTACTGGATGGCGTGCATCAAGGCCTGGAACGTGGACGACGAGGCTGCCGAGGGCTACTACCAGATGCTGACCCAGACCTACATGGGACGGCTCTACGGCGAAGAGGCCATGAACGCCTACGGCGCATCTCCCGAAACCATGCAGTTCGACTGCTTCTTCGAGAATGGCCTTGCGAAGCTGACCGTGGCGGGCGGCGTCATCTCCGGCATGGACGCCGAGGGCAACGAGCTGTTCCGCCACACCTACGCCTTTGACCGGGACATGACCGTCACCTACTTCGGCCAGGAGATGCCGGGCTATCTGCACGTCTACAAGACCGAGGACGCGGACGCCGGGCTGTTTACCTATTTTGCGTTCTCCGACGACAACCTGGCCGAGACCCAGCACATCGAGTTCCGCTATGGCGATACCCTGGAGGACCTGAACAACTACTCCGAGGGCAAGTACGCCTACTGGCTGGCCAGCGGCATACTGGATGGCTACAAGGACAGCCTGATCCAGGACTGCATCAAGCTGTTCGTGGATGAGAACGTGGGCGAGGCCCAGGGCGAAGCGGCGGAAGCCGAGACAGAGGCAAAGGCCGACGCGATTGAAATCAGCACCGCCGAACAGCTGGCCGCGATCAAAGACAACCTGTCCGGAAACTATGTGTTGACCGCCGACATCGACCTGGCCGGCGCGGAGTGGACGCCCATCGGCGCCTATGCCCCCTCCGGCGAGAGCGCCGAGGAGCAGGAGATTCCCGCAGTGGAGACCGCCTTCACCGGCACCTTCGACGGCCAGGGACACACCATTTCCAATCTTGTCATCAACCAGCCCGAGGCGTGGGCCCAGGGCCTTTTCGGCTGCATCGCGAACACAAAGATCGGCAACTTCACCCTGGAGAACGCCACCGTGGACGCCCAGCTGATGGGTTCCGACGTGGTGGGCTACGCCTATATGTCCACCGTCTCCGGCGTGAACCTGGTGAACGGCAAAGTCACCGCCCACGCGGGCGAGATGAGCGCCGAGGGCATGTACGGCGGCATCGTCGGCGCGGGCATGGGCTCCATGGTGGAGAACTGCACCGCCCAGGCGGACGTCGTGATCCCGGACGGCACCGCCAATGCGGGCATCGTGGGCGGCGGCCTGGAGATGACCAGCGTCGTGGGCTGCAAGGCCACCGGCACCGTCACCGCGGGCAATGACTGCTACGGCCTGGGTGGGGTGTCCGGCTGCGGCTTCGCGGCGGAGCAGTTCACCGATTGCGCCGCTGAGAATGTGACCATCACCGCAGGCGACAACTGCTTCTGGATCGGCGGCGTCACCGGCTACGCGGGCGGCTATCCCGATGCGCAGTACGGCATGCCCGTGACCGTGTTCACGAACTGCACTGCAAAGAACGTCACCGTCAGCGCGGGCGAGAATGCCGACGGCATCGGCGACATCGTCGGCGCGGGCTTCTACAACGAGCAGGTCGCCCAGTCGATGGGCGCGCCCTTCGACCAGCCGACCCAGTTTGAGCTGGTGGATTGCGTGGCGGACAGCGACGGCACGGAAGCCGACGACGCTGCGGTGGCGGCGCAGCTGCTGGAGGACGTGAAGGGCACCTATGAACCTCTGTTCCCGGTCATCACCGATCCCGCTTATGATCAGATCTGGCTGGACCACTGCGCCGCAGTGGTGGGCGACGAGATGGCCCCGGAGGTGGCGCAGGCCCTGAAGGACGCCTGCAACGGCACGATCTACGGCCAGGATGCCATCGACGCCTATGGCGACGGCTCCAATGGCGCGCAGTTCGACTGCCTGTTCGTAGGCGGGGTCGATCAGATCACCTTCGACGGCGCGACCATCAGCGGCACGCTGGCGGGCGAGGCCGTGTTCTCCCACAAGTACGCCTACTCAAGCCCCCTGACCCTGAGCGGCATGATGAACGGCTATTTATATGAGACCGCCGACGCGGACGCGGGCGAGTTCAAATACTTCTTCATGATGCCTGACACCCCGGCGACCACCTATCACCTGGAGTTCCGCTACGGCAGCGACGTGGACGCCCTGACCGAGTACGCCACCGGCCCCTACGCCTACTGGCTGGCCGCGGGCTTCCCGGTTGACGCGGACCAGGCCATGACCGAGAACGTGATCGGCCTGTTCTGCGACGAGAACCTGGCGGAGATGGCCAACGAACAGCCCGCCGCCTGACGGAAGTCAAAGAAAAAGCAGGGACCCTGAGCGCTCAGGATCCCTGTTCTCATGTTGTTATTTCAGGTTGTGCAGGTACTCCACCAGCGCGGGCCGGTCGTAGAAGGATTCAGGCTTCTCCAGCCGGAAATCGGGTTCGATGCCACCGTCCGTGTTGTAGAAGGAGCCGTTTTTGATGATGGAGACCTGCTTGTTGCCGGAGATCTGGAAGAGCGTTCCCGCAGCGGTGGTGCAGGGCTGCACCACGCAGGAGCCGCCGCCAGTGGGCTGTCCGATCAGCGTGACCCGGCCGGAGCTGTGGTAGGCCGCGGGCACCAGGTTGCCGCAGGAGAAGGAGTTGTTGGTGGTCAGGCAGTACAGCCTGTAGCTGCCGGCTACGTTGTCCTGCCCGTCGTACTGGCCGTCCAGGTTGACGTCGGTCAGATAGATGGCGTTGGTCTCGGGGCCGGTGAAGGTATCGCGCAGCGCGATGTCCGCCTCGCCCAGGAACCAGGAGATCACGAAGATCGCCGCGTCCGCGTTGCCGCCGCCGTTGTTGCTCAGGTCGAGCACGATGTTCTTGATGGGGCTGCCCTCACGCTTGATCTGGCGGTTGGCGTAGATGAGACAGCCACTTCTGCACAACACCCTTGGAATTTGCCGCCTGGCTGCCGGTGATGGACAGGCCCTTCTTCACCTCGGCGCCGGGGCAGGCGCGCTGGATGTCGCGCTCACTTCCGCCCATGCCGCTGCCTTCGTTGGTGCACAGGGGGAGAATGGTTTTTCCGGAAAAGTCGAAGGCCTCCAGGAAGGTGAACACCGCCATCGGCATCGTGCCCCAGTAATTGGGATAGGCCAACACGATGGTATCGTAGCTGTCAATGGATCCCGGCAGCGAGACCAGCTCCGGCCGCGCCTTGGCCCGCAGATCGCGCTTGGCTTCCTCGATGCAGGTCATGTAGACCGGGGAATAGGGATCCTTCATTTCGAAATTGATTTGATTTTTAGTATGAGGGTTCTTCTACAGCTTCGTTCATGTCATTTTCTCGCGGAAATGCAGAAGATGGGCGTGGGATTGTAGAATTTATCAACCTCACGGTAGATGCGGCGCCAGCAGTCCCCATCCACCCTGCGGTCCCGAAAGCCCGCACCGGCCAGCAGCGCCATATCCCAGTTCGGGCGGGGCTGTTGAAGCACACGCATCTCACTTTCAATGTGCGCATAAGCCTCATTCTGCTGTGCAGTCAGGTCCTTGTGGGCGTGGTTCTCCGGCAGCGGAGCCTCTGAATGGTCATGGTGGTAATCCCCGTCAAAGTTGATGAGGATGCCGTCCTTCCTGAGCAGACCGTGCCACTTTTTATAGGCCTGCGGCAGGTTCGGCAGGAAGGAGGTCAGGTTGCGGGTCACGATGGCATCGAAGGACTCCGGCTCGAAGGTCGGGCTTTCCGCGTCCATCACTAGGAACGTGGGATGCAGATCGAGCAGCCCCGCCGAGTGCTTCGCCCCGCGAATCATCTCCTCCGTCAGGTCGATGCCCGTCACGTTGTGTCCTTCCGCGGCCAGCAGGAAGCTGAAAAAGCCGGTGCCGGTGCCGATGTCCAGGATATCCAGCTTCCTTCCCGCGGGTAGATACCGGTGCAGCTCATAAAGCCACCGCTCACGCTTGTTGCTGTTCAGTTCATCGAGCCGCAGCGCCTCGAACTTCTCCACGCGCCCGGTCCAGTAGTCGGTGATTTCTCTCTTGATCGCTTCCATTCCCATCCTCCATGCCTATGGCTGCCGTATCTGTCTCGACACGGCAGCCACTTTTCCTGTTCCCTGTTGCCTGTTCCCTGTTCCTTTTACTCGATATCCAGATCAGCCGTCACCTGATAGTAGTCGCAGGCATGGGCGGTGTAACCCGTCACATTGACCTTGGAGATCATGTTCATCTGCAGGAAGGAGCAGAAGATGTAGGCGTTGTCGTCCAGGATCGCCTGCTGCAGTTCAATGGCCAGCTCGCCGCGCTTGGTGGTGTCGAACTCGGTGGCCATCTGGTTCATCAGGTCGTTGACGTGCTCGTTCTCGTAAGCGCCAAAGTTGTAGCTCATGCCCGGCAGGCAGGAGGTGGTGAAGAAGTACTGGGGGTCGCCGGAGGGGGCAGTCACCAGCGCGGAGGCGTAGATATCAAAGCTAGTCATGTCGGCCAGGAACTCGCGGCGGCTGGCGGTGCAGTTGATGTCCACTTCGATGCCGATCTGCTTGAGCGTCGCCTGCACGGACTCGGCCAGCAGGGGCAGCTCCTGTCGGCTGGGATAGGTCAGCCAGCGAATGACCAGCTTCGTGCCGTCCTTTTCGCGGATGCCATCGCCGTCGGAATCCACCCAGCCCGCTTCCTCCAGCAGGGCCTTCGCGCCTTCGGGATCGTAGCCCTCGCAGGTCACATGCTCGCCGCCAAAGGTGGAGAAGCCATCCGGGAACGCGCCGTGGCCGGGCACGCCGTGGCCGTCCAGCAGCACCGCTACGAAGCCCTCCTTGTCGATGCCCATGGCGATGGCCTTGCGCACGGCGGGGTCCTGGATGACGGGGGAGGTCATGTTCATCGAGGCGAAGAAGGTGCGGGAGGTCTGGATGGCGGAGAACTGGAAGTTGCCGTTCTCGAACAGCGGATAGCTCTCATAGGCCATGCCGTAGGCCGCGTCGATCTCGCCGGCCTGCAGCGCCATCGCCAGGGTGTTGCCGTCGGAGATGGTGCGGATGGTCAGCTCGTCCAGCTTGGGCGTGCCGTTCCAATAGTATTCGTTGGGAACCAGGGTCAGGTGGTCGTCGGTCACCATGTCCTTGGCGGCATAGGGGCCGGTGCCCACGGCGATGCCCGCGTCAAAGTCGCTGGCGTCCACGTCGATGATGCAGCCGTAGGGGTCGCCCAGGTAGTTCATCAGCGCCGGCAGGGGCTCCTTGGTGGTGATGGTCAGGGTCTGGCCGTCGGCCTCGATGGTGTCGATCATGGTGTCGCTGGGCGCGCGATCGTGGACCTGAAGCAGGTGCTCCAGGCACTGCTTCACCGCCGCGCCGTCCATATCGCGCCCGCTGGAGAACTTCACGCCGTCCCGCAGGGTGATGGTCCAGGTCAGGTTGCCGTCGTTTTCCCAGCTGGTCGCCAGCCAGGGCTCCAGCTCCATGGTGTCGGTGTAGTGCACCAGGGTCTCGCCGATGCCGTAGCGGATGCAGGCCCAGCCGTTGTAGGTGCGGTGGGGATCGACCGTCTCTTCCCAGTTTTCGGAGTTGAAGGTCGTGTCGCCGATAGTCATGGTCTTGCCCTCGGCGGCAGCGAAGGCCACAGAGGACAGCAGCAGGCACAGGGCGAGGATAAGGGTCAATACTTTCTTCATAAAAACATCCTTTCTGTTGCAATGTTGTATCAAATCGCTTCGCACAGGTTCTTCGCTCCGCTCAGAATGACAAACGGCGCGCTTCGCTGTCATTCTGAACGAAGTGAAGAATCCGTACAAGGCGAATGCAAACCATGCTTCTGCCACGAACAAGCTGTACGGAATCGCTACAATATGCTTTCGATCAGGCGTTTGGCGTAGTCGTTCTGTGGATTTCGAATGACCTCGTCAGGGATGCCCTCCTCCACAATCCTGCCCTTGTACATCACCAGCACCCAGTCGCAGAATTGCTGGACCAGGGCGATGTCGTGGCATATGAACAATATGGAGAGGTTCAGTTCCCGCCGCAGATCGGACAGCAGCGCCAGGATCTCCGTCTGGATGGTCACGTCCAGCGCGGAGGTCGCCTCGTCGCAGATCAGCAGCTTCGGCTGGATGGCGATGGCCCGGGCGATGGCGGCGCGCTGGCACTGTCCGCCGGAAACCTGGTGGGGATAGCGCTTCGCGAAGTCGGTGGTCAGGCCGCACATCGACAGCAGCTTCTCGACCTCCACTTTGACCTGCGCCGGGGTCATGCCGCTGTTGCGCAGGCTTTCCCCCACGCCGTCCCCCAGCGTATGCCGGGGGTCGAAGGATTCCGTGGGCGTCTGGAAAACCATCTGCATCTTATGGTAGGCGCTTTGCAACTGTCTTCCCTTCTTATGGGTGATATCCTCCCCGTCCAGGATGATCGTGCCCTCGGTGGCGTCCGTCAGCCGCGTGATCATGCCCGCCGCGGTGCTCTTGCCGCTGCCACTCTCGCCGATGATGCCGAGACACTGGCCGGGCTCAACCGCAAAGCTGATGTGATCGACCGCGATCAAAGGCGGCTGGCCCTTGCGATTGAATACCTTGGTGAGGTTGTCAACCTTCAATATCGGCTCCATGTCCTCACCTCCGCAATCTCGGTACGGCGGCCATCAGCTTTTGGGTGTAGGCTTCCCTGGGATGGTCCAGCACCTGCCGGGTCTCGCCGTATTCCACCATCCTGCCGTCCTTCATCACCAGCACCCTGTCCGCCATCGCGCCGATGACGCCGATGTTGTGGGTGACGATCACGATGGCCGTGTCGAAGGTCTTGCGCACCAGCAGCATCTCCTCCACCACCTGCTTCTGGACGGAGACGTCCAGCGCCGAGGTAGGCTCGTCTGCCAACAGGATCTTGGGGTTCAGCAGCATGGCCGCGGTGATGCCCACGCGCTGCTGCATGCCTCCGGACAGCTCGAAGGGATAGCTGTCCAGTATGCGCCGGGGATCGTCGAAGCCGATCTTTATAAGCAGCGCCACGGCGCGGCGGTTGAATTCATCCCTGCCGATGGATTCATGCTCGGTCATGCTCTCGTAGAGCTGCGCGCCTACGGTGCGAATCGGGCAAAAGGACGCGCCTGCCGACTGGAAGATCATGCCCAGCTCCGGGCCGTTCAGCCTGCGTATCTGCGCCGGGGACAGGTCGGGAAGGTCGTTGCCGTCATACCAAATGTCGCCCCGCGTCACCTGGCCTGCGGGACCCAGCAGCCCCATGGCCGCCTTGATGACGGTGGACTTGCCGCTGCCGCTCTCGCCGACAATGCCGAGAATCTCGCCATTCTGAAGCGTGAAGCTGACATCCCGCACCACGACTTTTCCGTTGTAGGCGATGTCCACATGCTCGTATCTCAGTATCTCAGCCATACTATCGTCCCCTCGCTCTTGGGTCGGCGTAGTCGCGGACGGTGTCGCCGAGCAGGTTGAAGATCATCACCGATACGAAGATCGCAAGGCCCGGGGCCATGGTGATCCACGGCACCGTGGTCATCAGCGCCCGGTTCTCGCTCATCATGCTGCCCCACTCGGCAATCGGCGGCTTCGCGCCGAGGCCCAGGAAGGACAGCCCCGCCAGCTCCATCATCATCGTGCCGATGTCCAGCATGGATGTAACGAGGATGGGGCCGATGATGTTCGGCAGGATGTGCTTGGCCAATATTTTAATCGTGCCGCTGCCGGACAGCCTCGCCGCCCTCAGGTATGGGGTCTCCTTCTGGGCCAGCGTCTGGCTTCGGGCGATGCGGGCGTACTTCGGCCAGCTGATGGCCGCCAGAGCGAATATGGCGTTGTGCAGGCCGCCGCCCAGCACGCCCGCCACGGCCAGTGCGAACACCAGGCCCGGGAAGGCAAGGAACATGTCCGATATGCGCATCAGCACCGTGTCGATGGTTCCGCCGTGCCAGCCGCAGAACACGCCGATCACCGTGCCAATGGCCGTGATCACCGCCACCAGCAGCAGCGTCGAGAAGATGGATGTACGGCTGCCGACGATCACCCGGGAGAGCATGTCCCGCCCGTAGCGGTCCGTGCCGAAGATATGCTGGGCCGAAGGCGCGGCCTTGGCATTGGAGAGGTCCTGCAGATAGGGATCGTATGGGGTCAGGTACTCCGAGAACAGTGAGCAGAGTATCAGTAGCACGGCCAGTATACCGAATATGATCAGCCGCGCCTTGACGGTGTCCCGCCTGATCCTGGCCGGGCGAACGGTGGGCTGCTTCATCATCCGTCCACCGCCCCCAATCTGATCCTCGGGTCGAGGGCGTGATACAACAAATCCGTAATGAGGTTCACCAGCACGTAGATCACCGCCATCCACACCACATAGGCCTGGATCAACGGATAGTCGCGCATGGTAATGGCGTCCACCGCCAGCTTGCCCACGCCGTCCCACATGAAGATGGATTCGATGATGGCCGTGCCGCCCAAGAGGCTTCCGATGGACAGCGCCAGCAGCGTCACAATGGTGAGCATCGACGACTTGATGACGCTCCGCCAAAGCACCACGCTGCCCCGCACGCCCCGCGCCTGCGCCCCGATGACATAGTCCTTGTTCAGCTCCTCCAGCACCGTGGCCCGAACCTGGCGCATGTACTTGGCGGACATGGAGATCGCCAGCGTCAGCGTGGGCATCATGGCGCTTCGGATGGATGTGCCGCTGGAGATGACCGGCAGCCAGTTCAGCTTGATGGCCAACAGCTGCATCAGCAGCAGCGCCACGAAGAAGTTCGGCAGGGAATTGCCTATGAAGCTCAAAAATCGAAGGCAGTAATCGGTGATCTTATCATGCCTCACCGCCGCCAGCACGCCCAGCGGTATGGAGATGACGACGGTCAGCAGGATGGACAGCGCCGTCAACAGCAGCGTGGCCGGCAGCTTAGACACGAAGGTCTGGAACACGTCGCGCCCTGAGACGTAGCTGACGCCCATATCCCCCCGGAGCATGCCGCCCAGCCAGGCGAAGTACTGGGTCACAAAGGGCTTGTCCAGGCCCAGCTCGGCCCGTTTTGCGTCAATGACCTCCTGGGACACTGCGCCCTTGTTCGCGTACATCTCCGTCACGGCGTCGCTGCCTGCAAGGCGCATCATGGCAAAGGACAGGAAGGTGATGCCGATCAGTATAGGGATCAGCTGAAGCAAGCGTCTTACCGCGTATCGCCCCATGAAGCCTCACTCCTTTCCCTGCACCCAACGGTCGGTTTTGTGGTAGACGAACAGGCACAGCGCCGCGCAGAACCAGACCCCGCTGCCCACCACCGGCGATTTCGCCATGATACCCTTCAGCGCGCCGATGCGCACACCGCAGATGTTGACACGTATGATCAGCGTCCTATGTATTATCAGCTTACTGATACAATTATAAATGCAATATAATAGATTCGGAAGCCCCATGGGGGGATATCGGAGCCATCATTTAATAACTATTTTACTCGCCTTTCGCAGATCTCAAACAGCGGCGATTCGGCGTACAGCTCCTTTTCCCAGGCGCCGTACACGAGCCTGCTGATGTCCCGCTGAATTTCCAACGCCATGCCCAGGTCCGTAAGCGCCATGAGGTGACGTTGCGGCTCACGATCAGGTCGAGGGATCAATCGGGAAAGTCCAGCCGGTTCACATTCATCCCTGGATAGTACAGGCTGACGCCCAGTTCCGAAAGGACTCCAGCTCCACGGCGATGTAGCGATTGTAGCCCTCGCCGCTCTCCCTCTGGCTGTATCTGTTCCGGTCATCCAGATGCATTGGCTCCTCCATCGTATGAAAACGGCCGCATCGTTGTCCGATGCAGCCGCCTGTCGTATTCTTTCCTATGCCTTTCTGCGGATCAGCGCGGTCCTCACCACGCCCCTGGGATCCTTGATCAGCAGCCACACCAGCCAGATGATCAGGCCCAGCGCCACGACGGCCAGGCCCAGGAAGGCGTCGTTGAGCATGTCGGCCGGCGCGGGCGTGCCTGATCCAATGCCAAGGTGATTATAGCTTGTCTTAAATGGATGTGGAAGCCCACCCCCGGGGATGTATTTACAATCATTTAATAGTCCTGTACTGAATAACCTTGCACATGGCTTTTGACATTCATTCCCCATATATAGAAGTGCTACAGCGATTCAAAAATCAGGCAGGACCGCGCAACCGCGGCCTTGCCTGATTCATAATGACCTTAGGTTTTAGAAGTCCACCTCGGTGTCGTAGTAGCAGCACTTGAGCAGCTTCTCCATCTCCGCCTGGCTGGGCTGGCGGGGATTGGAGCCGGTGCAGGCGTCGGCGATGGCGTTCTTGGCGATCTCCGGCAGCCGCTGGAGGAACACGTCCTCCGGCACGAAGCCCTGCTCGCAGGGATAGCTGTCCGCGCCGTAGTTCTTGATGCAGTGGGGTATGTTCAGCTGGTCGTTCATGCCACGCAGGAAGGCGATCAGCTTTTCGACCTTCACGTCGTCGGAATCGCCCTTGTCGGCGATGCCCATGTAGTCCACGATCACGCCATAGCGCTTCTTGGCGGTGGCGTCCTTGGCGTTGAAAGCGATGACCTTCGGCAGGTACATGGCGTTGGCCGCGCCGTGGATGATGTGGGCGCCGTAGTCGGCGAAGATCGCGCCGGTCTTGTGGGCCATGGAGTGGACGATGCCCAGCAGCGCGTTGGAGAACGCCATGCCGGCCAGGCACTGGGCGTCGTGCATGTGGTCGCGGGCGGTCATGTCGCCGTTGTAGCTGGGCACCAGGTCCTTCATGATCATCTCGATGGCATGAATGGCCAGCGGGTCGGTGTAGTCGCTGTTGGCGGTGGAGACATAGGCCTCGATGGCGTGGGTCATGGCGTCCATGCCGGTGTGGGCCACCAGCTTCTTGGGCATGGTCTCGGCCAGCTCCGGGTCGACGATGGCCACGTCGGGGGTGATCTCAAAGTCGGCGATGGGGTACTTGATGCCCTTCTGGTAGTCGGTGATGATCGAGAACGCGGTCACCTCGGTGGCCGTGCCGCTGGTAGAGGACACCGCGCAGAAGTGGGCCTTGCGGCGCAGCTCGGGGATGCCGAACACCTTGCACATGTCCTCGAAGGTGCACTCGGGATACTCATACTTGATCCACATGGCCTTGGCCGCGTCGATGGGGCTGCCGCCGCCGATGGCCACGATCCAGTCGGGGCCGAAATCCTGCATGACGGCCGCGCCCTTCATGACGGTATCGACGGAGGGATCGCTCTCGATGCCCTCGAACAGCGCGACCTCCATGCCGGCCTCTTCAAGGTACTTCTTCGCGCGGTCCAGGAAGCCAAAGCGCTTCATGGAGCCGCCGCCCACGCAGATGATGGCCTTCTTGCCCTTCAGGCCCTTCAGGTTTTCCAGGGCGCCCTTGCCGAAATAAATGTCCCGGGGGAGAGTAAAACGTGCCATAGTACATTCCTCCTAAAGAATATAATCAACAGCTTTTTTGCCGCTGCTTTCAAAGACAGAGAAAGGGGCTGCACTGTTCACCACGCAGCGCAACCCTTTCCAGAAACATGGGAACTGTTTCATTGAGCGTGAGTCCATTATAAGCGACCGAAGCCCCCTTTCGCAAGCTCCCCCGGGGGATTATAGTCTCTGTTTAACCAAACATTAACGCCTTAGTGTCTCCCGCAATAATGACGAGGGCTGCCCGCCCGGCGAAAAGCGCGCAGCCCCCTGGTGATCGATCCCGCGAAGATCAAAGCCGCCTTGCCAATCTATTCCTGCTGCCCCTGGCGGCCACCGGGTCCGAGATGCACACCTTCGCCGGATCGCGAAAGGACCTCTTCTGGTCAATGCTGCTGTCCACGCCGGGAACCTGGCGCTTCGAGTGGTCGTAATCCCCCACGCGGATGTCGCCCTTGTCCAGTTCGATATAGTCGTTGCGGTTGCGACCGATGGTCAGAGAGGTGTGGGGCTGCACGAAGCGATGGATGGAGATGGCCGCCTCCTTGCCCGCCGCGATGGCGTCGATGGCGAACTTCGGCCCGGTGACCACGTCGCCGCCGGCGAAGATGTCCGGCTCGTCGGTCTGGCAGGTCAGCCCGTCCACCAGCGCGCCGTTGCCCCGGCCGGTCTTCACGCCCGTGCCTTCGATAAGCTTGCCCCACTGTATACTCTGGCCCACGGCCAGGAACACCTGGGCGCAGGGCACGGTGACGGTGTCGCTCTCGTCGTACTTCGGACTGAAGCGGTGGTCAGCGTCATACACGGACACGCAGCGCTTGAGCACGATGCCCGTGACCTTCCCGTTTTCGGTCAGGATCTCCTTCGGCCCCCAGCCGCAGTTGACCGCCACGCCGTCGGCCCTGGCCTCGGCCACTTCCTCGTCCGAGGCGGGCATCTCTTTTTCGCTCTCCAGGCAGTACTGGCTGACCTTCGCGGCGCCGCAACGCATCGCCGTGCGGGACACGTCGACGGCCACGTTGCCGCCGCCGATGACCACCGCGTCGCCGGTCAGGGGCCACGCCTCACCGGCGGAGGTCTTGCGCAGGAAGTCCACGGCGGTGACCACGCCTTCGGCGTCCTCGCCGGACACGCCGGTCAGCCGACCGCCCTGGCAGCCGATGGCGATGTAGAAGGCCTTATAGCCCTGCGCGCGCAGCCGGGAAATGGTCACGTCCCTGCCGACCTCCACGCCGCAGCGGATTGTTCTTCTTGATCAGCGCCAGCGCGTCCCGGTAGCGGCCCTGGCTGGCCAGCTTCAGATAGCCCTCCACGGCGATGTGGGCCGGGCAGGTCGTCTTGCAGGGCGCGGTGCCGGTGTCATAGCAGTTCTTTCGATTGTTGTCCCGGTAGTCCCAGTCCCAATCCTTTTCGCTCCAGAAGTGGTCGCCGGGCAGGGCGTGCTTGGGATAGGTTTGGCACGTGCCGTCCGCCCCGCACAGCTTCTGGCCCAGCTTCACCGCCCCGGCGGGACAGTATTCCACGCAGCGCCCGCAAGCCACGCAGTTCTTCGGGTCCACGTGGGCCACGTAGGCGGAGCGGCTCATGTTGGGGGTGTTGAACAGCTGGGACGTGCGCAGCGCGTAGCACACGTTCACATTGCAGTTGCAGCAGGCATATTCGAGCCGATTATTTATATCATACCACAAACAGGCGCCAAAGTCAGTGTTTCGCGGGCTCCCGGCACTCCCCTGTTTATTTCCCATCGCAGCGCCCCTCTTCGCGGTTGTGAGCGCAACGGCCGCAATGGCCTTCCGCGCTATCGTCCGTCAAATCCAGCTTTAGCGCCGCAATCTCCCGGTTCAACTCCCGATTGCGCTCATAGAACATCAATTCGCGATTGTAGCGGAAATAGGCCTCGCAGCCGTACTTGCCGATGAAGCGGGCGCTGGAGGCATCCACGGAAAGCTCCGTCACAAGCAATAACAGCTCCTGCCCCTCCGGGAACACCGCCTCGCAGAAGGAGAATATGTTGTCCAGCTGGCGGCGCACGCCGGCGGCGTCCCGTTGCAGGGCGGCGCTCTCCCGGTCGAAGCGCTGGCCAAGCCAGGCGAAGGGCTGCGCCACATCGTCGCCCAGCTCGCCGGCAAAGTCCTCCAGCAGCCTGGCGGCCTTCATGCCCGCGCGGGCCTCCTCGTCCGGCAGCGCGTTGGCCTGCCGGCGCGCCGCGATGGACCGCGTGACGGCTTCCGCGGTTTCGATAAGGCGCTTCCGCGCCGCTTCCGGGTCAGCCGTGGCAAAGCGGGCTTTGTCGGCGCGCAGCCGCCTGACGATCTCATTCAACGCCCTTTCATCCCGCAGCGCCCTGCGAATGCCGTCGCCCACGGCGTCCGTCAGCAGCGAAAGCAGCGAAAGCCGCTCGTCGAAGCGAGCTTCCCGGGCGCGGGAGCGAATGTCCTCCGTTGCCTCGCCGGCCAGTATGGCCTCCACCTGATAGTCGGAGCGGTACTTGTTGAAAAGGTCGTAATACACGGCAAAGCCCTTGGCGATCTTCGGATCCTGCAAATACTGCCCCACCAGCGTCTCGTCCACCGGAAAGCCGTTCCTCTCGAACAGCTTGATCATATCGGAAAGATCCACCCAGCCCCGGGCCGTGACGAACCGCTTGCCGTCCACGGTGGATTCGATCTTATAGAAGTCGCCCTTGCGAATCTCCAGGTAGCTGGTCACGGCGGGATGCACGCGGTGGTTCAGCGCGTATTCCCTCCAGGCGTCGTAGTCCGGCTCCACGTCGATGCGCTTCAGGCGGTCCCAGGTGACGATGTCAAATTCACGCACCGAATTGTTGAACTCCGGCGGGTTGCCCGCGGTGACCACCACCCAGCCCTGGGGCACGGACCAGCGGCCAAAGGTCTTGAACTGGAGGAATTGCAGCATGGACGGCGCGAGGGTCTCCGAAACGCAGTTGATCTCGTCCAGGAACAGTATGCCCTGCCTGACGCCGCCGTCCTCCATGCAATCGTAGATGCTGGCGATGATCTCAGACATGGTGTATTCGGACACGTCGCACATCTCGCCGCCGTAGGACTTCTGCACGATGAAGGGCAGGCCGAGGGCGCTCTGGCGGGTGTGGTGGGTCATCGAATAGGCCACCAGGCCAATGCCCAGCTCCTGGGCGATCTGCGACATGATGGCCGTCTTGCCGATGCCCGGGGCGCCCATCAGGAAGATCGGGCGCTGGCGTTCGACGGGTATGGCCGGCTGTCCGAGCTCATCCAGGGTGAGATAGGCCTTCACGGCGTATTCGACCTGCTGCTTTGCCTGCTTGATATTCATTTAAATGTCCCCCTCATCCAATACCAGTTTGATGGCCCAGGCGGGCACGTCCGGCGCGGCGTCGTCGGGCCGCTTCACAAACACGAAGGCGGTCTCGTAGTCGGGCTTCCGGACGGGATAGACGCCCTCGCCGTCCGTGAAGTAGATCAGCCCCCGAAGGTGCGTGAATGCCCCCTGGCGCAGCAGCTCGTCCACGCGCCGGAATACCGGCCTGAAATCGGTGCCGCCCAGTCCCTTGACCGTAAAATCCCGCATGTAGCGCTCGAAATCCTCCCGGCAGGCGATCACCGCCTCCTCCTGGATATCGGCGTCGCACTGCAGGATTCGAATGTGGATCTTTTTGAAGAAGCTCTCCTCGCTGGACAGCACCTCCCAGGTGCGCGACAAAAAACGCTCCACCAGGGCTCCGCTGGTGGAGGCGGAGGTGTCTATGGCGATCACGAAATCCCGTATGCGCCTGACCTCCTTCGTCTCCAGCGGCTCGATCAGCGGCAGGTTGCCGTACAGCCGCAGCCCGTAGGTATAGAAGATCTGGTCGAATTCGTCGTCGTTTAACTGCATGTGCTCGCCCAGCACGGCGAACTTTCTCAGGAAGTCCGCGTAGTCGTACTTTTCACGATTGGCGATCTCCAGCTGGCGGAACAGGCTGCCGGCCTGCGCGCCGCGCTGGTGGGCCTGCGCCTCCAGATCCATCTGGATGCGCTCGCTCACCTCCTGCCACTGGCGCGTCAGCTCGGCGCGGCTGTCGGCTTCGAGTTCGTCCAAACGCTCCGCGGAGTCGTTCCTGCCTTCTCCCCCTTTCCCCGGCTCAAGGACCTGGGCGTCGGCCTGTCCCGAGCCGCTGCCTCCCGACGGGGAATCGCCCTGGGTGGCCGCGTTCCCGGAATCGCCGCTGGTGCCGTTGGCGGTGGCGGATTCCACGCCGCCCCGGGTGCGTTCGTTGCGGCTCTGGGAACCGGCGGGCGTGCTGCTCTCTCCGCCCTCCGTGTCCAGCCCCTGCCCCACGTTCTGGTTTTGGGGCTTGCCGCCGTCCGACTTGCGGTACAGGCTCTCGCCGGATTCGCCGCCCGCCTCCGAGCGCATCAGGCGTGACCGGCTGCGGCCCTCGTCCCCGTCGTCCCGGGAATGGGCGGAGAGGGAGCGCGTCGAATCGTCCCCCGCGCTGTTCTCCCCCTCTGACTGCGGAATGTCGATGGCTTCGTCACCGTTCTCGCCGTTTTCCCCGTCGTTGCCCAGGGACGGCTGCCTGTCCCCGGCGGCCGCGTCGTTCTGCGCCGCAGCCTGGCTGTCGCCGGAGCTGTCTGCCGCGTCCTCCGCCTCGCCGCCCCGCTTGCCGTTCAGGGCTTCCTGACGGCGGCGCAGACGGTACCACAGTCCGTGATCGTCGGCGCGAAACACGTCCTGCCAGATATCCGGCGGAGGATTGTCCCGAAAGAAGTGGTACAGCTTCTCCGCAGTCAACAGGCCCAGCTTCTCCGTCAGCGCGTCGACGATGGGCCGCTGATCCAGCTCCCGCCCGGCTTCGAAGCGCGGCAGCGCCAGCGAGACGATCAACGCCTCCACAGCGATATCCGCCGCCAGGTCCCAAAGTCTGCGGTCCACCAGCGTGTCGATGAAGGGATGCCTGAAGACGCAGTGCAGCAGGACGTGCAGGTAGTCCCGGGCAGGCAGCGCCTCATTAAGCATATACCGGCGAAGCATGTGCGCCGGGCCGTAGAACAGATAGCGCCCGTCGGTGGCCAGCGTGGTGTCCGCCGGTTCCGCGCGCAGGCGAAACACCGCCATGTCCATAAAGCGCAGATTCATGACGAGGGCGTTTCGGTTGAGGGTCATCACCTGGTCAGCCAGCTCGAAAAGACGCGGGTTATCCTGCATGGGCGTCCTCCGGAAGAGAATTTGTATTATTCTAACATAGCGCTGTTAATATGAGATTGCCCCGGACTGGAAAATGGGATATACTGTTATGGGGAATGCCGATTTGCGGGAGGTCAGGATATGGGAGAACCGTCAATGGCCCGGCTGCAGCTTTGGGAGGACGAACCGACGCCGACCGTCTCAACCGAAATGGCGCCGCAGGCCGTGCCATCGAAAACAGAGCTCCACCTGGCAGAGGAAGAAGACGGCGTCGTCGTCACCGGCGTGGAAAACTGCGGCGCGTCGCTGGAGATTCCCTCCGGGATCGGCGGCAGGAGGGTCGTCGCCATCGGCGCGTCCGCGCTTCAGGGAAAGTCCGGCCTGCGCCGCGTATCGCTGCCGGAGGGCCTGCGCCGCATCGGCAGGAGCGCGTTCCAGGGCTGCTCCGGTCTCGTCGGGCTGAGGCTGCCCGATGGCCTTGGACAGATCGGGGCGCAGGCGTTCCAGAGCTGCGCGGCGCTTGAGCGCATAGACCTGCCGGCCGGCCTGTCTGAAATCCCCGACAGGGCCTTCTACGGCTGCGCCGCGCTGAGGTCAATAGCACTCCCTGAGAGCATCTCGCAGATTGGGGAGCGCGCCTTCGCGGGCTGTAAGTCCCTCTCGTACGTTCGCCTGCCCGAGGGCCTGACGCGAATCGGACCCATGGCCTTCGCAGATTGCCCTTCTTTGAAGGACTTGTCCATTCCGAAGCGCGTGACGGAGCTGTCCGCAAATGCGCTTCCCAAAAGCCTGTTGGGGCTTGACACCTGCTACCTGGAGGCCCAGGGGATGCTCGTGCACGCCAGGGTGAAGCGGGACTATGCCGTGCCCAGGGGAACCCGCGTCATCGCCGGCCAGGCGCTGGCGGGAAACGACGCCCTGCTGCGCGTCGATTTCGGCGACGTCCTGGAGCGCATCGGAGCGAGCGCCCTGGCGGATTGCGTATGCCTGAAGGTAGTCGAGCTTCCGGGAACCGTGAAGTCCGTCGGCGCAGGCGCCTTTTCCGGCTGCCATCGCCTGGCATCGGTCCGCCTGTCGCCGGGCATGGACCGCATCGCCGCGGAAGCCTTCCTGGATTGCCGGTCGCTGGAGGCCATCGAGCTGCCGCCGGGGCTGGAGGCTGTGGGGCCGCGCGCCTTTGAAGGCTGCCGTTTACTGAAGCGGCTTTCGATTCCAGACGGGGTGCGCGAAATCGGCGAGCGGGCCTTCTACCGCTGCGCCGCGCTGGAATGGCTGGAGCTGCCGGAATCGTTGGCCCGCATTGGCGCCGGAGCGCTGTCCGGATGCGCCGGACTGCGTACTCTGGTGGTCAACGCGGCCTGCGATCCGGCAACGCTGTCCGTGCTCGCGGATGCCCGGCAGGCAGTGATCGTCGCGCCGCTTCAGCCGCCCGAGGCCTTTCCCGGCCCGTGGCGCAAGCGCGTATGCCTCGGCTATGCCCGCGCGATGAACCTGGGCATTCCCTTCCGGCCCGAGGTCGCCGAGGCCTGTACCGGCTGGATGCGGTCCCATCCCACGGCTTTCATCGCTGAAGCGCTCAGGGACAAGTCGCTGATGCACCTGCTCGCCGACAATGACTGCCTGTCCGGCGAGGCGGTTCAGATTCTCTTGGAGCGCGCGGACGGGCCCGACAGAAGCGAGTACTTCACGACCCTGTTGGATTACGGCAATCGCCGTTTCAGTCAAACGCCCTCATCCTCGATCTCACTCTGGTGAGATGGGACAAGAGAACCGTCCCCTTGTCCCACAAGTGAATATGGGTGTGTTTCTGAATAGCCCCCCGATATGGTACACCATGCATGAGAAAACGACAATGTAGCGGCGGCGCCGTCTCGTGCGCGGAAGTGCGCGCAATTCCTCTTTGCCGTCATGGAATTCCGTCTTTCATGGAAAGCGGTGGCGGCCCCTGCGCTGCCACGGCTGAACAGCGCCGACGGAACAGGCGGTCCCGGGGCACGATCGAAAAGCGGGCTGCCGCCCCGTTTCCCGCCATGCGCGCGCTTTCCTTTCTGCGCGGAGCATCATCGGATCGCCCCAACGGTCAACCCCTTCAAAAAGTATCTGCGGAAAAACGGATAGCTGACGAGGATCGGCAGTATGGTGATCACCACCATGGCCATGCGAAAGCTCTCCGTAGGCAGGCTGCGCATCACGGCCCCGGAGATGTTTTCGTTGGAGGCCATGAATTCCACGTTTTTCTGCAAATGATAGAGGACATACTGAAGCGGAAAGAGCTCCTGACGGTTTGACCCCAGGTACAGCATGGCATAATACCAGCTGTTC
Source organism: Clostridia bacterium (assembly GCA_017432405.1). The sequence goes on along the minus strand of JAFRJF010000210.1, from coordinate 13,504 downwards.
CAGTATCCAAACGCTTCAAAGACCCCGACCGTAATCATCACCGGCGCGGAAACCGGCACTACAAATCGCCAAAAGACCTGGAATATGGAAGCGCCATCCAGTTGAGCCGATTCCAGCATTTCGCCGGGGATATTCTGGCGGAAATAGTTTCGCATCACCAGTATATACCAGCTGGAGCAAGCGCCCGGCAGGATCAGCGCCCATAGGGAATCCTTCAGGTGAAACAACTGCGTATTCACCACATATCCGGCGGCGAGGCCGCCCCCGAAGAACATGGGAATGACCACAATCGCCGTGTACAGCTTCCGCAGCCGGAATTCCCGCCGGCTCAGCACAAACGCCATAGTGCCGATCAAGCCAAGGGACAGCGCCGTACCGACCAGCGTAATCAGGCAGCTGACCAAAAATGAGTGGCCGATGTATTCGAGCTTTGTCCACATATACCGATATGCGTCCAGGGACCACTCCATCGGGAAAAAGCTGTAACCCTTCGCCGCAATGGACGCTGTCGAAGAGAGGGAGATGACCGCCACAAAGACCAGCGGCAGCAGCGCCGAAATACTCACCAGCACAAACAGTGCGACGAGCAGGGCGTGGGCAATCGGCCCGGCCTGGTTCCATTGCTTCACAGACCCACCTCCTGGTCCACATGCCGGACCGCGAAATCGGCCAGCAGCAGAAGCGCGCAGCCAATTCCGTTCTGCAAAAGGCTTCCCGCCGCGCTGAAGCCGTAATTGGCCTGATCCATGAGCGCCTTGTAGATATACACATCCACCGTCTGCGTGGTGGACAGGATCGCCCCGGAATTGCGCGGAACCTGATAAAACAGCCCAAAGTCGCTGTTGAAGATGCCGCCCAGGCTGAGCAGGCCCATCGTCACGATGACGCCCTTTAACTGCGGCAGGGTAATATAGCGGATCATCTGCGCCGTTCCGGCCCCGTCGATCGCCGCGCTCTCATACAGCGATTGGTCGATCCCGATCACATAGGAATAGTACAGCACCATGGCGTAGCCGAAGCCCTTCCACACGTGGATCAGCGTCAGCAGCCAAGGCCAGGCGCCCGGCGTCTGATACCATGACACGGCAGGCTTTCCAAAGGTCCTCAGAATGGAATTCAGCAGGCCCCTGTCCGTCGAGAGGAAGGCAAAGGCGAAGTAGCTTACGATCATCCAGGACAGAAAATGCGGGAACATGGATGCCGTCTGCGCCGCAGAGCGCAGGCGCCCGGACCGCAGGTAGGACAGCGCAATCGCCAGCGCCACCGGCAAAGTCAGATCCAGCGCCAGGAACGCCAGATTATACAGCACGGTGTTGCGTATCACCGTTCCCATCTGGGGGTTCATGAACAGATACCGGAAGTTATCCAGCCCGACCCATCTGCTCCCCGCGAACAGGCTGTACAAAAAGCCCTTGCCCGGCACGAGGCGGTACTTCTTGAACGCCATGATGATGCCAAACAACGGCAGATAGCAAAAGCAGACATACCACAACACGGCCGGCAGCGAGAGGAGCATCAGCGACCGGTCGGAATGCCGGAGTTTCCCTTTGACGTATTCCCGCTTCTTCATGCCGCCCCCAACTCCGCTTCATACAGCTTTCTGTAGGTTTTGCACCGTTCCAGCAATTCCCGGTGTGTCCCCTGGTCCAGAACGCGGCCATTCTCGATGACCATGATCCTGTCCGAGTGCACCACGGTGGACAGGCGATGGGCAATTGTAATGATGGTTCTCTCCCCACGAATATTGGCGATGGCCTGCTGGATCTTCGCCTGCGTCATGTTGTCCAGCGCGCTGGTTGCCTCGTCCAGCATCAGCACTCTGGAATCCTTCAGCAAAGCCCTGGCGATGGCGAGCCGCTGCCGCTGGCCGCCGGAGAGATTCACGCCATTTTCGTCGATGTGGGTATCGTAGCCCTCGGGCATCGCCTCTATATCCCGGTCTATGCAGGCCATCCTGCACGCCGCGCGCATCTGAGCCTCCGTCATATCCGGCTTTACCAGGCGAAGGTTCTCCCGTATGCTGAGCTGGAACAGGTACGGGTTTTGGCTGACGACGGACAGGCTTCCCCGTATGGATTCCTCGTCCAGCTCCCGTATGTCCTCGCCGTCGATCCTGACGGTTCCCTCGCCCGCTTCATACAGCTTGCAGATCAGGTTGAACACCGTGCTCTTGCCGCAGCCGCTGGCGCCGACCAGCGCCACCGATTCCCCGGGATGAATGACAAAGCTCATGTCGTTCAGCACCCAGCCCGCCGAGGCCTTGCGCCACCGCCTGCCATAGGAAAAGCGGACGTGTTCAAAGCGTATCTCTCCTTTGACGTTGTCCAGGCGCCGCCGGCCGAACCGGTCCTTGGGAAATTCCGGGCTGCTGATGATGGCGATGACCCGCTCGGCGGAAAGCTCCAGCCCCCTCGCAAACTCCATCAGGGAGCCGATCAGCTGTATGGCGGTAATGCCTATGCCGGAGCGATAGTTGAACAACACCAGCGCTTCGGCGGGCTCGATCTGCTTTTGCGAGATCAAAAGGGCCAGCACGGCGATAAAGCCGTAGGTGCCAAAGGAGCCGATTTCCATGCGAAACAGCTGGAATACGGCGGATTGATTCTGCATCCTCATCCGCTTGCTGTTGGCGTCCACGATTCGGCGGACGAGCTCCGTTTCAAAGGTGTCCTCGCTATGGGTGAGCTTCACGTCCTTCGCGCCGCGGATCATCTCGCTGACAAAACCGGTGTAGCGTTCATTGGCGTTGCGATAGATATGATCGTTGGCCTTCAAGCGGCGGGTGCGGATGGTCTCGATCACGGTCTGCACCGCCAGAATGCCGATCATCCCCGCAAACGCAGCGCGGTTCAGGATCAGCACCGCGACCAGTATTCCGATCTTCTCGACAGACTGGGAGATCAAATCCGCCAGCGTATTGAATCCCGTCGCCAGCTGGGCGGTGTCCTGGGTGAGGCGCTGTATGAAAAGCCCCGTTCCCTTCTGATCCAGGCACTGGCTGGTTACTCTCAGCACATGGTGCACCAGGTCCGCCTCCAGCAGCGTCAGCGTCTTGTTATAAACCACATTGTACGCCCGGTTGCAGGCTATGGTGACCACGTCCGAGACGGCGTTGATCGCCAGCAGCGCTGCCGCGGCAATCATGATCTGCCCGGCTACCCCCTGCGTCAGCGCGACGATGACCCTTGCGCTGATCAGCGGGGCCGCGACCTGAATCGCGACAAGTATGGCCTGCGTCGTCACGCCCAGTATAAACCACCACTTGTGGGGCTGCGTGTATTGCCAGACAAAGCGAAGAAGGTCGCCTCTGGTCCTTTCGAGCTCAAGCGTGTATATCCGACACTTTTTCCCGTTCCGTGTTACGCTTTCCCATTCATTCAACAGAACGGTCAGCGGCGAATCCTCCCTGGCGAACACACCGGTGAACGCCGTCGGGAGAACGATTTCCACATTCAACTGCCGCCCCCGCTGAACCATTCGCAGGGAAACGGTTGCGTTTTCCCCGCACCGCTCCCTGCAAATGAGCAGGCTCTCCTCGAGGGAAAGCGCGAAGCGCAGCCTTTGTTCGCCCTCCACGCCGACCTTTTCCGCTTCTTTTTCCGCCTGGGCAACGGCCTTGCCGATGCTGTCGTTGTCCAGCTTCCACTTCCATTTCACTGTCTCGTCTCCAGATAGGCGTCCAGCTGCCGCTGTGCCTCTTGACGCACCTGGTTCAGCCCGGCGGCTTCCATCTCCTGGCGGATCGACGCGATGGCCTCGTCCGGGTCGATGGTTCCCGTCACCAGCTCGGCGAGGCGGTTGCTCCATATAGCGCTCAGGACGGAGCGCTCCGCTTCCATGGTTTCCATATCGAAGCTGAAGCCCTGGGTATCGCTGAGCCTTGCGTGCCGGTAGCCCTCGTAAACCTTTTGCCACTGGTCCGGGTCCGCGAGCACCGCTTCATTGGCCGAAACCACCGACGCGCTGACGGCGGGGCCGGTCTGGAAATTATCCATGGTGTATTCCTCGCTGCCCAGCTCCGTGCGGATGACGGTGTCCTCGTAATAGTTGAAATGGCGGCCCTCGATGCCGTAGGCCAGGGTATCCCTCAGCTGCCTGTTGGTATACAGAAGCTCCATGTACTTGAGGCACGCCTTCACATTCGCCTCCGACGCGGCGGCGTTGACGGCGATCAGCGCGCCCTGCTGCGTGCTGCGCGACATATTCGGCCCGATGAAGCGCACCAGCTTGACATTGAAGCCCACGATCTCCGGGTTCGACCATCCCTTATAGCCGGTCCACGCGGTGCCGGTTCGAACCGGATTGCCCAGCGAATAGGGCATGTCCTCGGTCGTGGCGGCGTCCGGGTTGATATAGCCCAGCTCATACCAGCGATGCAGGCAGCGGAGCTTTTCCATGTATTCCTCGTCTTCCCACACGGGAATGATTTTTGTGCCGTCCGGGGTTCCCGCCTTGCTGTAGGGAATGACCAGATAATTGCCTACGATGCGCTCATGGGTCTGGAACATGCCCAGCGGTCCGCTGCCGGTCAGATAGAACGGATATTCGGACGGATGATCCTCCTTGTACATCTTCAGCAGCGGCTCCAGATCGGCAAAGGACATCTCCTCCGGCAGGACGAGGCCCTTCTCCCCCTCAAAATAGTCGCTGTTGAGTCGAAAAAAGACCTCTGCGCCCAGATCCTTCAGCATCGGCACGCCGTAGACCCTGCCATTCAGCGTGCCGATATCCCACCAGGGGTCAACGGCGGCATACAGGTCGGGCGCCTCCGTCTGAATCAGGTCGGTAAGATCATAATAGTAACCCAATTGCGCATTGCCGTCAAAGTTGTTGTACCAGTCACAGGTGAAGATCATGTCGTAGTACTCGCCCGTGTTCAGATCAAGGCTGACCTGGCTGTCCGTCTTCATCAGAAGATCGACAGTGACGCCGATCTCCTCTGCGCTGATGGCGTTCGCCCGTTCAAGCACCTCCTGCAAGGCCGCCGGAGCATCCCCGCTGGCGGAATACGTCCACCAGATCAGGTGTGTCGGCGCCTCGGCGCAGGCCGCTACGCAGAGGGACAACAGGGTCATGCATGCGAGAACCGTCAAAGATGCCATGAGAAAACGCTTCATAGTCTTGCCTCCTTATTTCCCGTTGCCAACCGGCAACGCGGTTAGACAGATACTTCGTTCCGGGTATTTCCACAGTATTAAGCAAATCATTACTATCTATTATATAGGAAAATCGAACATAACACAACCCCCAAAACATCTCAGGACAAAGGCATTAGGGGGTGTTTCTAAATGCTTGGAGATGCGGTTTCGAGCGGATTTGCCTGCATTTCAAGGCGATTTTCCGCAGGCTTAGTGGGGTCAAGCGCCCGAAAAACAGTCCAGTGGACTGTTTTCAGTGGTTCGAGCGCCTGGAAAACGCTCCGGTGGAGCGTTTTCAGTAAGAACGGGGCGGAGCCCCCCGTCGAACGGGGCGGAGTTCCCCGTCGAACGGGTCGGTAGCCCCTCGGACGCTAAGTCAAGGGAAATCAACCCAGAAATGCAGGCAAAGACGCCGTAACTGCAACGGCGTTTCCAACCCAATGCATCCTGGCGAATTTAGAAACACACTCTAGGACGGTTTTGCCTGACGCTTATGCGAGTCCCCGGCGGCTCGGGATTAGGGGCTTTTCAAAGCGCCGGAAATGTGGTATAGTGAGGGCAAGCAACTCGGAACTTGGTGAGGAGATGAGGCTGTGTGATTCATAAGAATAAGCTACAAACGGTGATCGTGCTCTTCCTTTGCCTTACTTTATTCGGCTGCTGTTCTCTTGCAGCCGAGGTTAAGCACAAGAGCAAAGAGGAGCTGGAAATCGGGTATTACTACTATGAGGGCATTTTTCTTGCAACGGAAGAAGTAATGGAGGCATTTCAAAGCGTGTCCGATGAATTTCCCAGATATCCCATTCTCCCGGAGCCCTATCACATCACGACTGAGTACATGCCGGACACGACACACGAAAGCCTGTACGGAGCGGAAGTCACCGTCCATATCACGGGCTATAAATACGGAACCTCAAAAGATGAAACAGATGGCTCCACATCACAAAACGAAGGTTTCAAGGTGGAGGTGACATCAGAAAACCCCAAAATGCAGGCGCTGCTGGACAGCATTGATAAAAACTGGCATATAACCGGTTCATACACGACTGCTGCCCGATACACCAAGTACATGGATTTTTCCGATGCTGACCCTATAGATTTCGTACTTACAGGAACGTTCGGGTGGTGTGACAGCAACGACAATCTGCTGCTGGAAAGCGGGGAATGATACCAGCCGCTGGGAGCGACTCGGATGGTGGCGCCCCTGCCGCCGGTGGGGCGTAGGACAAATCATCACTATTTCTTTGTCCCGTCAGCACAGAGAACCGTCCCCGGGTGTTGATGAACGCTTCGCCATTGTACTCCATCATGACCCGACTCACATGCCGACGATCCTCTTCCTTACCGCCCCGGCCCATAATGGACCGGGGCCTTTAAACCGCTTGTAATGCCTGCCACAGTGTGAGCGTCAAGGGCTTTTTCAGCGCTCCGATTTCAGGATGACATGCGGTCATCTATCCCGCTGTGCGGGATCTCCCCGCATGTTCTTCTCCTTCTGGTAGAAGGCCCTGCACAGCATCCTGAATTCCTCCGGGCTGTCGCAGGCGCTTTCGCACTGACGCTTCTTTGCCTCGGAGCGTTCATAGGTGTCCCGGACTTTGTCGCACTCGAAATCCGGGCAGTCCCGGCAGGCGCTGACGTCGTGCTCCCGGGAGCAGGGCCGCAGCATGAAGCTGCAGGTCGGTCGGCAACCGCAGCCGGTGCAACGGATTTCATCGTTGTCGACCACCCGGTCCCGCCAACCAGCGCGATACCAGAACAGGGCGGTCTCGTGCAATTCTTCCTCGGTTCGCGCAAGGAAGCGCGGGCATACCGCGCAGTCATCCCCACATACGGAGATGACCGGCTCAATGTCATCCAGTATTCTGAGCCTGTCAGCGTACCACTTCATCGTTCTATCCTCTCACTCTCTCACCGCCAGGCAGTAGCCCATCCCCGCCGGGGCGGTCATGTCGCTGTCCTTGAAAAACGCCTCGGTCGCCTCGCCCGTGTCTATGTGCTCGTAGATAAGGCTCTCTTTCCAAGTGGGCTTTGACAAATCGCAGCCTATGGATTTCACACGGCAGGCAGTTACAAGACCCGCGCGGGTCATGCGCATCCGGCGATCCACGATCATCTCCAGCGCGGTCATACTACCCATCTGGTCTTCTCCTTTCATTCGATCAACGGTGTACATACATCCGAGTCTGCCTTTGCGTGCCGTCCTCATGGACCATGCACAGGTATTCCCAGCCATAGCGCTCATAGAATCCAACGTGGTCGCTGACGAGGTACAGCGGTGTTATGCCCTTTGTGCGCATGTCTTCCACCGCCGTATTCAACAGACGTCCCGCGATACCTCGTCCCCGAAAGGCTTCCTCCGTGTAGACGGCGCATACGTTCGGCGCAAGGTCAGGGCGGTCGTGAAAGTCGTTGTCGATGACCCCCAGTCCGCCAACGATGCAGTCACCGTCCAGGCACAGGTACCAGCCGTACTCCGTCGAGCCGCTTATATACTCCATCATGCGCTCCTGATAGGCCTGCTTTGGAACGCCCCACTTTGCGTGGAACCATGCCGCCGCCCGTTCCAGCAGTTCCGGCCGGTCCCGCAGGGAGGCGAGGACATATCCGCGCAAATTCCAGTTGGCGTCCGCACTGTTCTTAAGAATTGGACCGAGCTTTTCACAGGATTCCATCCCGTCACAGCTCCCGCAGGTCTCGACGCCTCTTGCGAGGGCGCATTGACGGATCGGACAGAGCGAATCACAGTAGGGCGTCTTAACTCCGTCGATCCGGCAGCCAGCGCAGTGGATCATGTCAGGGGTGATCTCCACGCCATTCAGTTCAGACCATTCCCTGGCAACCTTGCGGCGCAACACGTCGTCGTGATTCGCCGTCGCGATTCGGGCCTCGCAGACCTCGCAGTCCAGCCCACAGTATGCGATATACGCTTTCACAGGTATTCCTCCCATTATTTCTCATCGGTATTGCTGCCAATTCTCCTCAGCTGCTCGCACAGCGCAGCCGCATCGCCGTTGACGCCGTCGTACCGTTATCATAAGCGCAATGATCAAACATGCCATGTTTGCTTTCAAGCATCCATTCGACCGGCACGGGCAGAACACCGTGCATTCTGGCCCTGAATCGGGCCTTGATCGCATCCAAATCCGCGCTGACCAGGATTCGCATCGCGCCCTTCGGCAACAGGTCAAGCTGGTCCGGTTCTGAAATCACATAGATGCCGCCTGCACCGTCAGGTTCTTCACCCACTTCTCGTTTTTCAGCCACAGGTGGGCGACGGTGATCTTGACGATGTCCGTCAGCTTCAATACACCGTACATCAGAACCGGCCCCCAGTCGGTCATCCGCGCCAGAAGCAGCAGGCCGGGAATGACCACGGCCAGCGTCACGCAGCCGTCCACCACCGCGCCCATGGCCGTGTCGCCTCCCGCGCGGGCTATGGAAAACTGCACGTTGCTGTAGACCCACAGGGGCATATACAAGGATACCAGCAGCACCAAATCCCGACAGATGCCCTGGGCCACCGGGGAAAGATGGCCGAACACCAGCGGCGTCAGCAGCGTCACCAACGCGCCCATCAGGGTCATGAACAGCCCGAACACCACAGCGGCGGACAGCATCCACCGGCTCTGCCTCCGCGCCTCGTCCAGTTGCCCCTTTCCCAGCGTCTTGCCGATGATGACGGAGGTGGCCGTGTTGATGCCGCTGAAGGATACGAACAGCAGGTTTACGATGGCCCAGCCCGCCGACATGCCCGAGACCACGTCCGCGCCGCCCCGCCCGTTATACACGGCGGTGGTGACGGTTTCGGAGATGACCCACAGCACCTCGGAGAACAGCATCAACCACCCTCGCCGCAGGATGTCGCCGAACAGCCTCCAGTCCGTGCGCAGCTTCTCCCCTCGGTGCCGCGCCTCAAATTCCTGATTTGAGGCGTGGCAGTCTGACTTTTTTGTCAGACCAGCTTTGCCTTTGGCAAAGCTGCCTTGCCTGCCCAGGAAGGGCTGGGAATTGCGCAGGACATAGAGAATGTAAAGCGCCATTTCGATGAAACGGGCAATCAGCGTCGCGTAGGCCGCGCCGCGCACCTCCAGTCGTGGCGCGCCCAGGTTGCCGTAGATCAGCACCCAGTTCAGGCCCGTGTTGATGAGCGTGCCGATGACGGAGATCACCAGCGGCACGCGCACCTGACCGATCTCCCGCATGGAGGTGGCCAGCACCACGGAAACGCAGAAGGGCACGCCCATGAAGCCCATGAGCCGCATGTAGGCCTCGCCCGCGTCCAGTATCGCCTCCGCCTCGGCATTGCCGATCACCATCAGGCTGAGGATCTGCCTTGGGAACATAAAGCACACCAGCAGGTAGAGAGCGATAAAGGCTCCGATCAGGTAAAACTTGAACCGCAGCGCCTGGCGCATGCCCGCCCGGTCCTTCGCCCCGGAAAACTGGGTCATGTAGATGCCACCCGCCGCGCAGATGGCGTTGGACAGCACCATGAACACAAACAGGATCTGGCCCGCCACGCTCACGCCGGACATCTTCACGTCCCCCAGCCCCGCCACCATGAAGTTGTCCACCAGGGAGACCAGGGACTGGATCAGCGATTGCAGCATCACGGGAACGCCGATCATCAACGCCTGCCTGTAAAAGGACAGGCTGCCATAGTATCTCTTCCTGCCCCCATAGTCGTCCTGTGAAGGCACTTGAAGGGCCGATTCGAGTATTCTCTCCCTTGTATCCTTTGCCATGATAACCCTCCACTCAAAAGCAGTGACCTTTCGTTCGCATATTATAGTGAACGAAAGGTCACTTGTCAAGTACTCTATAAATCTTTACATTTCGGGCAGTGCCGGGGCGAAGGAGGTGACCATCGCGCCGGTGAGCATGTACCTCGCGGACATGTGCCGCACATGCGCCGCGTTCACCATCTGGGTGTCCACGCCGCAGGGCTCCACGATGTCCCTGAATATCTCGCTGTCCACACTCCCCTTGAAGGGGATCAGGCTGGAAGCTGCGCTGCAGTTACAGCACCTCGCCGTTTTCGCCGGTCATGTGCACTGCGGGGCCGTTGGCCTCTATTTTGATATCCAATATGGGGTCCCTGTTTATGCTTACACCCTCCTCACGCGAATCGCCATGTACTGATTGCCCGGCAGCTCGATCCGAGTCGCGCCGCGATGAAGGCCCGCGGAAGTAACCGCCATGTTCCAGGTGTCGATGATCTCCACCTCGAAGTCGCCGTCCTCGGGCAGCACAAGCATGCGGTACTTCGGCTGGCAGATGCCGAGGTAGTGGATCCGGTAGTCCTCCGGCGCGTCCACGGCGCAGCCCACCACCTCGTCGAAGATGCCCTCGGTTTTGCGCAGGCCGCGTCCGGGCGTTTCCTCCAGTATCCCTTTCAGAAACGCTATTCTCGGCGCGCTGTCGCCCTTCAGGATACCGCCGTGGGACCACCACAGTATGTCGTTCTCATCCAGATACGTCTCCCCGTGCCCGGCGTGGCCGCCCCGCAGGAACGCCTCCCAGAAGCGGCGCACCAGCTCCTGGGCCGTGATGTTGCCCCAGCCCAGGCTGATGTCGCCTTCATAACAGATCTCATCCCACACGGCGGGCTTGCGGTACTTCCCGATGAATTCGTCGGTGTACTCGGTGGTGCGGTAGAAATCAGTCCGCTGGAGGGACTGGTGGGTCAACCAGGGCTTTGAGAAATCGTAATAGGTGATGCAGTTGTGCACGGAGCACATGTGATGACAGGGATCGCTTTCAGCGATCAATTTGCCGTAGCGCTCCCAGTCCTCCGCCATCTTCGTGGGTATGATGTCGTATTCGTTCGCCAGCGACCACCACACGTTGCGGAACGCGCTGTAGCGGGCGACCATGTATCTGAGGCAGGCGTCGCAGGTCGCGGCGCTCATCTCGTTCATGCCCCAGCGGTCGTAGGGGTGCATCAGTATGATGTCCGCCTCGATGCCCATGTCCATCAGCTGCCGGATTCGCAGGTCGAAGCGCCGGAAGTGCTCGACGTTGGGCCGGGTGTAGTCGAAGCCGTAGTCCATCTCCGGCACCGGCTCCAGCGGCCAGTAGGTGCGATTGGCCTGAATCTCAACAAGTGCCGGATCCAGCCCTTCGCCGCTTCCCCGCTCGAAGGGATACGTGATGGGCTCCTTCCTGTTGAACTCATAGAACTTGGGGAATATGCAGAAGCGGATCTTGTTGAAGGGCGACTTCGACAGCGTGTCCAGCGTCTGCGCCTGCAATTCCATGCTCTGGTTCACCCAGGCATAGCAGGTCGTGCCCAGCGAGTAATGGGGCGTGCCGTCGGCATAGGCCAGCAGGGTTTCGTCCTGCACCTGCACCGGACCATGGTTGTTGCCTGTGGGCGCTGTGACTTCAAAGGCCCCGGTTGCCGGCATGTCAACGGCGCTTCCCTCTATGATATAAGTATACTTTCCCTCAAAGGACGGCATGAAACGCACGCGGTACATGCCGTCGCCGTCGTAGAAGCCGCGGACCTTCACCGTCTCGTGTTTACCTGTAAACGTGCCCGTGATCCCATAATCCAAAAAAGGATTTCCATCTGATTTCCCGTTGACGGCGGCTTCAAACATGCCCCACTTTTCAACTTTCTTCATGTGCTCAACCCTCATAGAATCGAATGTTGCCCCAGACGGCCATCATATCTGTCCGGGTGACTGTTCAGTCCACCCCAAATAAAACTCCAACAGCATCACCCCGGAAGGCCGCAACGATGGCATCAAAAGAAGAGACGCCCTGAAGAGCCGCCGAGGAGGTGAAGCTGAGAACACGTGCGAAATCATCTGCGCCGGATTTGGTGCGGAAGCATCCGGAAACCTTCTCCTTGACCCTTGCGCAGCGGATTGCCCGTAGCTGGAGGCTTCGCTGCAGTTACAGCGGTATTGTTGGTATAGGGAACGCGCCAGTCCCTCGCAAATCTCAAGATGTCATCCTTGAAGTCGCGGAAGCGCTCCAGCAGACACCTGAATTTGCCCTTGGCCTTGGGGCCGCGTTTTCCGGGAGCGCGTTCCGGAATGGGATTGGCGGCAAATCCCTCGTCGACCAGTCTGTCGTAGCGTTCGAGGTATACTGCCAATTCCTGCTCCGGGAAGGCTTCCTTCCCTTCGAATTGAAGCACCTTGCGGCGATGGCACAGTGTTTGCAGCAACTCCTGCAGCAGTTTGGCCCAGGCCTGGTTGCCGGTCTCATGGGCGTAGACCAATTCCCGCTCCAGATGTGCGCAGCACATGGCGTGATCGACATTGTCGTACTTCTGGTAGGGTTTCCAGAAGTCATGCACTGCCACGCCGCTGGCATTTGGCAGCACGCCCATATCTGAGATGCCCTCCTGGCCGCGCTTCTCCTGTACGGTGTAATAGCGCCATTGCTCATTGCAAGCGCAGTGCAGCCAATGCAGCTTCCCGGCGACGCGCCAGCCGGTCTCGTCATAGTGGGCGACCGGCAGTTGCGTTACCGTCTGGCGGATGCGTTCAACAGGTGCCTTTACCAGCTTCGCGGCTTTGACCAGCATGTCCTGGATTGCGCCGCTGCTGATGGGGATTCGCAGGCTCTTGAGCAGCTTCTGCACGCGGTCCACGCTCATGTATCCGATTGTCAGCAGGGACACTGCCAGCCCGGCCACTCCCGGACCGTACTGCTTGGCCCCGGTGATATGCCGGGGAAATGTGCCCTGCGCTGCCTCTCCGGTCAGTGCACACGCCTTGCAGCCCAGCACCTTGTGCGCGATGAGCTTGGTCTCTACGACGGCTTCATACTCATACCGCGTCTCGCAACACCGCAGCTTGCAGGTTCCGGCATGGGGACAGCCTTTGCACTGGAGTGGCCGATGCTCTATGACTTCGTCCGGCTCCCGGTCGATCTTCATGCCGCTCCCCTTGTGCCCCGGTTGACCGCCTGCCGACTTGCCGCTCTTGGTTCTCAGGCTCTTGGGTGCTGGCTTGTTCAGACGCTCGCTCGACGGTGGCTTTGAACTGTTCCCACTGTTCTTCTTGTGGGTCAGTTCTTCGATTCGCGCCGTTAGTGCTGCAATCTGCGCATCCTTCGCCGCGATGATCTCTTGTAGTTCTGTGAGTTGCTCGGTCTGTTGCTGGAGTTGCACACTCTGATATTGGAGCTGTGCAGTCAGTTCTTTCATTTGCTGTAGCAGCTGATTGAACATCTTTTCCATGCCGAACACCTCCTCATAGCTCTTCTTGCTATGGTTTATGATTCGACATGACTGCCCACTTCTCCTTTTGGAATTTTATGTTAATTTGGTGGTGAACTGAACAGTTACTCTTGTTTTTTAGAGCGTACTATGATATACTGCTATTATCCTGATTTGAGGAGTC
>JAFRJF010000019.1 GCA_017432405.1 Clostridia bacterium | reverse complement strand
GGACCGAAATTCTCTCGGCAGAGACCACGATGCTTTCCCGCCATTGGATGAAAGGATCATAGCGGGTTACGCACTTTTCACGAAATGCATAACCCACTATGTCCTGTCACATCGTCTGAGCATTACACTGTATTGATCCACAGCAGCAGATCTTTTCATTGTTTGCAGCCATTCTCATATGGTGGACTTCCCGCTAAGGAAAATCTCGCTTTTCCACTCGCTGTTGACTGAAACAGAATCGTTGAAAAGTCACATTTTCAGTTTCATTGCCAGCGTCAGTACGCTCCTTGCCGTGCGCTGCAGCTCGGCGCGAGAGATGCCGTCGGCCTGTCCCAGTGTCTCCAGCAGGCTGCCGTCGGACTTGTACTGCTTCGCAAGATGCCCGATATCACCCGGCATTAGCACGTCCACCTGGGCGCGCACGCGGTAGGCGTTGTTCTTGAGCTTCGGGAACTCCGGGCTTTTGGATTTCTGCATCCACCAGTCGGTGATCACGCAGCCGGTGTAAGCCCATTCGCCGCGCAGGACGGTGGTCACCAGGTCGTAGTTGTAATGGCTCCACACGCCGTTTACCTTGTTGTAGCTGGTCATGATGGTCAGGGGCTTCGCCTCCTTGACCACGATTTCAAAGTTTCTCAGATAGATCTCCCGCAGGGCACGCTCGGAGACGCGGGAATCGTTGCGGTTGCGGTTGGTCTCCTGATTGTTGCAGGCAAAGTGCTTGGGGCAGGCGGCCCTTCCCTTGCTCTGCACGCCGCGCACCGTGGCCGCGGCCATCTTGCCGGAGAGCAGCGGATCTTCAGAGAAGTACTCGAAGTTGCGGCCGCAGAGAGGATTGCGGTGGATGTTCATGCCGGGGGCGAGCTGCACGTCCACACCGTAGTGGATCATCTCCTCACCGATCTTTGCCGACAGGGCTTCGATCAGATCCGTGTTCCAGGTGCAGGCCAGGGCCGTGCCGCAGGGCTGCAGTGCGCAGTATTTTTTCAGGCGAAGCCCCGCAGGGCCGTCGGAGGTAATGATCGGCGGCACGCCTTTCTTTCGCAGACTCTCGATCACGCCGCCGAAGGCGCCCGCGTTGCCAGCCACGCCGAGGGAACTTCCCATCATGCCGTGACCTCGGCTGAGGGCTTCCAACTCCTTGTCGCTCAGCCGGGCGATAAAGTCGTCCAGCCCGATCTTCCCGCTTTTCACGTCGTCGAGCGTATAGCTCCCGATCCCGGTCACAGGAACCGCTTTCGGCAGACGGCTGAGGATCCGTTCCCGCAACTCGGCGCTGGTTTTGCAGAGCGGCTCGCACTGCTCCACCGTGATTTCCTCGTCAAGAGTGAAGCCGCTCGTCTCCGTGCCGTTGGCCGTGAAGCGGTATTCGCCAGACTCCAGAATAAAGCGGCTGCTCTCCTCGTCGTAAGAAGCCAGGCACTTGTCGTCACAGCAGAGCCGCAGCGTCTCGCTTTCGCCGGGGGCAAGGGCTTTCGTTTTCCCGAAGGCCACAAGCACTCGCAGGGGCTTGTCCAGGCGTCCTGCCGGTGCGTGACACCAGAGCTGCACGACCTCCTTGCCGGGCAGCGTCCCGGTGTTCGTAACGGTGATCACAGCTTCCGTCTCATTCTCCCTGCGCTCCAGGCTCTCGGACTTCAGGGTAAAGCACGTATAGCTCAGGCCGAAGCCAAAGGGATAGAGCACCTTATCGGGGTGCCGGTCGAAATACCGATAACCTACGTAGATGCCTTCGGCGTAGTCGTTAAACTCCTTGCCGCCGAAATTGGCGCAGCTGGGGTAGTCCTCATAGCGGCGGGCGATCGTATCGCTGAGCTTACCGCAAGGTATGACAGCTCCGGTGAGGACATCCGCCACGGCGTTGCCGCTCTCCATGCCGCTCTGCCAGACGATCATGAGGGCGGAGAGCTTGTCCCAGTATTCCTCCGTCCATGCGAGGTCTATGATATTGCCGATGTTCAGCAGCACCACGACCCTGGAAAAGGCTGCCGTGACCGCGTCCAGCAGGACACGCTCCTCATCGGTCAGGTAGAAACTGCCCTTGGTGAGGGTGTTCTCCCGATCCTCCCCGGCTGCGCGGCCGATGACAACGATTGCAGTCTCGGCGGTCTGCGCGGCCTTCTGCACCAGCGCGTCATCCAGCGGCATCTCCGGATAATTCATCGGCCAGTGGCCCCACCAGCCGTGATCGGCCATGTTGTCCTCCTGCTGTGTCCAGGTCTCATAGGCGTTCAGCGCATCGGCGTTGAGTTTAAGCCCGGCATTGCGCAGACCGTCGATCAGATTCACATGATAGGGCGCGTTCACATCGCCCCCGCTGCCATAGCCCACATGGAACCAGTCCAGCTGGCAGCGCCCGAAGACCGCGACTTCCTTATCCCGGTTCAGCGGCAGCGCGCCGTCGTTTTTCAGCAGCACGCAGCCCTCGGCTCCCGCCTGGCGGATCAGCGGCCCGATCCCCGGTGTGACGTAG
>JAFRJF010000209.1 GCA_017432405.1 Clostridia bacterium | reverse complement strand
TACATGGGAGGGGAGTGCCCTGCGGCTCCTGTGCGCCAGCCGCTCCCCTCCCATCAAGGGGAGGGGTTGGGGGTGGGGTCTGTATCTCCGTCCTGCCGCACGGGGGTGGGGTCTGTATCTCCGTCCTGCCGCACGGGGGTGGGGTCTGTATCTCCGTCCTGCCGCACGGGGTGGGGTCTGTATCTCCGTCCTGCCGCACGGGGGTGGGGTCTGTATCTCCCCCCGCCGCCTTGACAATCTCGGCCACGACGCCGTTGAGGCAGGTGAACACCTGCTCGTTGCGGAACCGCACGACCCTTATGCCCTGCTGGGCGAGGAACTGCGTGCGCTGCTCGTCGTAGTCGTAGCGGTAGTCGTGGGCCGAGCCGTCCAACTCGACGCATAGCCGCCGCTCGGGACAGTAGAAGTCGAGCACGTAGGGGCCGATGCCCTGCTGTCGGCGGAACTTCAGCCCGCCGGCGCCGCGCCCCTTCAGCGCACGCCATAGCGTTGCCTCAGCGGGGGTCATGTTGCTGCGCAGAGCCTTGCGCTGGTCTTTCTGGTCGGCGGCGTTCGCCTTTGCGGTGTTGTAGTGCATGATGCTGTCGTTCTTTTATCTTGTTTCTGACTGTTACTGATTGTTACTGACCCCACCCCTGCCGCGACTCCCCGCCCCTCTAAGGGGAGGGGGTTGGGGGCGGGGGTGAGCGTCGAGGGGAGTTACTGACCCCACCCCTGCCCCTCCCCTACATGGGAGGGGAGTGCCCTGCGGCTGGTTTGCCCCTGCGCTGCGTGGGGAGGGGAGTGCCCTGCGGCTCCTGTGCGCCAGCCGCTCCCCGCGACTCCCCACCCCTCTGAGGGGCGGGGTGGCCGAAGGCCGGGGCGGGGTGAAGAGGGGCAGGGGGGGGCTGTATCTTCTTACTCCGTCGCTGCCACGGTGTACATCCACGTGTACGTGCCTTTCTCGCTGTCGTAGGTCACGTCGCTGCGGGTGACGGTGTAGCCGTCGGCGGCGAGGACGCTGGCGTCGCCGTTAGTGTCAGGGTTGTTGGGGTCGCCGCCAAAGGAGGCGTAGTTGCTGGAGCCGTAGAGACCGTAGAAATCGGCTGCGGTCACGGTGACGGTCAGCGTGCCGTTGCCGCTGAACTTCAGGGCACCTTCAACGCGGATGGCCCGACCGCCATACGTAGGTTCGGTGATGGTGATGCTGTTCGTGCCACTGAGCACGATGTTGAGCGTACCCGTATTGTCGCCACTGGCATAGATGAACGTTTCATAGCTTGTGGCGGTGACGCCGCTGAGGGTGACGGTGTTGTTATTGTCATAAAGCGAGATGGTCTCTCCCTCGCCCTCGCCGGTCACGGTGATGTCGGCGGAACCATCCTTGAAGGAATAACTGCCCCATTCCGGCTCGATGGTCGTGCCGGTTACATTGTCGGTCACGGTGAGCGGCGTGAAGGTCGTGGCAGCACGGTTGACGTTATACACCTTGCCGGCGGCGAGCGTCTTCTCGCCCAGCAGCACGCGCTTGTTGGTGCCGACGTAGATGGTGTACTGCATTGGCCAGCCTTCTGTTCTGTACCAAGCCACGAAGTGCAGCGCACCGTCGCCGTCGGTAGTCACGCTGACGGGGTCGGCGCCCTTTGCCATCCGCACGTCGTAGGCCGTGCTGGCGTCGAGACCTGTCACAGTGCAGTTGAGGAAGGCCGAGGCGGCGGTAAGCGTCACGTTCTGCGAGGCGTCAATCTCTCCGCTCACGTACGAATGGCGGGCGACGGCTTCGTTCAGCGTCTCCGTGGCGGTCAGGCCCTCGCGGTAGAAACAATCGTATCTTCCACCGCCAATGTCCTCTATTGCCATGCTTGCGCCATGGTCGGCGGGAATCAGGCAGGCAAAGTGAGAAGCAGTTAATTGCGAGAGGTCAGGGTCGGGAATCTCGCCTTCGACCTGACTCCATTTCTGGACGGTGAGGTCGCCGCTGAACTGTGCCGTCAGTCCGTCGGCACCGATGCTGCTGCCGGTGGTGGTCAGTATGCCGTAAATGTCATAGCCGTAATCGCCAATTGTACCGCCGTAGCGCACAAAGAGCTGGTCGCCGTCGCTGAACTTCAGCGTGCGCAGCGTCTTGCCGTTGCCGTCCGTCTGGCTGTCGTCCACCGTGGCGCGAGTCGTCGTGCCGTCGCTGATGCCTGCGCCCACCGTCACGTGCATCGTACTCGTATTCGTCGGTTGTACGGGAGCCTCCGTCAGATTGTCATCGTTCGAGCAGGCTGTCAGTCCCATTGTCAGGGCTGCGGCCACGACCAGCCAGCCCTTCACTGTCATCATCTTATTCATTGTCCCAGTCCTCCTCTGAAAAGGTTGCGTTCATGTTCGCACTGCTTCTGTTGCTCCCTGCCAGGATGCAGCACTGATGTCTCAACTCCACGACCGTCATCTGTGGCCGCGCGTACTGTTTTCTCTGTGTCATTGTTTTCATTGTTTTCATTCTTTTCTTTGTTTTTATTGATGTTTGGAAATTATTATTTTGTTGTTTCGGATATTTTGTTTATCTTTGCCGCCGAGAAAATATGTTAGGATTATGAAAGGAACTGTATTGAGGAAACCGTCCGCGAAAGCAGCCCCGTACTGGGGGATGCTACAGGGGTTGAGCAAACCGCTGAAGCTGGAACTGGTGGTGCTGCTGAGCGAGTCGATGGAAGAGAGAGAGGTAGCACCGACCCCTCCGCCCCCGCCATTGAGCGAGGAAGAGCGGAAAGCCGGTCTGATGCGCCTGGCCGGCTGTTGGGCCGACGACCCTGAGGACGCCGCCCGCATGGAGGCCGCCATCAAGGAGTGCCGCGAGAACGACGTGCTTCGTGAAGTAAACATGGACTGACGGCTATGGAGAAGTACATTCTTGACACAAACACGTGGATTGAGCATTTCCACCAGCGCAGTGGCGTGACACAGCATATCATGGAGCTGCCCACTACGCAGATTTTCGTCTCGGAGGTGACGCTGGCCGAACTGACTTTCGGTGCTTACTATAGCGATGACTTCGAGCGGCATATCAAGGAGCCGGAGTGGTTGCAACGCTACATCACCGTGCTCGACATCAGCGAGGTGTTCGACGAGTATGCACAGATTCGCTGCGCCCTGAAGCGACAGAAGAAGACGCTGGACAAGGAGATTGGCAACTTCGACATTCTGATAGGTGCCACCGCCCTGCACTACGGCCTGACCGTGGTGACCGACAACGTGAAGCACTTCGAGCCGATGCCCGGCGTGAAGGTCGTGAACTGGGTGGAGCGCGAGTAGCCCTCCGTTCCTCCTATTCTCCTTAGACATAGGACACGCCATCGTCCCCTGCCCGGCAACGTGCCGTGCGGGGGATGATGCTGTCTGTATGTTCGGTGTCGCTGTCATTTGCTGTTCTTATCTCTTTGTATTCTTCTTTGTGGCCGCCGGGGGAATTTCTGTCTACGGACTTTCGGGACTTTTAGGACTGTCCTTTTAGTCCTTTTAGTCCGTAGACTTTTATTCTCCGCGGATGTTTTGTTGTCTACGGACTTTTGGGACTTTTAGGACTGTCCTTTGAGTCCTTATAGTCCGTAGACCTAATAATCATTCCTTGGCGACCGTCACCACGGCGACGGGGCGCAGGCGGTAGGCGGTGGTGGTGTTGGGGACGGTGGCCCATGACGTGCCGCCGAGTTTGTGGTAGCCGATGCCGTTGTCGCTCTTGCGGAAGAGGTAGAACGCTCCGCTGAGACTGGCGTCGTCGGAGAG
>JAFRJF010000208.1 GCA_017432405.1 Clostridia bacterium | reverse complement strand
TACAGGCGCTCACGTCCAGAGCCGTCAGCCCGTTGCCGCTGCAATCCAGCGATTGCAGCGCCGTGTTGGTCTGCAGATTCAGCGCCGTCAGCTGGTTATAGCTGACGTCCAGGTTGCTCAGCAGCTCCAGCCCCGTAACATCCACGCTTTCCAGCTGGTTGTAGCAAAGGGAAACGGTCTTCAATACCGTGTTTTCGCTGAGATCCAGTTCGGTCAGCGGATTGCTTTCCGCATCCAGGTACTCCAGCTCATAGAAGTACTCGATCCCCTTGAGCGAAGCGATGTCCTTGCTGATCACCTCGATCTGTTTTACGGCCTCGCGCTCTGCGTCCGTGAGCCAGCCGTTGCCGTCCATGTCAATGGTGTTCTGAGACACCCAGGCGCGGAAGATGGCGTCGGGGAAGTGGGCCTCGTCGATGGGGATGCCCTCCAGAGTGTAATGCAGCGCGGCGGCGAGCAGGGGCTGGTTATAGTCGGCAACCGACATGTCCGCCCACTGGAGCGGTGTGCCGCGGAAGTATACGTCGGCCAGGGCCGTGCAGCCGTAGAAGGCGCCGGTATCCACCGTGGCCAGGCTTGCGGGCAGGTTCACGCTGGCCAGAGCGGTGCAGCCGCGGAAGGCCTGATACCCGATCTCCGTCAGCCCATCGGGCAGGGTCAGCTCGGTGATGTTGGTGAAGGCCACGAAGGCGTTGTCGCCCACGGAGGTGACGCCCTCCAGGATCTCCACGCCGGTGACGTATTCCTTGAAGCTGTACCAGGGGGCATCCCAGTTGCGCTCAAAGTCGGGCATGGGCCCCTCGCCGGAGACGGTGAGCACACCGTCGGCAAAGCTCCACTGCATGCCGTTTTCCAGCATGCCGTAGCTGGGCGCGCAGTGGAGATCGGCATTCAGCAGCGGGTCGTTTTGACCGGCGATCTGAATGGCGTTCCACTGGGGCAAAATGCCGTCATACCACACGTCGGAAAGAGCATCGCAGGAGGAGAAGGCCGCGTAGCCAACGGCCGTCACGCTGACGGGGATGGTGAGGCTGCGCAGGCCGCTGCAGTAGTAGAAGGCGCCCTCGGGGATGCTGTCACCGCCCTGAAGGATGACGCTGGTGAGACCCGTGCAGTTGGCAAAGGCGAAATTCCCGATGCCGCCGAAGCTCAGGGAGGCGGGCAGAATGAGATCGGGGAGGCTGCTGCAGCCCTCAAAGGCGTGCGCTCCGATGTCCGCAAGAGCGTCCGTGAACTCCAGATAGTTCATACCGGAGCAGCCCCGGAAGGCGTAGTCGCCGATGCTCTCCAGCTGCTCGGGCAGGTAGAGATAGGGCAGAGCGGAAAGACCCTCGAAGGCATGGTCGCCGATACCGGCGCAGCAGTTGTTGATCGACACGTAGTCCACATGCACCAGTCCCGCGAAGGCATAGTCGCTGATATAGGTGATACCGCCGGCCGGGTCGTTCAGCTTGCCTTCGACCCAGATCCCGTTGATGCTGTCGCGGTACGCATACCAGGGAGGCGTCCCCTGGGAGGCGAAATCCGGCATACGGCCGGGGCCGCGGACATGCAGCCCGCCCTGGGAATTCACCCACCAGTAGATGTCCCCGTAGAGCAGGCCCCGGGCCACCAGGAACTTGGTGGGCGGGTCGATGGCCGAGTTGTTGGACCCGATGT
>JAFRJF010000207.1 GCA_017432405.1 Clostridia bacterium | reverse complement strand
GCGACAAAGCACTTCCTCACCGGTCTCACAGAAATGTTCACGCATATCTTCGCCGGTATGATGGACAAAGGTCTGCTGCGAAGGGACGATCCAGCGATGCTCGCCTTTGCCTACACTACGCCGATCTCCGCGCTGATCCATGGCGCACATGATGCCGCTGATGTAGTCCAGGCTCATCAGCACGATGAGCGCGATCAGCATGCCGTCCATCCCTCCCACAAAGTAGCCGATCCACCCGCCGATGGCGGTGATGGCGATCTGAACCTTCGTCCAGATCAGGTCGATATTGAAGTCCCGCATAATGCATCCTCCGTTCTGTGTCGTGATATGAAAAAACGGCGTCGCCGCCGTTATTCCCTGTGGTTAATTCCAGCCGTTGCTATTCAGCTTTATCTGTGCCGGTTGCCAGACGCCATTGTGGTAGACATAAGGCACTGCCGTTTCCCACGCGCCGTTCGTGAAGATCCGGGCCTTGCTGGTATCATAAACCAGCGTGATGTACGGGCGCTGGGAGCTGTAGCTGGAGTCGGGGCTGTAGCCTCGGAAGTTGGAGTTGGAAGTGCTGCCGCCTGTTCCATAGCCCCAAAGGTGGAATTTCCCGGTTTGCCCATCCCGGCAATACGCCTGCACGATGCTGGTGATGTCGATGGTTTTTGAGCCTGTCTTGGTACCCATGGACACGCCGGTGATGCTGGCCAGCAGGGCCTTACGATTCGCATACGCGGTCTGGTAGCTGTACCCTATGGCCAGCGTGGCCGAATTCGCCGTGCCGATGTAAACCCGCAGGATGGCTGACTTTAAGGACACCGTGCTCTTATCCACCCCCGGCGCATTGAAGTCCATGCGGAAGGTGCGGTTGGACGAATAATAAAAGTGGTTCGCAGCACTGGCGCTGGAACCACTCGAACTGAAGTAATTGCCGCCCGACGGTCGCCAGGTGTAGGTCGTTGACTTCCTTCTTCACCTCCGACAGTCATTCCACCACAAAGTACAGCTGGCCCTCCACGGGATTGGAAGGCATACTGCTCTCCGGGCCGTAGGTCTTGCTGCCCGACAGTACGACGGGAAACGCACACTCGAACAGCGGGTTCCCCTGGGTCGCCGCCGAGAACTTGCCTATGGCCACGCCGCCGGTACTCAGCCCGGCCAGGTGCAGGTTGGCAAAAGCACGATCTACCACACACATGGCGCTTGCAGTCTCGATGCCATCCGAAACGACCAACAGGAAGCTGTAAACGGAGCCATTGACGAAGGTGCCGGGCAGCACGCTGGTGTTTGCGGAATAGCCCACGCCGAACAGAACATCCCGGCTGACATTCATGTTGAACACGGTGGAGGCAGTCGTTGCTTTCGCGTCACGCGCATAGTACATCTTCGCGGTGAAGCGGGAGGTGTTGTTGCCCTCGGCCAGCTGCACCCGCATGGTCGCTGCCAGCGCGGTCGCCTCGTCATTCGGATAGCGCCAGGCATCCAGCGTGATCTGCGGGTTGTAATACTTGTCGATGTACTGCACCCCGCTGATCGTATAAATCAGGCTGGCAAAGCTGCCGTCACTGCCTGTGCCTTCAATCTCCAACCTGAAGGGCAGCGTTCTGACAGAGGCAAGTCGTGTCTTCAGACTCGCATAGATCGATGCATAAATGGGCTGGCTCATGATGGTATCCGGTGTGATGCTCCATGTGAGTGTCTTTGACGCAGAGTTTGCCCACGAGCAGGAGGTCTCCGGCTGAACGACGGGTGCCCACCAGCCTTCGCCTGACAGTCCGCGATCCGCATTGGTAAAGCACAAACACAACCCCGCCTTGGTGATCTTGTTGCCGGAAGTGTTCTTGATAGTCATGGTGATGTCGATAGTGTCCTCCGGCGCAACAATCGACCGGGAAAAGGTGCATGAGGTGACGCTGAAATCGGCCATGGATTCTCTCCTTCCTTAAATATCTGTCATCTTGAAGGCCAGCCCGCCGTCCGTGGTGCGGCGCAGCTGGTAGTTGCCGAACTGAACGTAGTTGCCCGCAAACCGGCTGTACTTGCTGCCGTTCATCACGACGTTGACGCTCTCGCTGTCGATGAGCACCTCGCCGGTGGACTGGTTATCACCAACGTGAAGGCCGTCATTGTCGATGCGCACCACGCGCCTGAAGTCCGCTCTGGCAGCATCGGCGGTGGCCTGGGCGGTGCTTGCCGCGACCTGCGCCTCATAGGCCATCTGGCTCACGGCGGTCAGCACGTCATCCACCAGGCGGTACATGGGATGCTCAGGGTAGAAGTACATCTGGTAGGTGGAGTACATGTAGCCCAGGGCAATGTAAGTCAGGCTTTCGTTGGCAGGCGCTGTCGTCAGCCAATTCTCACTGGCCACAACAAAGCTGTTCCCGAGCAGAGTCCCCGCGAGGTACAGCGTCGCATACTGTGTCGCTGCCCAGCTGCTGCCCGCATTGTTACGCAGCGTACAGCTGGGGTAGCTCAGATAGTTCGTAGTCGCCGTTGCGCTGGCCGCGATTGCCGACGCTGCCCACAGGATGGGCTTGTCCACATCGAAGATCGAGCCTGCCGCCAGATGGAAGTATCCGCCTGAATCACCCACGATCAGACGGGAAGCAGAGATGGCTGTCTTAGCTATGATGGCATTGTTGAAGCGGATGCGGTCATAGTAGTTGCTGTCATAGTTGGCGTCCGCCCACCAGCCGGTATAGTCGGTGCCGTTCACATTGGCATTGACCCTGTAGGTCAGGTGGATGGCATTCCCGGCGGCATAGTGTGTTGTTAGCCTTGTAGAGCCGCTGTAGTAGCAGTTCTTCGCCCCGGTGGTTGTGCCGTTTGCGAGGGTCAGGTTTAGCGATGCGTTGCCGCTTCCCGCATATGGGAGCCAATAGACGATCTGCTGACCATCCTTCAGCTCCGAGAAGCTGGCCACACCTGTCCACGCTCCGGTCGAAGCCGTCTGCGTACCTACGATGAGCTCGGTGTTGCTGAGCGCCTGCTGAGCCGTTGCCTGCGCTGTTGCCGCCTTGTTGTAGGCTGCTTTCGCAGCTTCATAGGAGGACGGGAGAGACACGTCGCTGTAGGCGAAGGAGCCGTCAGAAAACACATTCAGGTCGCAGAAGTACAGACTGTTGGTGCTGCCGGACGTGTAGGTGGGCTCTGCCGTCACCCAGCTGCCGCCCGGCGGATTCGCCGTGGGCTTTGCGGGCTTGGCGGATGTTGAAGATTGCAGCAGATAATACCGAGTACAGGACTGAAGGTCTCGGATGGAGGATAGCGTGATCGCCGCCGATGCCTTGATCGCCATGATTCATCCCTCCAGCTGCGCAATATAACTCGCCTTGTTCGTCACATCGGACGGCGTGATGTTCAGCGTCGGGCCGGTGGTGGACATGGCCGTGGAGGAACCATCCTTGTACCATTTGATGGTGCCCAGCGCCGCGATCTGCGTGGCGTTGAGCTCCACGCCAGCCTTGTACACATGGGCTGTCAGGGTTGTGCTGACGCCTGTGTTCTTGAAGATCGTGCCGTTCGAGGACGTGATGCTCATGGTGATGGCATCCGCCCCGGCAGGGCCCGTGCCGCCGGTCGCTCCCTTGATATTCGAGACGTACACCCACTTCGCCACATCAGCCGCGCCAGCGACGGTGCAGCGATAGGTGTTCTGGGTACTGGTGTTCAGGTACATGTCGCCGACCTTCGCGTTGGTGACGCCGGAACCACTGAAGATCGTGGCCGTGGTGGAGGTACCCGTGATGCCGGTACCCGTATACCACTGAGCTGAAGAGCCTGCTCCGCCAGTCGCCCCTTTGATGTTCGAGACGTACACCCACTTGGCCACGGATGCCGCACCAGCTACGGTACAGCGGTAGGTGTTCTGGGTGCTGGTGTTCAAGTACATGTCGCCGACCTTCGCCGCCGTGATGCCGCTGTCGCTGAAGATGGTCGCCGTCGTGCTGGTGCCGGTGATCTTCGTGCCGGTGTACCACTGCGCAGAGGAGCCCGCCGCTCCGGGACTGCCCTTAAACGCGATCTGGAAGGTGAACAGCTTGTGGATAGTGATGTTCCCGTTGTCCAGCTGGACGGGAATGTCCACCGTGCCGCCAGCGGTGACGGCGGTCGTGACAGCGATGGTCAGGGTAGGCTGTGTGGCGTCCGTGTCCTTCGTGACGTTCACCCCGGTGGGCTTCACCACGTCGTCCAGGTTGACGGACGCCGCCACCTGCGACGCCCCGCACATGGCGATGACAGTCGTCTGGGTACTCGCCGCGATTGCCTTGCTGGTATCCCCCAGGAAGGTGTGGCTGTCGTTGGTGAGCATGACGGAGTAGCCGTCCGTCAGGTCGACGATGCTGATCTGGTCAGATGTTCTGATGGCCATGAAAGAATCCTCCTTGTCAGTCCGTAATGAGTGCGCAGCGGAAGGTGACCTTCACATCCACATCCGCCGGGCCGAGCGTCAGCCGAAAGCCTCCGTCCGAAAGGCGAGTGTCGTCGGCAGAAATGATCATGTGGCTTTTCGTGTCCACGGCGGTCTGGACATTGTAGCAGGCTTTGATACCGCCCTCCTTTGCAGGCATCATGGCGGATTCCGGGTCGGTGAAGGTCAGCGTATTGCGACCCGATTCCTCAAGCTCCTTCAGGCATTTTTCGTGGAAGACGATGCGCTGCTTCAGGGTTTGCACGTCGGGCAGGTGGTCCTTGTCCAGGTCCAGGGCGAAGGGATGGTCGATCCGGTCTTCGCAGAGGTCGTTCTCATCCATGGAATCCAGGTACTTCTCGACGGCGGCCAGCTGGGCCTTCGCGTACTCCAGCTTTTTGCGGCTGAGCTCGGCGCTGGTGGACTGCTTCCTGCCGTTGACGGCGCGGACGGTGGTGCCGTCCAGGCACAGCGTCTCGGCGTCCATGAGCTTCATCTCTTTGCACGCCCGGGCGAAGATGAGGAATATCTTCTTCAGCAGCTTCCTGTGCGCCTTTCGGAAGTCCGCGATGGTGCGAAAGTCCGG
>JAFRJF010000206.1 GCA_017432405.1 Clostridia bacterium | reverse complement strand
TTGTTCCTCCTTTCGATGGACTCTCCGCTTTCCTTGTCAAAGAAGTGCTTGCGGCTGAAGGCGATGTCAACGCTGTCGCCTTCCTTGTAGTCATACCAGCCGCGGAGCTTGGCGGAGATCTTGTTGCCCACCGCGTCGCTGTGGCCGATGTGTCCGTGGACCAGGGTGTTCATGCCCAGGTTCTCGTTGGAGAAGACGTTCATGGCGATCTCGCCGCCGCCGATCACGTCCTCGGGACGCACGCCCAGGTCGATCTCCTTGCCGGCGTAGGGCAGCAGCATGCCCTTTTCCTCTTCGGTGAGCTTTACGCGGAAGCCGTGACCTTCCAGCTCTCCCTCGCGCACGGTGACGTCGAAGAAGTTCATGGGAGGCAGGCCGATGAAGCTTGCCACAAAGCGGTTGGCCGGGGAGTCATAGAGCTCCAGAGGCGTGCCCACCTGCTGGACGTGGCCCATGGACATGCAGACGATCCGGTCCGCCAGGGTCAGGGCTTCGGTCTGGTCGTGGGTAACGTAGAGCATGGTGGCCTTCAGGCGCTTGTGCAGCAGCAGGATCTCACGGCGGGTGGCGCCGCGGAGCTTGGCGTCCAGGTTGGAGAGCGGCTCGTCAAAGAGGAAGACCTTGGGGTTTCGCACGATGGAGCGTCCCATGGCCACGCGCTGTCTCTGGCCGCCGGAAAGCTGAGAGGGCTTCTTGTTCAGCTGGCTGGTCAGGCCCAGGATCTCGGCCGCGGCCAGCACCTTCTTGTGGATCACATTGGGGTTTTCCTTGCGCAGGGTCAGGGAAAAGGCCATGTTTTCGTAGATGGTCATGTGTCCGTACAGGGCGTAGTTCTGGAACACCATGGCCATGTCACGGTCCTTGGCCGGGGTCTGGGTGATGTCCTTGCCGTCCAGGAACAGGTGGCCGGCGGAGATATCTTCCAGGCCTGCGATCATGCGCAGGGTGGTGGATTTGCCGCAGCCGGAGGGGCCGACCAGGACGATCAGCTCGCCGTCCTTGACGTCCAGATTGAAGTCAAAGACCGCCTGAACGTTATTGTCGTAGATCTTGTCTACATGCTGGATTTTCAGCTCTGCCATAACGTTCCCTCCTTTATGCGCCCTGGGCGTTCAGAGACGCCATATGGGCCTGCAGCGCCCTGCTGCGGATGATGCCGATCACGGCGCCCGCCAGCAGGCAGGCGGCGGAGATCAGCAGGTACACCACGCAAATGGTGAACTGCTTCGTCTCCATCACGGTGACGGCCTGCTCCTGAATGGTGACCGTGGCGGCATGGGCCTTCATGGGGTAGATGAAGATGCGGATGATCTGGCCGATGCCAAGAGCGACCATCAGAAAGGCGTAGCCGATCTTGTAGTTCTTGATGCCCTCGGAGCTGAGGAAGGCCGCGAGCATGAAGATCAGGTTATACAGGATGGACGCGCCCATCAGGATGTTGTAATACCAGGAGCCCACGTTGGATTCGTAGATGTTTGCAAAGTACAGGACGTTGAAAATGATCGCCAGAAGGGCCAGGCTGGCCGGGAGTGAATTCTTGGTAAACCGCATTCTGTCAAGCCGGATGGCTTTTTCCTCGTTCATGCCGTGGCCTCCTTTCCCTGAGCGATCAGTGCCTTCTCTTCCTTCATGAGGCGGGTCTTCCACAGCGTGCAGATCACCAGTCCCACACACACCAGCAGGGAGAGGGCGAACACCGCGTAGTGCGCGTCAAACCAGAAGGTGGAATCGGTGTAGGCGGTCTTCCACAGATCGGCATGCTTCCGCAGCGCTTCAAAATCCACGCGCAGGAAACGCTCCTTGTAGGCTTCGATGTAGCCGTGAGACTCGATGGCCACATAGAAGTTTGCCACGACGAAGGCGGCAATGGAGATGTAGTTGCCGATGTAGTAACGTCTGCGGATATGGGTATTGGTGATAAACAGCAGGCACCCCAGCAGGATCAGGACGATCGAGCATTTCAGGAAGTATGCGTTGAAGGTCTGCATGTTGTAGTAGACGATGGAGCCGGGGACATCGGTCTGGGTCAGGTCCGCCGGATTCATCATGGTCGAATACAGGGTGTCATACAGATCCGTCATGATGCCAAGCGCGTACAGGAAGATGATCACGCTCGTGCCAATGGCCAGAAGGCAGAGGATTTTTTGCAGCTTTAACTGTTTTTTGTACATTTTTGCCTCCCTGCTGACAGCTCCTCTTTCCTGAGGATCAGGCCTCAGGAAAGAGAGGGAGCTGTTCATCTGCGTTCAAACTGTTGCGCGGAAAAGGGTTAGCTTAGCCGAGGGCGTTGTAGTAGACAAGCAGACGGTCCCAGGCCTGCTGCTTCAGAGCCAGGTACTGCTGGCCGCCCCACTCGCTGGTGATCACGCTGGCGGCAGCCTCGGCATTGCCCATGCCTTCCTCGACATAGCCGCTGACGATCTGGTTGACGAACAGGTTCTCGCCGCCCTTGGCAGCGTTGAATTTGCCGTTGGTGCTCAGCTGGGTGAAGGTGTTGATCATGTCGTTCTCAGCCTTGGTGTTGGGCAGCACGGTGGGGACGGACATGTACCAGGGATTGTCGGTAACGGCAAGGATGGGGTGCTTGATGGTGCCCAGGGCGATGGCGTTGGAGATGTAGCCGGCGCCCAGACGGCCGATCTCGCTGGTGCACTGATACTCAAAGGCCTGGCTCTTGGCAAAGCTCAGGGTGGAGCCCAGGAACTGACGGGCGTAGTTGGTGTAGTTGCCGCCGGCCTTCTCCCACAGCTCAGCGCGGGTGGCGTCGGCGATCTCGGGCATCTCCTGACCGTTGAAGAGGAAGGTCACGTAGCTGCCGTCGGCATTGGTCTTGATGAACTCCTTGGGGCCGTAGCTCATGAGGATCATGCCCTCGGGAGAGTAGGCATAGTCGATGAGCTTCAGAGCGGCGTTGAGCTTGTCGGGGTTACCGGCAACACCGGCAGCGGAGATGCCCCAGCCGTCGGTCTTGACGGAACGCCAGGATTCGGTGCAGCGCATGTAGTTGCCGCCCTCGGTGCCGTCCTGCCAGCAGGCCACGGGAACCATAACGGCCATGTAGCACTCACCCTCATCGAAGATGCCCTTGCTGGGATCGTTGAACAGGGTCTGGGTCTGGTTGTAGTCGTAGTGCATGAAGGCCAGGTCGTCACGCAGGTAGTCCTCGGTCTTGCCGGCGGCGTTCTGCATGAAGTTCACGGAGAGCAGGCCTTCCTGGCCAAGGGCGTTCATCCGCTCCAGAGCCTTGAAGGTCTCGGGATCCTGACGGGCGTCCTTCAGGGTGCCGTCCACGCCGAAGTACAGGTAATCCTGGCGGGACTCCAGGCCGCGCACACCGAAGAGGTGGCCGGCGAAGCGGAACATGTCAACGCGGCGCTGGTTGTTGTCGTCCTCGCGGGCGAACAGGCCCTGGATGGAATCGGTGCCGTTCAGGGTCTGGGGGTTGGCCACCACGCAGCGGAGCAGGGCCACCAGCTCGTCAGCGTCCCAGCAGGCGTTCTGGCCGCAGAACAGGTCGGAGCGCTGGGTGCCGTAGTAGCCGTTGTAGGTCTCGTCGATGTAGGTGCGGAGCATGTTGACAGCGGTCACGCCGTCGATGGAGCCGGCCT
This sequence comes from Clostridia bacterium, assembly GCA_017432405.1. The sequence continues at coordinate 1,952 of JAFRJF010000206.1, read as the reverse complement.
CGTTCATCTTGGCGATGATGTTGCCGCCGGCGTCATAATCCTTGGTCACGGTCTCGGTGCCGGAGCCGTCAGCCTTCACGGTCTCGATGTCGATCTTGCCGGAGGTGGGCATGTAGGGCTGGTACACGGGGGCGGCGGTGTTGTTGGACTTCTCGGCGGTGAACTCACCCTCGCCGTCCAGCAGCTTCTTGACCATGTCAACGCGCATCAGAGGCATACGCTCGATGTCGTTCACGCCGTCAAAGTAGGGGCTGAAGTAGATGGCGCCGGTGGAGGTGTTGCCGGTGATGGAGAGGCGAACGATGGGGTTCTGGTCCAGATAGGCCTTGAAGTTGGGCATCTGATCCAGGTACTCGGCGATGTTCACCACAACGCCCTGCTCGCCGAACTCAGTCAGGCCGCTGGCAGTGCCGGAGACCATGTCCACGTCGGCCATGCGCTCTCTCCAGTACTCGAATTCCTTGGCGGCGCTGTTGCCCTGATACTGGTTCTCGAACTTCACGCCCAGGATGTTCTCGACCTCGACCCAGGTGGGCTTCAGGTCGCCGGCGTTGTAGGTCACGCCGTTGGCAAGGGTAACGCCCTCACCGGCGACCTCAGCGTCGAAGAACAGGCCGGTCTTGGCGGAGTTGTAGCCGGTGGCCATGCGCAGCACGGTGCCCTCGGCATAGCTCAGCTCCGCGGGGGCAGCGGCGGTCTCGCCCTCAGCGGGAGCGGCGCCGTCGGCAGGAGCGGATTCGGTGGCGGAGGCCGCGGGCTTCTCCTCGGCCTTGGGCTGCTCGTACTGGTCCACGTCGATCTTGTTGCCGCAGGCGGTCAGCGCAGCGAGCATCAGAACGGCCATCAGCAGAGCGATGATTCTCTTCATGCTTTTCATTGGGTTCCTCCTTAAATAAATAGTTAACCTGGTTGAAATATGGTTTCCGGACTTCCCGGGAATTCCTTATTCTTTCACGCCGCCCACGTTGGTGCCCTTGGCGAAGTACTTCTGGATGAAGGGGTAGATGATCAGGATGGGCACGATGGAGCAGACGATCAGCGCGTAGATCACCGAGTCGGAGGCGTAGGGCATGCTCCAGCCGGACATGAACTCGGCGTCGGTGAATTCCTCCAGACGCAGACGGATGAAGACCTGCAGCGGGTGCTCGTTGGAGTTGGAGATCATCTGGCGAGCCCAGAAGTAGCCGTTCCAACGGGAGATGCCGAAGAACAGGGCCACCGTCGCGATGGTGGATTTGCACATGGGGAGGTATACCTTGGTGAGCACCTGGAACTCGCTGGCGCCGTCCACGATCGCCGCCTCTTCGATCTCGCTGGGCACGCCCTCAAAGGCGTTGCGCAGCAGGATGATGTTCATGGCCGCCATACCCATGGCGATGACCACCAGCCACTTGTCGTCGGTGATGCCCAGGGTATTGAAAACGGTCTTGGTGCTCAAGTAGTTCAGATACTGGGGAACGATACCGGCGGCAAACCACATGGTGAAGACCAGGAAGAAGTTGAAGAGCTTGCGGAACAGCAGCCTCTTCTTGGACAGGGCGTAGCCGCCGAGGATGGAGTAGAACAGCGCCCAGACGGTGCCGTAGAAGGTGATGAACAGGGTGTTGGAGTAGGCGTTCCAGAACATGTTGTCGTTGAACATGCGCCGGAAGGCGTCGAACTGGATGTCCTTGGGGAAGAGTGCGATCTGGCCGGCTTCCACTGCGGCGCGGCCGCTGATGGCTGCGGAGATGGCGTACACGAAGGGATAGAGGCAGGCCAGCGCAAACACGGTCAGCAGCACGTAGCTGATGATCTTGAAGATCAACTCGGAGATCTCAAGTTGTCTTTTCATGGCTGTCTCCTCATTTTAGTAGAGCGACACATCGGAGGCTTTCCTCGCGATCGTGTTGGCGCCGATGACCAGCAGCATGCCCACCACGTTGTTCATCATTTCCGCCGCGGAGGCGATG
>JAFRJF010000205.1 GCA_017432405.1 Clostridia bacterium | reverse complement strand
GCGCGGCTTCAAATCTCCGCCCTCGAGATGCGCCTGGCCGCCCTGGCCGGACGGATGGCCGCGCCGCGAAAGGGCGACAATCCCCAGGCACTGGCCAGGGAGTACGACGCCCTCGCCACGGCGCTGAGGGAGATGAAGGGACAGTAAAATACTGATTTATCGAGCTTTGCTCGATAAATCAGTATTCAGGTTTTAGGGGTTAGGGGTTGGGTTTTAGGGGTGGTGCCCTAAAGGGCTATCTTCGCGTCGCAAATCCCTTAACGCTTCGCTAGGCCTTCGGCCACGGGATTTGTTTGATTCAAAGGAAACAGCAGTAGTTACTACGTTTCTCGGTCCTTTGAATAAAAGAAATCCATCAGGATTTCTACCTTCCCTAACACCTAAAACCTATAACCTAAAACCTAACTACTGATTTGTCGCCAGAGCGACAAATCAGTAGTTGCCCTCCATCCCCTTGAGCAGCCACATCACATTCTCCTCCAGCGTCTCTCTGGAGATCTCGCCCCGGCGGGCGGCATTCCAGATGCGCTGCACCCACAGGGGGCCGCCGGGGGTGATCCAGCTGTTGCCGGCGTTGACCATCTCCACCGCGCTGACGGTGCGCACGCTGCCCCAGTCGGACATCACGAAGCCCTCAAAGCCCCATTCCCCGCGCAGCAGGTCCTCCAGCAGGGCCCGGCTTTCGCCGGGGTAGATGCCGTTCAGGGCGTTGTAGCTGGTCATCACCGAGCGGGGGCGGTACATTCGGAAGGCGATCTCGAAGGCCCGGAAATACAGCTCCCGCAGGGCCTGCCGGGAGACAATGCTGTGGCTGCCCAGGCGGCCCAGCTCGGCGTTGTTGCAGAACAGGTGCTTGTAGCAGCTGCCCACGCCGCCTGACTCCAGCCCCCGGGCATGGCAGGCCGCCATCACGCCGGTCAGGTAGGGGTCCTCGGAGAAGTACTCCGGGTGGCGTCCGCACAGCGGGCTGCGATGCAGGTTCATGCCCGGGGCCAGCACCAGGTCCACGCCGTGGGCGGGGCATTCCGCCGCCACGACCCGGCCCACCCCTTCGGCGATGGCTCTGTTGAAGGTGGCCGCGATCACACTGCTGGCGGGAAAGCCCACGTTCCGCCGCTTCAGGTTCAGCCCCGCGTTGGCATCCGAGGCACAGAAGCTCGGCAGTCCATAGGCCTTCAGCGGTGGCGTGTGGCCTGCCATGCCGTCCTGCCCAGGCAGCCAACGGGAACCGGCGCAGACGTTCAAGCGGCACAGGTCCAGAAGGGACAGCTGGCCCACGAAGGCCGACAGCTTCGACGGGTCCTGACGCACCTCCTGCCAAAGGATCTTCCCCCGCGGGCGCTCGGAGAGCACCCCTACGGCTTCGCGTTGCCCTTGTAGGGGCGATTTCCAATCGCCCGCGGGCGCTCGGAGAGCGCCCCTACGGCTTCGCGCCTCCACCCGGGGCGCGGGCACGGCGATCTGCTGGCCCAGGGGCACGGTGTGGGACTTCGCTCCGTCCACCGTCGGGTCGGCGCGGGTCAGGCGCTTGAAGTCCTCCATCGGCGGGGCCACCGCCGCCACTTGGCGCAGGGTCCGCGCCTCAAGCGCCAGCTTTCCCACAGGAATCAGGCTGCCGAGGCTCTGGCCGACGAACAGGCCGTATTCCCCCGCCTCCAGCGCCCAGGCGCTCCGGGCCTCGTCAAAGGAGGCCGCGTCCTCCAGGCGCAAGGCAATTTCCAGCGCCTGCGCCTCCCCCGGCGCCAGCAGGGCCGTCTTTTCAAAGCCCACCAGCACGTGGTCGGGCTTTTCCAGCCTGCCCCTGGGCGGCGCGACGTACAGCTGGGCCACGGCCTTGCCCGCCCTCTGGCCGCTGTTGCGCACCGACACCCGGACGCGCACGTCGTCCCCCTGCCGCTGCACGCCGAGGGGCGTCAGCTCGAAGGCGGTGTAGCTCAGCCCGTGCCCGAAGGGGAAGGCCACGGGCACGGCGAAGCTGTCGAACCAGCGGTAGCCCATGTAGATGTCCTCTTCATAGACCACCCGCACCCCGATGGCGTCCTCGTGGACGTAGGGCGCGTCCGCCGGGCGCTGGGGGAAGTTTTTGCTTACGGGATTGTCCGAAAAGCGCCAGGGCCAGGTGTCCGGCAGGTGGCCGGAGGGGTTGACCCGCCCGTCCAGCAGCTCCACCAGCGCCCGGGCTGACAGCATGCCCGCATAGCCGGTGAACAGCACCGCGTCCACGTCGATTTCCTTGAGCCAGGTCATGTCGATCGGGCCGCCGGTGTTCAGGATCACGATCACCCGGTCAAAGCGCTCCCGGGCCCGGTGCAGCAGCGCCAGCTCGGCGTCGCTGAGGCGGAACTCCCCTGGGATATCCCGCAGGTCCATCATCTCGCCCCACTGCCGGGCGATGAACACCAGCGCCGGGCCGCCGTTCGCCCGCGCTTCGGCCAGCAGGTCCTCGCCGGGCAGCTCGTCATGCCGGGCGCGGCGGTAGAAATCCGACAGCGCGGCGTTCACCCGGAAGGCGCTGTGCTCCGCCACGGCCTGGTGGAACCCGGGCCTCTGGCGGGGGTTGATCCGCGAGGCCCCGGCCATCGAGCAGCGCCACCAGTGCTGGGCCGAGCCCAGGCAGTTGAGCGTGATGTCCGCGGGCAGGGGCAGCGCGCCATTTTCGTTGCGCAGCAGCACCATGCCCTCCCGGGCCGCCTCCAGGGCCGCGGCGTCGTGGGCCTCAAAGGCCGGGTCCGGCTGCCTGCGGGGCAGGACGGTCACCGTGAAGGCGCAGGGAGCAAAGGGCAGCCCGCTGGGGGTGCGAAAGCCCCTCAGCGCCACGCGGCAGCGCTGGCCGTAGCCCGGCATGGCCTCAGAAATGGGCAGGAACAGCAGCGTGACGCCCTTCAGGACCACGCTCTCCCAGCGGCTCAGCCTCACGCCGTTCGCCGTCGCCTCGCCGTGCCCCGGTGCGATCCGTGCCAGCGCCGCCACGGTCACGAAGCCCTCCAGCCGGGTGTAGATCGAAAACTGCCCCACGTCCGCGTCCAGGTCCAGATTTCGCTGTATCGGAACCATGATGGGTAGCATGGTATCGCCTCCTTCGTTTTAATTCTGATTCCAGTAAACCACTGCTTGACTTTCATTTAAATGTGTGTTAAAATGAAAGTTGTCGATCAAGATACGTCGCCTTGGCGAGTAATATGTAAGACAGCCCAACCATTCAAATGAAAGGAAGTGAAACTATGTCAATGTCTGAAATTGCCGCTATGGCGCAGACCAGCCCGTCCCTGGACAGGCAGCAGGCCATCGGCGCCACCGACATACCCACCGGCGTGGTGCATTCCCTGGCCGGAAAGGGCATCCATACGGTGGGCGCCCTGTTGGATACGGACGCCTTTAAAACGATCACCAGCGGACGCTACAACATCGACAGCGTACAGGCGGTCAACGGCATCCCCATCGCAGCCCTCCGCTGGGCGCTGGACGAGGTCGTCCGGCAAAGCGGTTCCCCGGCGCAGCGCAGCGAAGCAAGTCCTTTAGGGGTCTATTGCGCGGGCTGATCGGGCCAGCGTCCGCGTTAAAGGCGCGGACAGGGCCAGGCAAGCGCACAAACAGCGAAGCCCCGACCCAAACAAACAAAGGCCAAAGCCCAAAGACGGAGCGTGCCTTCCACAATTCCCGGCATGAAAGCGCGGGAAGGCGGAGGGCACGCTCCGTTTTGCTCAGATGTGGATCCACCCGAAGGCGTCGCAGACCGAGCTGATCAGTATCACCGCCAGCATGGCCAGCGCCAGGTATTTCACCACGAAGCGGTACACGCCCCGGCGGCGGAAGGCGGAGGATCGCATTATCTCGCGCTCCATGTTTTCCAGGCCGATCTGACGCAGCACCAGGGCGATGATGGCCACCGCCGCGACGGGCATCATCACGGAATTGGTCAGGAAGTCGAAGAAGCTGAGGATGTCCATGCCCATCGGCGCGACGTGGGACAGGGCGTTGAAGCCCAGGCAGGACAGGCAGCCCAGCGCCGCGAGGATCACGCTCACCAGCGCCGCGGCCTTCGGGCGGCTCCAGTTCAGCTCGTCCTCGAAGGTGGCGCAGGCCGTCTCCGCCAGGGAGACCGAGCTGGTCAGCGCAGCCATCAGCACCAGCAGGAAGAACAGCACGCCGGTCCAGGCCCCTCCCATCGACTCGAACACCTTGGGCAGCGTCACGAACATCAGCGAGGGGCCCTTGCCCAGCGCCGCCGCGTCGCCGCCGGAGAAGGCGAACACCGCCGGGATCACCATCAGGCCCGCCAGCACCGCGATGGCGGTGTCGAAGATCTCCACCTGCACGGTGGTCTGCTCGATGTCCACGTCCCTGCCGGTATAGGAGCCGAAGGTGATCAGTATGCCCATGGCGATGGACAGCGAATAGAACATCTGTCCCAGCGCCGACACCACCGTCATCAGCGAAAAGTTGCGCAGGTCGGGCACCAGGAAATAGCGCACGCCCGCCAGCGCGCCGGGCCGGGTGACGGAAAAGCCCACCACCACCAGCGTCAGCACCGCCAGCATCGGCATCATGATCCGGGAAACCTTTTCGATGCCGTTGCGCACGCCGCCGAATATGACCGCCATGGTCATGGCCGCGAAGATCAGGAAGCAGACGACCGTGGCCGCCGGGCTGCCCAGGAAGCCCTCGAAGGCGCCCTCCATCGCCATGGTCTCGCCCTGCCCGGACAGGTAGCCCCACAGGTAGCGGCACACCCAGCCGCCGATGACCGAATAGTAGGGCACGATCAGCATCGGTATGATCGCGTTGATCCAGCCGCCGGCCCGCACCCAGCCCTTTTTGCTGAAGTGGGCGAAGGCGCTGACGGGGCTCTTGCCCGTCATGCGGCCGATGGCCGTCTCCGACATGATCATCGTATAGCCAAAGGTCAGCGCCAGAAGTATGTACACCAGCAGGAAGGCCCCGCCGCCGTACTTGGCCGCCAGGTATGGAAACCGCCAGATGTTGCCCAGCCCCACCGCCGAGCCCGCCGTGGCCAGCACATAGCCCAGCTTTCCGGAAAAGCTGCCCCGTCCGTTGTCCTGTTTCAAAGTCGTGTTCCTCCTGTGTTTCTTCTTACCTCAACACCACGAACGACTGCGGCCCCATGACCAGCCGCCGACCGTTCACGTCCGCCATGCCCAGCATGTACAGCGCCTCGGCGACCTCGCCCTCCAGGTCGGCAAACAGCTTCTCGCCGGAGGGGTTCACCGCCAGGGTCAGGCTGCCGCGGCGGTACACCAGGGGCCGGCCCTTTTCGGCGCAGAGCACCTCGAAGGGCCCGTCGGCCTGAAGGTCCGCCTCGGCGTGGCGCAGCTTCAGCAGCGCCCGCACGGTGTTCAGCAGCGAACCGGGGTCGGCTTCCTGCCCCTCGACGGTGGGCGCGTCCGCCGCCGGGTCCACCGGCAGGTACAGCGCCTCGGCCTCGCCCTCGGAGAAGCCCAGGTTCTTCCCGGCCTTCCACTGCATCGGCGTGCGGGAGCCGGTGCGGAAGTAGCCGCCCTCCTTGGTGGGCAGCTCCAGGTATCGCATGCCGATCTCGTCGCCGTAGTACAGGAAGGGCACGCCGGGCATCGTGAACAGGAAGGCATAGGCCAGCTTCAGCTCTTCCGCGTCCAGTCGGTAGGCCGGGCGAAGGGTGTCATGGTTGCAGGTGGGCAGGGCGATGTGGCCCACGCCCTTCGTGGCCGCGTACCACTTCAGGTAGACGTCGAAGAAGCGGTTGATGTCCCGGTCGGGGGCGTCCTTGCGGAAGAAGGTGTTGTCCACCGGGCTGTTGTAATCCCGCAGCAGCGCGGAATAGTGGCTGTGGGGATCGTTGAGCATGAAGTCCGCGTCGAAGCCGGCGGGCAGCGACAGGTCCGGGCGGCACCACTCGGCCACCAGCACCGCCTCGGGGAACTCGGTGTCCAGCATCCGCCGCACGTCCCTCCAGATTGCGCAGGTGCCGGACTTGTTTTCGTCGTCGTACTTGACCAGCGAGGCGGCCATGTCCACGCGGAAGCCGTCGCAGCCGTGGCCCAGCCAGAAGCGCATCACGTCCTTCATGGCCTCGCGGGTGGCGAGGACGTCGGGGTGGTCCATCGGCAGCTGCCAGGGCTGCCGGGGCTCCAGGAAGCCGTAGTTCAGCGCCGGCTGGCACTTGAAGAAGTTGATGATGTAGCTGCCGGGGCGCTCGGCCTCGCCGGCGATGTAGGGCAGGTCGCCGCAGCCGGCATACCACTGGTCCGTCCAGATGTAGCGGTTGGTATATTCGTTGGGCTGGTCGGCGCTGGCGCTGGCCCGGAACCAGGGGTGTTCCTCGCTGGTGTGGCCGGGCACCAGGTCCAGCAGCACGCGGATGCCCTTTGCGTGTGCCGCGTCGAACAGCCGGTACAGGTCCGCGTTGGTGCCGTAGCGGGCGGCGACCTTCTTATAGTCGCGCACGTCGTAGCCCGCGTCCCTGAAGGGCGAATCGAAGCAGGGGTTGATCCACAGGGCGTTACAGCCCAGGGATTTGACGTAATCCAGCTTTTCGATGATGCCCTCGATGTCGCCGATGCCGTCCCCGTTGGAATCCAGGAACGATTGGGGATAGATTTCGTAGAATACCGCGTCCCCCAGCCACTTTTTCGCCATGGTATCGCACCCGCTTTCGTCGTTATGCTGTCACCCGCAGAGGGACAGCGCTGTATTCAACTTTACCACGCCCAAGCGCCCCTGTCAATAGTTTTGGCAGGGGCGCTTGGGTTTGCGGCGTTGCAACCGCGCGTTCATTCCAGTTGAACCCGTCCCAGGCGGAACGCCACGGAGCGCTTCAGATACTCCAGGTATTCCATATCCCGGCACATGGCCTTGCCGGGGGTGTCGGACAGCTTCGCCACGGCCCGCCCGTTCACCGTTTGCAGCTTGATGACGATGTTCAGCGGGGCCTCGCAGGTGTCGTTGGAGCAGAAGGTGCCGATGCCGAAGGAGACCTTCACCCGATCCCGGAAGTAGTCGTACAGCGCCTGGGCCCGGTCGAAGTTCAGGCTGTCGCTGAACAGCAGCATCTTCGTGCGGGGATCGACGCCGTAGTGCTTGTAGTGGTCGATCAGCTTCTCGCCCCAGGCGTAGGGGTCGCCGCTGTCGTGGCGCACGCCGTTGAAGTTGTTGACCATGGCCCGGTTGAAGTCCAGCAGGAACAGGTCGGTGGTGATGGTATCCGTCAGCGCGGTGCCGTTGTCGCCCCGGTACTCGTCGTACCAGTCCTCCAGGGCGCAGTGGTTGGTGTAGGCCAGGGGGATCGAATCGATGCCCTGGTACATCTGCACGAACTCGTGGGCGTAGGTGCCGATGGGCTTCAAATTGTACTTCATCGCCAGGTACACGTTGCTGGTGCCCATGCAATTCTCGGTCTCGGTGGCGAAGCGGCGCACCACCTCGTCCTCCCACTCCCTGGACAGCCGGCGGCGGCAGCCGAACTCAGCAAAGGTGAAGGTGTATTTGCCGAACTGGAAATCCCGGATCTTAGCGTCCAGCCGTTCCTTGGCCGAGGCCAGCAGCGTGTCGTAGTCGTAGCGCATGCGGAAATAGACCTCGTTGACGATCTCCAGCAGGTAGATCTCGAACTGCATGGCGGAGAACAGCGGGCCCTTCACCACGATGCCCAGCTCGCCCTCCGGGGACAGCGAGGTCTCCACATAATCCCGCAGCGGCCGCCACAGGCGCAGGAATTCCACGTAGTCGTGCTTGATGAAGCGGATGGAGCGCAGGTAGTCCAGCTCCTCCCGCTTGAAGGTCAGCGTGCAGAGGTGGTCGATCTGGGCGTTGATCTCGTCGAACATCTCCCGGGTGAACACCACGCCCTCGTTGCGGCAGCGGAAGTAATACTCGCCGTTCAGGTCGGTGTGCTTGTGAAAGATCACCTGGTCCATGTTGAACTTGTACAGGTCGGTATCCAGCAGGGATACGACGATGGGGTCGAGTTTCATCTTTTTTCCTCCTGTTTGTCGCCGGTTCTCAGCGCCGGCCGTTCATCGCAGAGTTGATTTGCCAGCGCTCCGAGGGGTTTTCATCCTCCAAATCCAGCAGCGGCAGGACCTCGTTGGGCACCAGGGCCTGAACCTCCCGCTTCAGCGCCCGTATCCGGGACAGCCGCCGGCGCACCCCCGTGGAGGAGACGCCCCGCAACAGGTCGGAGGACTGGACGACTTCGATGTATTCCGCCAGCGTGGACAGGTAGGGGTCCTCGCGGATCATGGTCTCGCATTCGTCCGTGCCCCGGCCGTTGCAGACGAAGCCGAACTCCCGGGCGATGTCCCCGACGTGCTTCCAGCCGTGCTCCAGCTCCGGCAGCTTGTCCGAGCCGATGAGCAGCGCGGGCGCGTAGCCCTCGTCCCTCAGGTGGCAGAGGGTCTCGTAGGTGCGGGGCTGCGACGCCTGCCGAAGCTCCCAGTCCGTCACCGCCATCCAGGGCCGACTCTCGGCGGCGCGGCGCAGCATCTCCAGGCGCTGCCAGTCGCTGTAGGCGAAGTCCTTCTCCTGCTCATCCCGGATGTAGACCGCCTTGGAGGGCACGTACACCACGCCCTCCCGCCCGGTCGCCTCCATGGCGATGCGGGCCGCCTCGACGTGGGCGATGGTGAGGGGATTGAAGGCCCCGAAGAAGGCCAGTACGCGCTTCACGGCTTTTCCCCCTCCCCGAAGGGCTGCAGCACCACGGGCATGCGCCGCTTGTGCATGTTCGCCCGCTCCTTGGCCCGGATCTTCCCGTCGATTTCCGCGTCGCCGCAGGTGCCCAGGCGGATGTAGGCGTGGATGTCCGCGTAGCGCAGGCCCAGCTTCTCCTCGTCGCTCTTGCCGGACAGGCCGTCCGTGGGCGTCTTCTGCACCAGGTCCCGGGGCAGCTCGGGCATGGTCAGGCCGATCTGCACCACCTCGACGCTGGTCACCGCGCCCAGCAGCGAGAAGTCGCAGGAGGTGTCGCCGTCCTTGGTGCAATAGCCCACGGTGGCCTCGGACAGGTTGCCGGTGCCCACCAGCCGCGCCCCCAGGGCCTGGCCGATGTAGCGCAGCGTGGTCATGCGCAGGCGGGGGCCCACGTTGATGTCGCTCTCATGGCTGTAGGGGATGGCGAACTCGCCCTCGGCGGCGGTGGTTTCCCTCTGGTCGGTGACGGCCTTCAGTGCCTCGTGCATGGGGCCGATGTTGATCGTGCGCTGCCGGATGCCCAGGGCCTCACAGACCCGGACGCTGTCGGAGATGTCCTTCTGCTCGCCGTCGGGCAGCATCACGCCGTAGACGTTTTCAGCCCCCAGCGCCCGCACGCACAGCGCCGCGCAGACCGTGGAATCCTTGCCGCCGGAGATGCCCAGCACCACCTTGTTGAAATTCTGCGCCTTCGCCAGCGCCCTGAGCGCCTCGACGAGGCCATCCCTGGCCCTTGCGGGGTCGAATGTGTATTGCTTCATATCGCTTGCCTCCCTGTCGGTTGGAATGTGCTTGCCGCGTTTTATAACAGGCAGTATATCGTCAGATCACGTCGATCTGGCAGCTGGCCATGGTCGTGAGGGCGGCCTCGTGCTTCTCGGGGGTCACGCCGGCGCAGCAGTCGCG
>JAFRJF010000204.1 GCA_017432405.1 Clostridia bacterium | reverse complement strand
CGCCTCGGTCGTCTATTTCGATAGACGATCGTATCCCAGCGGGGACACCTCGTCCGAGCCGCTACGCCGCGAAGCAAGTCCTTTAGGGCGCGGCCCACCTTCCCCTCTAGGGGAAGGCTTTTGGAGACCACACCGCCTTCAGTTGATGACATTGCCCTGCAGGGGAAGGCTTTCAGGGACGGCAGCCGTTATTTCTGTTCCCTGTTCCCTCGTTTCCCCGATAAAGCAGATTTTCCTGAACTGAAACAGAACCCCCGCGGGCAATGCCCGCGGGGGTCTTGAGTTTGGCTTACGCGCGTACCGATCAGTACAGCTTGGCCATCTCCTCGATGTTGTCCTGGTTGAACTGCAGCGGCAGGCCCTGCACGATCTCGGTGCCGCCGTCGTCAGCCTTGGTGATGGAGAAGTCGCCCAGGCCTTCCACGGTGAAGGTCTCGCCCTCGGCGCCGGTGATGTCGCCGTTGATCAGGGCGATGGTGGCATAGGCGGATAGCTTGCCCAGCAGCTGCATATCCCACAGATAGAAGTAGGGGCAGGACTTGCCTTCGCCGGTGTACTCCAGCATCTCAGAGGGCAGGCCCAGGCCGGTGATCTTCACGTTGCAGCCTTCGGTATCCTGCACCAGCTTGGCGGCGGCCATGATGCCGACGGTGGTGGGGGCGCAGATGACCTTCAGGTCGGGATAGTTGTCCAGCAGAGCCTGGGTCTGGTCAGTGGACTTCTGGGGCTCGTCGTCGCCGTAGGCGATGGGCACCAGCTCCAGCTTGGCGTACTTCTCGTCCTTGGCGATCTCTTCCATCGCGGCGATCCAGGCGTTCTGGTTGGAGGCCTGGGAGGTGGCGGACAGGATGGCCCACTGGCCCTCGCCGCCGGCCAGATCGTACACGGCGTCGATCAGCGCCTGGCCCACGGCCACGGTGCCGGCCTGGTTCACGAACACCTGACGGCTCGCCGGATTGGGGGCGGAGTCGAAGGAAGACACCTTGATGCCGGCTTCCATCGCCTCCTCCAGCTTGGCCTGGAGGGCGTTGAAGTCGTTGGCGGAGATGCAGATGGCATCGGGCTGCTGGGAGATCAGGTTGTCCAGAACCTTGATCTGGGCGTCAGCGGTCGCTTCCTCGGGATAGACGACGTCGATGGTAGCGCCTTCGGCTTCGCCGGCCTCTTTGAAGGCCGCGGCAGCGATCTCGAAGAAGGCGTTGCCGGCGGATTTGCCGACCAGCGCGATCTTCTTGCCATCAGCGGTGCCCGCCAGAGCGGAGGTCATCAGACCGGCCACCAACAGGGCCACGAGCAGGACAGAGAGCAGTTTCTTCATGGGTTGTTCCTCCTTTGATTATATATCGCAACTGCGTGACGCAGCTACAATCCGGATGGGGTAGGGGGCGGCAACCTGCCGCCACGGTTTCCGCGGCGCTTATTTCTTGACCGCCTTGCGCAGCGAGCCGAATATGTTCGGCAGGGCCACGGCGGCGATCAGCAGCACGCCGATGATCAGCAGGATCACCTGGCCGTTGACGTTGCGCTGGCCCAGGCCGATGCGCAGGCAGACGATGATGAAGGCGGAGATGATGCCGCCGATCATGTTGCCCTTGCCGCCGGTGGACGATATGCCGCCGAACACCGCCATGGCGATGGCGTCCATCTCAAAGCCGGTGCCGGTGGTGGTGTTCGCGCCGTAGGACGAGGCCACCATGAACAGCGCGCACAGGCCCGCGGCGGTGCCCATCAGGGTGTAGATGATGAAGCGG
>JAFRJF010000203.1 GCA_017432405.1 Clostridia bacterium | reverse complement strand
TCTTCCTCGGGCTGCTGCTCCTCGGGCTGATCTTCTTAGGAGTGTTCTTCCTCGTGCTGTTCCTCCTCTGGCTGCGCCTCGGTGATTTCTTACTCTGGCTGTTCCTCAGAGGCCTGCTCCTCTTCGGGCTGCTCCTCAGTGACTTCTTCACGCTGCTCGACGATGGCCTCGTCTTCTTCCTCGGGCTGCGCCTCCTCAGGCTGCGCCTCGGTATCTTCTTCGCCCTGCTCGACGGCTACCTCGCCATCCTCAGCGGGCTGTTCCTCCTCGGGCTGTTCCTCCTCGGGCTGTTCCTCCTCGGGCTGTTCCTCGGTGACTTCTTCTTCAGCCTGCTCGACGATTACATCGCCCTCCTCGGCGGGCTGCTCCTCTTCGGGCTGCGCTTCGGTGATTTCTTCTTCGCCCTGCTCGATGGCTGCCTCACCCTCCTCGGCGGGCTGCTCCTCTTCGGGCTGCACTTCGATGACTTCTTCTTCGCTCTGCTCGACGATTACATCGCCATCCTCGGCGGGCTGTTCCTCTTCGGGCTGTTCCCCGGTGACCTCTTCTTCGCTCTGCCCGACGGCCACCTCGCCATCCTCGGCGGGCTGCTCCTCTTCGGGCTGCACTTCGATGACTTCTTCTTCGCCCTGCTCGACGGCGACCTGATCCTCTTCCTCGGGCTGCTCAGCGGCCTCTTCGTCCTCCCCGGCGGGCTGCGCCCCGACAATATCCTGTTCGATGGAGATGCCCTCTTCTTCAGCCTGGTCATCCCCCGCGGAAACGGTCGCTTCTTCGGCCTGTTCGCCCTCCGTCGGGGCGGGTTCCTCTTCCTTCTCCTCTTCGACTTCGGTCTGTTCTTCCTCGGCGGGCTGCTCGTCCCCGGCTTCAGCGTCGACCTCAGTCTGTTCCCTGGTGACAGGCGCGACCGGCTCGGCGGGTTCAACGTCCACGACGGACACATCCTGCGCGGCGGGCACCTCGTCCATCTCGGGCACCTCGTCCACCTCGGGGGCGTCTTCGACAGCAGGGGCGTCCTCCGCGGCCAGCATGTCGTCTCCGGCAGGGGCGATGTCCCCTTCAGGCGCGATGTCCACGACGGGCGCGGCCACGCCGTCCAGCAGCGTGATGACCAGGATATCGTCCGCGAGGATCAGCGCAAGCTGCATCCTCTCGAAATCCTTCCTGGCCCAGATCCTGTAATCGTTGCCGGTCTTCTCGATGCCAATCAAGTCGTTTTCCGTTTCTTCATCGTCCACGATGCCCACATCAACGATGTCGGCGAAATCGATTTCCATCCCGAGCGCGCTGATGATCCCGCTGAGCATGGCCTCCTGACCCAGCGTGAAGCTGAGGGGTCTTTCTTCAACGGCGTTCGAGGCCACGCCCGGATTCACGTCCGGCATATCCAGCGTCAGATCCACATCGCCGAGGGACAGCTCCAGGCCCGGGTCCCCAAGCACCGGATCGACGATGGCATCGCCCTGGATATCCAAATCGGCGGCGCCCAGCTCGATCTCCGGGCTTTCCTGGTAGCAGGCATCCGTATGAATGTGCTCATGCCTTCCGCAGACCAGCGCATCCCCGTCATAGCAATCCGGAGTGTGGACGTGCTCTTCCGAGTAACCGCACATGGGGATGCGTTCCAGCGTATTCGCATCCCGCCTGAGCGTGTGCATGGTGAACAACAACACCACCACACACAGCATGGAGAGGGTTCTTTTAAGAATCCTCTTCTTCCTGGCACTCCTTACGATGCTGTTCAGCGGATTGTTATTCATATTTTTACCTTCTTCCTGCCAATATCAGTCGGTCTGCGTCCGGTCGTCGTCAGGTTAGTCTCGGTTATTTCGGTGTCTAAACACAATCTTTTTCCGCTCTGTGTTGACTTTACAGTCATTTTTCATTAATATATGCTTTGGAGACGGCATATTGACCTTGAAAAAGTTCAAGATACTCCGTCTACATTTTACAAGATCAAACAATGGCTTTCAATGGCAAATAATATGGTTTTGATGGTCAATATTTTCAGTATCAGTGACAAAATTCGCAGGACGAGTGACAGTATAAACAGGGCTGAAGCAATATGAGTGCAGAATCCGCCAAACCCACGAAAAAGAGCCTGCAACGGCAGAAGACCATGGCCCAGATCATCGACGGCGCCATCACCGTGTTCAGGGAAAAGGGCTTTGAAAACGCGAATATCGTCGACATCACAAGGGCATCCGGCGTCGCCACGGGATCACTGAACAACTGCTTCGGCAACAAGGAGCGCCTGGGCGCCTATGTCACTCTGGCCATGCTGAAGCACACCATGCCGCCGGTACACGCGGCGATCAGCTTCGAGGCCGACCCGGCGCTGTTCGCGCTGGCCGCGGTGTCCACCTACCACCGCTTCATGATGGAAACCGGGGGCTATCGCCATTTCTTCATCGATTCCCTGAAATACGACTTCATATTCAATTACCTGTCGAAGCGTCCCAACACCCTCGCCATGAAGCTGGTTCGCCACTACTACGGCAGCGACATCGACGAGGAGACCGCGACGCTCCGGGCCCAATACCTGCCCTATATGCTGGGCAGAACGCTGATCCTGAAGCAGCAGGAGGGATATTTCAACGGCATCTCCAGCAGCGAGGTCGCCTTCCTGATCTGCCGCGAGGCGCTGAAGGACCGCGTGCCGAAGGCGGCGCTTCGCGGCCTCATGCCAGAAGGCATGCGCATCGCCACAGAAATCTGTAAAGACCTGGCCGACCGTCCGTCCATGCAGACCATCGAGTCGGTGGCCAGGACGGAAATCTGACCGGGGACTGTGTGACGCTACTGTGACGCATGCCGCGCTATAATGCACCCATCAAGATCACCTCCGAGGATCACAAGGACGACGAGGACAGCATCGTCATGGGCTTCAAGGACAGCGCCTGGGGCAACGGCTACGTCTCCATCGTCAGGCGGGAGCTCCCCGACGGCACGCCCTACCCCACCCAAGAGGCGATCGCCGGCGAGCTGGGCGTCGCCCAGCTGGAGACCCTGCCCACCTGGGGCCACTTCAAGGACGTCTACACCGCTTCCTCTACCACCGACGATGTGACCGAGACCATGTTCATCGCCCCGGTGATCGACGACGACGGCGAAGCCGAAGAGATGGTGACCGTCACCATCGGCGTCACCAAGCTGGAGGACGAGGACGCCGCCATGGCGCGCGACGACGCGATCAGCGCCATCGTCGACACCCTGAGGGTGGACGACTGACCTTAAATACAAGGAGGTCTTTCCCATGACAAACAAGGAAATCTATTCGCTGACCATAGGCTTTTCGGTCCGACGCCTGCTGTTTGACATACTGGCGTTCGTGATCATGGCCGCCCTGGCTGCCGCCGGCTTCTTCATCGCCGAGAAGACCGCCGACAACGGCCTCATCGGCCTGGGCATCGGCGCGATCATCGGCATCATCGTCCTCGTCATCATGCTCAGGTACATCTCCTATACCTACAAGGCGGGGCAAATCGCCATGATGACCCGGGCCATCACCGAGGGAAGGCTGCCCGAGGACGTCATCGGCGAGGGCAAGCGGGTCGTGAAGGAGCGCTTCGCCACCGTCGCGATCTTCTTCGCCGCAACCAACGTCATCAAGGGCATCTTCCAGCAGCTCGGCAGGGGACTGACGGGGCTGGGCAGGGCCGTGGGCGGCGACAGCGGCGAATCCGTGGCCAGCGCCATCAACAGCGCCATCCAGGTGGTGGTGGCCTACCTGTGCGATTGCTGCCTGGGATGGGTCTTCTACCGCAAGGATCAGGGCGCCGCGAAGGCCACCTGCGAGGGCGCGGTCCTGTTCTTCAGGCACGGCAAGACCCTGGCCAGGAACCTCGGCCGCGTATTCGGCATGGGCCTCGCCTCCCTGGTGGTCATCGGCGGCGTCTTCTCCGGCATCTTCTACCTGATTGCCTCCCGCTTCCCCGCCACCTTTGAGCAGCTGGCCCGGGAGATGGCGCAGATCGCGGCCACAGACACGGACATCCCCGCGTTCCTCACCAACCCCTCCTCCCTGATGCTCGCCGCCGCCGTTATTGCCGGCGTCATACTGTGGAACATCATTCACAGCGCCTTTGTCCGCCCCTTCGTGCTGACCGGCGTCCTGCGCAACTACCTGGAATCCGGCATGAACGAAATCCCCACCGAGGCGTCCTTCGCCATGCTCGACAGCAAGTCCAGCAAGTTCGCGAAGCTCCACGGAGAGCTGGCGTAATCGATTTATAACAAATACTGGTTTGTCGCGAAGCGACAAACCAGTATTTGCTTTACCCGTCAGACCGCGGAGCTGTTCAGGTATGCCTCCTGCTCCGGCGTCAGCTTGTCGATGGTGACCCCCAGGAAGGCCAGCTTGCGGTTGGCCACCTCCAGGTCCACCTCGGCGGGAACGTCGATCAGCTTCTCCTTCAGCTCGCCCGCGTGCTCCACCAGGTACTTCGCGGAGAGCGCCTGGATGGCAAAGCTCATGTCCATGATCTCCGCCGGATGTCCGTCGCCCGCCGCCAGGTTCACCAGCCGGCCCTCCGCCAGCACGTACACGTGCTTGCCGTTGGGCAGGGTGTAGCCCATGATGTTGGCGCGCATCTCGCGGATCTCCGTCGAGCATTCCCTCAGCCACTTCATGTCCACTTCCACGTCGAAATGGCCAGCGTTGCAGAGCACCGCACCTTCCTTCATCACCATGAAATCGGGCTGGGTGATGACGCCGGCGCAGCCGGTCACCGTCACGAACAGGTCGCCCAGCACCGCCGCCTCGCGCATCGGCAGCACCTCGAAGCCGTCCATGACCGCCTCGATGGCGCGGATGGGGTTCACCTCGGTCACGATGACCTTCGCGCCCAGCCCCTTCGCCCGCATGGCCACGCCCTTGCCACACCAGCCGTAGCCCGCGACGACCACGTACTTCCCGGCGACGATCAGGTTGGTGGTGCGGTTGATGCCGTCCCACACGGACTGGCCGGTGCCGTAGCGGTTGTCGAACAGGTGCTTGCAGTCGGCGTTGTTCACCTTCACCATCGGGAATTGCAGCTTGCCCTCCTTGTTCATGGCGATCAGGCGAACGATGCCCGTGGTGGTCTCCTCGCAGCCGCCGATCACGTACTGCAGCTCATCCCGCATCTCGGTGTGCAGCATGTGCACCAGGTCGCCGCCGTCGTCGATGATGATGTTGGCGTGGTGGGACAGGGTCTGGCGGATGTGGGCGAAGTATTCCTCGTCGGTGGCCCCGTGCCAGGCGAACACGTTCAGGCCCGCCGCGACCAGCGCCGCCGCCACGTCGTCCTGGGTGGACAGCGGGTTCGACCCGGTCACGTACATCTCGGCCCCGCCGGCGGCCAGGACCTTGCACAGGTAGGCGGTCTTGGCCTCCAGGTGGATGGACAGCGCGATGCGCTTGCCCTCGAAGGGCCTGGACTTCGAGAAGTCCGCCTCCAGGCTGCGCAGCAGGGGGCAGTTTCGCCGCACCCATTCGATCTTGTTCTCGCCGGAGGGCGCCAGGCTGATGTCTCTGATGATGCTCATATTCGTTACCTCCATGTCACGTCAGAATGGTTGATCCAATATTTTCATACGCGGAAAGGTCCTGTAGCGGCGGCAACCTGCCGCCACTGTTCTCACAGGTTCCGCCGCTTCGCCTTCATCCTCGCCCAGGCGTTATAGAAGGCCATCGCGGCGATGGTGGCGATGTAGGGGATGCACTGCAGCAGCTGCTGGCGAATGGCGGTGCCCTGCAGGCTGCGCGCCAGGGCCGTAGTAAAGCCAAACAGCGCGCTGGAGATCATCGCCCCGAGGGGATGGCCCTTGCACAGGTTGTTGGCCGCCAGCGCCACGTAGCCCCGGGCGCCGGAGATGTCCTGGATGAACATGGCGTTGCGGCCCAGGGTCAGCAGGCACCCGGCCAGGCCGATCATGCTGCCGGACAGCGTGGTGGCCAGGATCTGGTAGCGGGCCACGTTGATGCCCAGGCTGCTGGCCGCGCTCTGGTTGATGCCCAGCGCCCGCAGCCGGAAGCCGATCACCGTACGGTACATGACGACGAACATCACGATGGCCAGCGCAAAGGCCAGGTAGTCGATGGCCGTCAAAGCCCCGAACACCGTGGACAGGAACGGTATATTCCGGATCACCGGCAGGTCGAACTTGGTCAGGCCCTTCAGATCGGAGGGGTTCACCGCGCCCTTCGTCTTGAAGATGACCGAGAGCAGGAACGTCGTAAAGCCCCGGGCAAAGGTGTTCAGGGCCATGCCGACGATCATGGGCTGCCCCTTCAGCTTCACGATGAAGAAGGACATGACCAGCGTCATCCCCATCGCCACGGCCATCGCCACCGCCACCGACAGGAAGATGTTGTGCAGGAAGAAGTGGGTCAGGAAGGCGAAGAACGCGCTCATCAGCAGCGTGCCCTCCAGGGCGATGTTGAACACCTGGACCTTGCTGCACACGCCCGCGCAGAGCGCCACCAGCAGGATCGGGGTGATCTCCCGGATGGTGGAATTGATCACCTGGGCAAGGTACATCATGTCTCCCCGCCTCCCTTCGCCTGCTTGCGCCTGCGCATGTTGCCCGCCGCGATGCGGATCATCTTCGCGCTCATGAAGAGGGTGATGATGCCCTCGATGATGTTGCACACCTCCAGGGGAATGTCCATGTTCAGCATCATGGTGCTGCCGCCCACGGCCAGGCCCGCCAGCAGGATCGACGCCAGCAGCGTGCCGAGGGGGTTCATGTTGGCCAGCAGCGCCGCCACCATGCCGGTCCAGGCGTAGCCGGTGGAGAAGATCATCTGGTCCACGTACCGGCCCTTGCTGCCCATGACCTCGAACGCGCCGCCGAGTCCGGCCATGACGCCGGAGAGGACCATCACCAGGTACAGCATCCCCCGGGCATTGATGCCGCCGTACAGCGCGAACCGGGGGTTCAGGCCGCCCATGCGGCTCTTGTAGCCGAAGCTGGTCTTTTTGAACAGGAACCAGGTGACGATCACCGCCGCCACCGCCAGCACAAAGCCCCAATGCACCCAGCCCTTCATGATCGGGGGCAGCGTGGCCTCCGCGGGCAGCTTGCCCGTCTGGGCGTTCTGCATCTGGTAGACGTTGGCCTCCGGGTCCCGCAGCGGGTAGTTGCACAGGTAGGCCGCAAAGTAGTTGGCGATGTAGTTCATCATCAGCGTGGAGATGACGAAGGTGACGTCGAACCTTTCAAACAGCCAGCCCGACACCACCGAATACAGCGCGCCCGCCGCCGCCGCTGCCAGCAGGGCCGCGGGGATGCGCAGCCAGCCCGGCAAGGGCAGGTAGTAGCCCGCCAGCGCTGCCGCCACCGCGCCCAGTATCATCTGGCCCTCGCCGCCCATGGCCTCGTAGCCGCTGCGCCAGGCCACGCACACCGCCAGGCCGCCCATGATGATGGGCGTAGCGCGCTTGAGCGTGTTCATCAGGTAGACCTGCTTGCCGAAGGCCCCCCGGATCATCTCGCCGTAGGCCAGCAGCGGGTTTTTCCCGATGACCAGTATCACCACCGCGCCCAGCAGGAAGCTGATCAATACGGCGACCAGCGGCTGGGTGACGGTATCGACGACGCCCAGCAGCGTCCGCTTCCAGTTGCGCTTATTCTCCATGCCCGATCGACCCCCCAACCATCAAAAGGCCCAGATGCCTGTCGTCCATGCTGCCCCTTTGGAATTCGCCGACGATGCGTCCCTCGAAGATCACATAGATGCGGTCCGACAGGCTCATGATCTCGGTCAGCTCCGACGACACCAGCAGTATCGCCGCGCCGTCGTCCCGGCGCTGGAGCATGCGGCTGTGGATGGCCTCCATCGCGCCGATGTCGATGCCCCGGGTCGGCTCGCAGCAGATCAGCACCGGGGTATCCAGGCTCATCTCCCTGGCCACGATCAGCTTCTGGGCGTTGCCGCCGGAGAGCTCCCGCATTTTCTGCGCCGGGGAGGAGGCCTTCACGTTGAAGTCCCGGATCAGCTTCACGGCGTAATCCCGTATGGCCCCGGGTCGGATGATGCCGTGGCGGCTGAAGGGCGACTCGTCCTGCCGGGCCATCAGCGCGTTCTCCTCCAGGGTGCCCTCCGGGGCGCTGCCCCACACGTAGCGGTCCTCGCTGATGTGGGCCAGGCCCGCGTCCCTTACCTCGCGGACGGAGCGGTTCGTCACGTCCTTCCCCGCCACCAGCACCTGCCCGCCGGTACACCTTTCAAGGCCCGTGATGCAGCGGATCAGGTGGCTCTGGCCGTTGCCGGACACGCCCGCGATGCCCACGATCTCCCCGGCGTTCACGTGCAGGCTGATGTCCGAAAGCACCTGGCGGCCGTTGTCCACCAGCCGCAGGCCCTTCGTCTCCAGCATCGTCCTGCCCGGCTTCGGCGGATCGATCTGGTAGCTGGCCAGGGGATGGCCCACCATCAGAAGGGCCAGCTCGCCCATATCGGTGTCCGCGGCCATGCGCTCCGCCACGACCCGGCCCTGGCGCATCACATAGATCCGGTCGGAGACCGCCATGACCTCCTGCAGCTTGTGGGTGATCAGCACGATGCTCTTGCCCGCCTTCGCAAGGCCCCGGATGGTCTCCAGCAGCGCGTCCACCTCCAGCGGCGTCAGCACGGCGCTGGGCTCGTCGAAGATGATGATCCCGGCGTTCTGGTACAGTATCTTCAGTATCTCCACCCGCTGCCGAAGGCCCACCGGGCAGTCGGCGATGCGCGCCAGCGGGTCGATCTTCAGCTCGTAGCGCTCGGAGATCTGCCGCACGGTCTCCACGGTGCGGTTCATGTCCATGAACGGACCCCTTCTCAGCTCGTTCTTGAACACGATGTTCTCGGCCACGGTCATCTCCTCGAAGAGCATGAAGTGCTGCTGCACCATGCCGATGCCCACGGCCATGGCGTCGGAGGGGCTGTGGAAGCGCCGGGGCTGGCCGTTCACGAGGATCTCGCCGGAATCGGGCCGTTCCAGGCCGTACAGTATCTTCATGATCGTGGACTTGCCCGCGCCGTTCTCCCCGACGATGGAGAGGATCTCCCCCCGGTTCAGGTGCAGGCTGACATCATCGTTCGCTACGACGCTGCCGTAGGTCTTGGTGATGTGCTTCATTTCAAAAACCATATCGCATACTCCTTGGGTTCCGTTCCGCGCCTTCACTGAAAATCGGCCCCTTGGATCATCCAAAGGGCCGCTTTCTACTACGCTCGATCAGAAGATCGGGAAGGTGTAGTCGTCCTCGGAGGCGGGCATTTCCAGCACCAGCTCGCCGGAGGCGATGGCGTCGGCCACGGCCTTGCACTGGGCGATGACCTCGTCGGTCATGATGTCGCTGTTGCGGAAGATGCCGTCCGCGGTAATGTGGGTCGCGCCGATGGCGCCGTCCTTCATCTCGAGCACGTGCAGGCCGTTCTCCAGGGTGCCGGCGAAGAAGGCGTCGATGATGATGCCCGCGGTCACGCCGGTCTCCTTCAGCTGGGAGGACAGCACATAGGGGTTGTCCTCGCGGGTCATGTCGGTATCCTGGCCGATGGAGTAGATGGCCTTGCCCTCCTC
Organism: Clostridia bacterium; assembly: GCA_017432405.1. The sequence continues at coordinate 5,003 of JAFRJF010000203.1, read as the reverse complement.
CGCCAGCTCCAGCGCGGCGTTGAAGATGCCCTCGTTGCAGGCGGCCGCGCCGCCGAAGATATAGGTGCAGCCCTTCGCCTGCTGCTGCTTGGCGAAGTCATAGGCCGGGGCGGGATCGCTGTAGGAATTGGTGTAGTTGAAGGTGATCTGGGCGTCGGGCACCACGGACTTGACGCCCTCCATGAAGCCCCAGCGATATTTGAAGGAGCCGGAGCCCTCGAAGCAGCCGATGTAGCCGAACTTGGTCTCGTTGGGGAAGGCATAGCCGGCCATCGCGCCCATCAGGTAGGCGCCCTGTTCCTCGTTGTAGCTGTAAGAGGCCACGCCGTCGCTGCCGGCGTCGGTATCGATGACGGCGAAGCGGATGCTGTCGCCCACCTCGGCGGCCTTGGCGGCGGCAAACTCGGCGGACTGCCAGCCCACGCCCAGGATCAGGTCATATTCCTCGGCCACGGCGGCGTCGTAGCTCGCCTGCCACTTGTCGGTGTCGGGGCACTCGAGGATGCGGTACTCGTAGCCGTAGGTGCCGGCCAACTCCTCAACCTTTTCCACGACCTGGGTCAGGAAGGCATTCACGCCAACCGGGTCGCAGATGACGGCGATCTTCTCGCCCTCCGCCATGGCGGGGACCATCGCCAGGACCAAGACGAACACGATGAGCAGGGACGCTATTTTCTTCATGGGACGCAACTCCTTAGATGTATTATTCAAAGCCGATCCGGCTTCAAATTCACCCCGGGAAACGGCGCAAAGCCGAACATTCCGATATATCCTTCATTGTACCGTTCACCATAATAATAACACTTTCCCCCTGCCCTGTCGAGAGCTATCTTCCCGTTTTTCAGTTATATTTTGCGTTATGGCATTGGTTGATAAATTCTGATTTATCGAATATCAGCTCGATAAATCAGAATTTCCCCCCATCATTGACTTGCCTTCCCGGACATGATAAAATTGGTACAAACACACGAATACCAACAGCGACGGGAGGAAAGAAACATGGATTATACCCTCGAATACTTCCAAAAATCGGCGGATTACATACGCGCCATCGTGCCCTGGGAACCTGAGGTTGCCATCGTGCTGGGTTCGTTCCTGGGGCCGTTTGCGGACGCCATCGAAGATCCCATCGTCGTCGACTACAGGGACATCCCCAACTTCCTGGTCTCCACCGTACAGGGCCACGCCGGCAAGCTGATCTTCGGCACCGTGGCGGGGCGGCGCGTGGTCTGCATGTCCGGGCGCTTCCACTCCTACGAGGGCTACGACTTCGAGCAGCTGGTGATCCCGGTGCGCCTGTTCAAGCTGCTGGGCGCGAAGGCGCTGATCCTGACCAACGCCGCCGGCGCGGTGAACACCGAATACCGTCCCGGCGACGTCATGGTCGTCTCGGACCACATCAAGCTGACCGGGCCCAGCCCCCTGCGGGGAAGCAACGTGGAGGCCTTCGGCCCGCGCTTCTTCGACGTGAGCCGCATGTACACCCCCGAGCTGCGCAGGCTGGCACGGGAATGCGCCGAGGGCACCGGGCTTACGCTGCGGGAGGGCGTATACATGTTCTTCACCGGCCCCCAGTTCGAGACCCCGGCGGAGATTCGCGCCGCCCGCATACTCGGCGCGGACGCCGTGGGCATGTCCACCGTCACCGAGGCGCTGACGGCGGCCCACTGCGGCATGCCGGTGCTGTGCCTGAGCGTGATGACCAACATGGCCGCGGGCATGCTGGACCAGCCGCTGACCCAGGAGGAGGTACTCGAGACCGCGACGACCGTCGCCGCGCGCCTGGGCGACTGCCTGAAGAAGATCATCGGGCGCATCGGGGAGGTGGTGGCGCTGTGAGGCTGCTGATTAAAAACGCGGGCATACTGGCCTGGAAGGACGAGCGCTTCGACTATATCCCCGGGGGCTTCCTGGGCATCGACGGGGACAAAATCGACTACATCGGCGCCCAAAGGCCGACTATCCCCTATGACACCGAGAAGGACATGCGGGGCAAGCTGCTGATCCCCGGGCTCATCAACTGCCACTGCCATGCGGCGATGACGCTGCTGCGGGGCATCGGCAGCGACCTGCCGCTGAGCCGCTGGCTGTTCGAGGCGGTGTTCCCCGTGGAGGACCGCATGAAGACCGAGGACTTCATCGCCGGCAACCAGCTGGCGATGCTGGAGCTGCTGGCCAGCGGGGTCACCGCCTTCAGCGACATGTACATGGAGCCCCGGGAGGCGCTGATCCGGCTGAACGAGCAGGTGGGTATGAAGATCAACCTGACGCGGGTGGTGCAGGCCTTCGACCCCGCCGAGCCCCCGGAGAAGAACTTCCGCGTCGCCGAATCGCTGGCGCTGTTCGACGAATGCCACGGCTGCCAGGACGGGCGCATCCGGGTGGACTTCGGCGTGCACGCCGAGTACACCACCAACGACGCCGTCACCCGCTACTACGCCGACAAAATCCGGCCCTGCCGGGAGAAGGGCGCGCGGGTGCAGCTGCACCTGTCCGAGACCCGCAAGGAGCACGAGGAGTGCGTCCAGCGCCACGGCCTGACCCCCGCCGCCTGGTTCGAGGCCATGGGCATATTCGACCTGCCCGCCGCCGCGGCCCACTGCGTGTGGTGCACCCCGGAGGACCTGGATATACTGAAGGCCCACGGCGTCTATCCGATCTACAACCCCACCAGCAACCTGAAGCTGGGCAGCGGCTTCGCGCCCCTGCCCCAGATGCTGGACAGGGGCCTGACGGTGGCGCTGGGCACCGACGGCGCGGCCAGCAACAACAACCTGAACCTGTTCGAGGAAATGCACCTGGCCGCCATCGTCACGAACGGGCACATGCTGGACCCGGAGCTGATGCCGCCCGACACGGTGCTGCGCATGGCCACGGTGAACGGGGCCCGGCTCCAGGGCCGGGACGACACCGGCTGCCTGGCCGTGGGCAAGAAGGCCGACATCATTGCCGTCGACATGGACCGGCCCCACCTCTACCCGGCCTTTGAGCCGCTGCCGATGCTGGTGTACGCCGCCCAGGCCAGCGACGTGGTGATGACCATGGTGGACGGCAAAATACTGTACGAGAACGGCGAATACCTGACACTCGACCGTGAAAAGGTGATGTTCGACGCGAAGCAGGCCGTGAAGCGGCTGTACGGAGGGCGATGACATGGAGCGACAGGACAGGGACCTCGCCTTTATGCTGCAATATGAAAACGTGGCCTGGTTCGACGGCCGCGAGGTGCGCATACTGGACCGCCGCGTCTACCCCGGAAAGGTTGAATTCGTGACCTGCAAAACGCACCGGGAGGTCACCCGGGCCATCGCCGACATGGTCACCCAGAGCGCCGGCCCCTACACCGCCGCGGCCATGGGCATGGCCCTCGCCGCCCACGAATGCCGCGACCGGAATACCGCCGGGCAGCTGGCGTGGCTGGAGGACGCCGCCGACAACATCAGCCACGCCCGCCCCACCACCGCCTCCCGGATGAAGATCATCACCGACGGCTGCCTCGCGGCGGCCCGGCAGGCCATCGACGCCGGCGAGGACGCGACCCGGGCGATCATGGACCACACCGTCGAGGCCAACAACCTGCGCTACAGCAAGGTCCGCCGCACCGCGGGTTACCTGGTGGACATGATCCCCGACAACGGCACGGTGATGACCCAGTGCTTCGGCGAGACCGTCGTGGGCATGATGCTGAAGGAATGCCGGGACCGGGGCAAGACCATTCGCCTGTTCTGCCCCGAGACCCGCCCCTACTTCCAGGGGGCGCGGCTGACCGCCACCGTCTGCAGGGACATGGGCTTCGACGTGACGGTGATCACCGACAACATGCCCGCCACGGTGATGCAGAACGAGGGCGTGGACGTGTTCACCTCCGCCGCCGACGCCATCAGCCTGGACGGCTACGTGGTCAACAAGGTGGGCACCTTCCAGATCGCCATCGTCGCCAAGTATATGGGCGTGCCCTACTTCGTCACCGGCGCGCCGGACCCCGGGCACCCCACAATCGACACCGTGACCATCGAGATGCGCGACCCGGAATTCGTGCTCCAGGCCATGGGCACGCGCACCGCCGCCCAGGGCGTGAAGGGCTATTACCCCAGCTTCGACATCACCCCGCCCCACCTGGTCTCCGGCGTCGTCACCGACTGCGGCATCTACAGCCCCTACGACCTGCCCCGCTACTTCAAGAACGGCGAAGGCGAATTCAGCCAGGCCGGGCTGAATTTGTAGCGTGGACATTCACTCACGACCCAAGAAAGGAGATTATTCCATGAACGTCAGCGATATCCTGAACGGCTTCACCGCCGAAGCCACCGGCTTCATCAAGGACCCCTCCCGACTCGACAGCCTGCTTACTGAAGCAGAGGAGAAGCTGCGGTCCATTCCCAGGATCGGCGAAACCGTATCCGGCCTGCCTGTGGTGATCCAGATGGTGAAGAGCTGGATCAAAAAGGAATACGAGGTCCAGCCCAAGGTTCTGGTGACGGTAGTCGCGGCCCTGCTGTACCTGTTGAAGGCAAAGGACCTCATCTCCGACAAGATCCCGGTGATCGGCATGACCGACGACATCGCCGTGCTCGGCCTCGCGCTGAAGCTGATCGAGCCCGACCTGAACGCCTATCGGGCGTGGCGGGACCAGGCCAGGCAGGCATAGCGCGCGGATAAGCCGTCGGCCCACCACCGTTCGCGCGGATCGTCCCCCTGTGTCCGAGGGCGACAAACCAGTATTCATATACAACAACCAACCACATGTAGCGGCGGCAATCTGCCGCCACCGGTATCCAAAAAACAGCGGTGGCGACGGATCGTCGCCGCTACGCTCAGGTGAAAAGCGGTAAATACTGATTTATCGGGCTGTTGGCGACGGTCCCCAAAGCCTTCCCCAGGCAGCGAAGCTGCCGATTCAGGGGAAGGTGGCGCGGCGCGCAGCGCCGTGACGGATGAGGTCGTTCTCTTGGAAGGATGCGAGTAAATCATCGTTACCGCGGGGGGACCGACCTCATCCGACC
>JAFRJF010000202.1 GCA_017432405.1 Clostridia bacterium | reverse complement strand
CAGCGTCCCTCCGGCGGCCAGCGTCCGCCCCAGCGCCCGGGCACGCCGCCCCGCAGGAGCAGCAGGAAGCGCAAGCCCAACCGGATGCCCCTGTTTGCGGCCATGGCGGCAGTGCTGGTGATCGTGCTGGTGCTGGTCATCGTCAAGCCCTTTGGCAGGCGCGGCAATGACGTTGTGACGGACGGCGTCGCGGTCCCGGCCTCCAACACGGTGACGGGCGACACCTCCGCCCCGGCCTCCGACGCGCTGCTTACCGCGGGCGATGACGGGGACGAGCAGGCCCCGCAGTACGACAACCTCGCCGACAAGCTGGCCGACGCCGACTACGACGTGGGCAGCCTCTCCGCCGAGAACATGGCCCAGGTGTCGGACCTGCGGTTGAATACCAACCTGCCCGCCGATTGGCTGAACGTGCTGCTGCTGGGCACGGACGAGCGGACGCTGAGCGAGAGCTCCCGCACCGACGCCATGCTGATCTGCTCCATCAATCGCAACACCGGCGAGGTCAAGCTGTCGTCCATCATGCGCGACCTGGCCATCGAGTACACCGATATCGGCCAGTATAACGGCACCTACCGCATCAACGCCGCCAATTACTTCGGCGGCCCGAACCTGGCGATGCGCACGATCAACGAGAAGTTCGGCATGAACATCCAGTACTACGTGCTGGTGAACTTCTTCGGCTTCCAGAAGATCGCCCAGCGCGTGGGCGGCGTCGAGATCGACATCACCGAGGCGGAGAAGGACAAGATCAACAAGATGATCGTCCAGCAGGCCAAGTTTGCCTACAGGGAGGGCATCGACGAGTCCGACCAGGAAAACGTGTACCTGGAGACCTACGGCGAAAATACCCACCTGAACGGTCGGCAGACCCTGGCCTATGCCCGCATCCGCAAGCTGACCGGCGGCGACGCCATGCGCACGGAGCGCCAGCGCATCGTGCTGGAGAAGCTGCTGCAGAAGGTCAAGAACCTGGACGCCATACAGCTGGCCGCGCTGGCCAAGGATATGATCGACCAGGTCAAGACCAACCTGCCCTTTGAGGACCTGTTCACCATCGCAATGCAGGTGTGCGGCAATGGCATTGGCAGCGTCAAGAGCATCCGCCTGCCCATCAGCGGCTCCTACAAGGAAGAGGTGCGCAACGAACAGTCCATGCTCTACGACTGTGACTTCCAGGCCAACGCTCTTGAGCTGTACAATTTCATCTACCAGGGATAATCGAAACGACATGCGCGCGGGGAAGGGCCTCGGTCCCTCCCCGCAATGTTGTTTTGGCTGTGATACCGATTATTTAACGCTCCACGCGCGATATATGTGGTATAATTACAATGGAGGTTGTTGTATGTATACCCATTTGAAGCGAATACTGGACTTCCTGCTGGCGTCGCTGGCGTTGGTGGTATTCTCACCGCTGCTTCTGGTGTTGGCAGCGGTCATTCGCGCGACTTCCCCGGGACCTGTGTTCTTTCGGCAAAGGCGGGTGGGCCAGGGCAAGACCCACTTCATGATATATAAATTCCGCACCATGCGCATAGACGCGCCCAAGGACCAGCCGACCCACCTGTTCAAGGACCCCGCCGCTTACATAACGCCCGTCGGGCGCTTCCTGCGCCGCTCCAGCCTGGACGAGCTGCCGCAGCTGCTCAACATCATCAAGGGGGAGATGGCCGTGGTCGGGCCGCGCCCTGCCCTGTGGAACCAGTTCGACCTGATCGCCGAGCGGGACAAATACGGCGCGAACGACGTGCGCCCGGGCCTGACCGGCTGGGCGCAGATCAACGGGCGGGACGAGCTGCCCATCGACGTGAAGGCCCGACTGGACGGCGAATACGTGCGACGCATGAGCTTTGCCTTTGACGTGCGCTGCGTGCTGGGCACTGTGCTGAAGGTGTTGCGCTCCGAGGGCGTGATCGAAGGCACGCAGGCGGGGGAGTCAAAAGCGATACCAACCCAAAAGGACGATACAGATGCAGGATCAAGATAAATATACGAACGCAAGCGCCCCGCAGGCGATACCCCCCCGCGCCACGGCCCCGGGCCGCATGAACCGGGCCTACCTCACCGTGGACCTGGAGGAATGGTATCATCTGGACTACCTGAAGGGCTTTCGCTGCCGGGAGAGCGGCGTGCGCGTACTGCCACAGATCTTCGATTTCCTGGATATGCTGGACGAGGAGGGCGTGAAGGTCACCTTCTTCTGCGTGGGCGAGATCGCCGATGAGAACGCCGGCATACTGCGGGAGATTGTGCGCCGGGGGCACGCCCTGGGCTGCCACGGGCTGGACCACGAGCTGCTGACCAACAAGAGCCTCGAGCAGTTCGTGGACGAGACGCGCCGGGCCAAAGACATGATCGAAAGGGCCGCCGGACGTGAAATCACCGGCTACCGGGCCAGCTGCTTCACCATGGAGCGGGACAAGCTGGACGCCATCGGGCAGCTGGGCTTTACCTATGACAGCAGCAAGATCCGCTTTGCGCAGCACTCCCTGTACCGCAACCTGGACCTTTCCGGCTTTGCCCAGGCGGAGGACCTGGTGTATGTGAAGGACGACTTTGCCGAATACGAGATCCCCACGCTGGATATCATGGGCTATTCCATACCCATCTCCGGCGGCGGCTATCTGCGGCTGTTCCCGTTCTGGCTGCTGCGCATACTGCTGGGCATGTACGCCCGCAGGCATGAGAATTTTACCATCTACGTCCATCCCTTTGAGCTGACGGATGCGCCCCTGCCGCTGCCGAAGGGCCTGGGGAAGGCGACGGCCTTCCGATGCCTGGTGGGCCGGCGGGGCAACCTGAAGAAGCTGCGCCGGATGATTCGCTGGATGAAGAAGCGGGGCGCCAGGTTCATCACCCTCGAGGCGGACCGAAGGGAGCGTGGGCTGTCGTGACGCATACCATACTGCTCACCGGCGCTTCGGGCATGCTGGGCAGCAGGGTCGCGCTGGCGCTGTGCCAAAGGGGCCATCGCGTCGTGGGCGTGGACATCGCCCCGGCGAAGGTCGCCCACGAGAACTACGCCCACGCCGCCTGCGACCTGACCCGGCCCGACGACGTGGCCGCGCTGTTTGCCGCCCATCCGGCGGACCGGGTGATCCACCTGGCGGCGCTGGCCCATGTCACCGGGGAGACCGATCTGAGCTGGAACCGCTATTTTATGCTGAACGTGCTGGTGAGCCAGCATGTATTCGAGCAGGCGGCGAAGGCGGAAATCCCTGTGTTCTTCGCCAGCACCGTGGATGTGTACGGCCTGAAGGGGGAGACCGTCAGCGAAGCGACGGCGCCCGCGCCGGTGGGCGGCTACGCAAGATCGAAATACCTGGCCGAGCAGCGGCTCATCGCGCTGATGGGCGACACCCCGGCGTTCATCGCCCGGTTTGCGCCGGTGTACACCGCCGACGACATGCGGGACGTGCGCAAGCGCTATTATCTCAAATATCCGTCCCTGGCCTTCACCGTGGGCGGGGGCACCGACTACGCCTTCCTGGACCTGGACCGGGTGGTCGAGGTCGTCTGCGCCTGGGCGGACCGGAATCCCGCGCCTTCGGGACTGGTGAATTTTTGCGACGACGCGCCCTTCAATTCCGCCGAAATGGTGACGGCGGACAGGGACAATGGCAAGGCCGGCAGGGTGCTGCGCCTGCCCGGATGGCTGGGCAGGCTGGGCCGCGGGGTGTCGCGCGTCTGCCCCCGGATGCTTCGCCTGAACGTCAACAAGGTGCTCAACCCCTACCGCTTCGATACCGCCGAAATGAAGCGCTTTTTCCAGGGGGGAGGCGGCGCGTCATGCTACAGGGAAAAGCCCGACCTTCGGGGCGTCCGGGTGTTGCTGCTGGAGGGCTTTGCCCGACAGAACATGGCGCTGATGCCAGCACTGAAGGCGCTGGGCTGCCACCTGACCACCTACAACAGCAGCAAGCTGGACGTGGGCTACGCCTCCCGCTGGCCGGACGTGAAGCTGATTAAGCACTGGGACCGGGAAGACCCGCAGAGCTCCTTCGAGGCGCTGATAGCTGTGCTCCGGGAGGGCCACTACGACGTGGTCATCCCCATGACCGACTTCTCGGCGACGCTGCTCTGCGAGCACATCGACGAGGTTCGGCCGCTGGCCTGGCCCGCCGTGAACGAGCCTGACGCCTTCTGGCAGGCGGCGGACAAGCAGCGGACCATGCAGGCCTGTGAACGTGCGGGGGTGCCCTGCCCGAGGACGCTGTACGACATGCGCAGCGCCGATGAGATCCTGGCCGCGGGGCTGCCCTTTCCGTTCATCATCAAGCCCCGGGTGGGGTACGGCTCCATCGGCTTCCACGTCATCCGGGACGAGGCGCAGCTTCGGGAGGTGTTTCCCAAGGCGCTGGAGCGCTTCGGCAACATGGTGGTACAGGAATACATTCCCCAGACCGGCACCCAGTACAAGTGCGAGGTCTTCCTGGATGCAGGCGGCGCGCCGAAGAGCGCGGTGGTGTTCGACAAGACCCGCTGGTATCCGGTGGACGGCGGCTCCACCTGTTGCAGCAGCAGCGTCCATCGGCCCGACATCGCTGAGAATTCGATCAGGCTGCTGCAGGCCATCGGCTGGCGGGGCTACGGCGACGTGGACCTGATCGAGGACCCGAGGGACGGCGTGGCGAAGGTGATGGAGATCAATCCCCGCATCACCGCCAGCGTCAAGGTCTGCTTTGCCGCGGGGGTTGACTTCGCCCGCCAGATCGTCGAGCTGGGCATGGGCCTGCCGGTGACCGAATATCCGGACTACCGGGACGGCGTGCGGCTGCGCTACATGCACACCGACCTGCTCTGGCTTCTGCAATCCCCCAACCGCTTCAGGACGAAGCCCGGCTGGTTCGACTTTCGCCACACCACCGACCAGATCTTCAACCCAAAGGACCCCTGGCCGTGGTTCACTTATACCGTTCAGGGACTGAGGAAGCGGAAGACGGAGATGGCGAAGCGGAAGAGATAAATCAGTATTTGGAAAGGAGTCCTCATGGCCGACATCACCGCGATCATACTGACCCGAAATGAGGAACTGAATATCGAGCGCTGCCTGCAATCGGTGCGGGGGCTTTGCCGCCGCATGGTTGTCGTGGACAGCGGCAGCACGGACAGGACCGTGGAGCTGGCGAAGGCCAACGGCGCGGAGGCGTACTTTCACGAATTCGAATACTACGCCAAGCAGTTCAACTGGGGCCTGGACAACTGCGATATCGATACCAGGTGGGTCATCCGCATCGACGCCGACGAGCAGTTTCCCCCGGCGCTGTGCGAAGAGATCGAGCGCCAGATGGCGGCCCACGACGCCGACGACGTCAACGGCATGACCCTGGAGGCCACCTATTTCTTCATGGGGCGGGCCTTGACCCATGGCAGCAAGAAGCGCAAGCTGATGGTGTTCAAAAACGGCGTCGGCCGCATCGAGGACCGCCGAAGGGACGCCCACACGATACTGTCCCGGGGCGAGAGCATTTCCCTCAGGGAGAACTTCCTGCACTACGATTTCAAGGACCTGGACAACTTCATTGGCCGTTATAACTGGTACGCCACCCGTGAAGCCATGGATTACATGGACTGGAAGAACGGCCATGCGGACGCCAGCGTGGACGATCCGGAAATAGAGAAGAAGCGCAAAAAGAAGTACGGCGTATACTACAGGTTTCCCAAGTTCCTGCGGGCGTTTCTGTGGTTCAATGTGAATTACTTCCTCCGGGGCGGCTTCCTGGACGGCAAGGAGGGCTTCATCTACCACGTGCTGTCCTCGTTCTGGTACCGCTTCGTGGTGGACGCGAAGATCTATGAATACGAGCATGGAAAGGCTTTCGAAGAATTGAAGGCTTTTTGATATACCGTCGTCAATCGGCTGGTTTGCGGTGACCTTCTGATACAAAACGGGCGCCGGTCAAGCGCCCGTTTTCAAATATAATCCCCTCGTACCCAAACAAGGGAGGCGATTGCATGCCCAACTGGACCGATGAACAGCTGCGGGCCATCGAGGCCCGGGGCAGCAATATACTGCTCAGCGCGGCGGCGGGCTCCGGCAAGACCACGGTGCTGGTGGAGCGCGTGCTGCGCCTGATCGCCGGGGACGGGGCGGACGTGGGCCGCATGCTGGTGGTCACGTTCACCCGCGCCGCCGCGTCGGACATGCGCGCCAAGCTATCGCGCCAGCTCAGCGAGCGGGCCGCGGCGGGGGATGCCCGCTGCCGGGAGCAGCAGCTGAAGCTGGACCAGGCCAACATATCGACGCTCCATGCCTTCTGTTCTGATTTTCTGCGCACGAACTTTGAATCCGCCGGGGTAGACCCGGCTTTTCGCGTTCTGGACGACGCCATGGATGCCCGCCTGCGGGACGAAGCCCTGGACGCAGCGCTGGAGGAGGCCTATGCCGCCGGCGGGGAGGCGCTGATGGCCCTGGACTACGGCAGGGGGCCCAAGGGCGTGCGGGCGGCGACGGAGCTGCTGCTCAGGCGCATGGAGGACCGCCCCGACCCGGAGGCGTGGCTTCGCCAGGCCTCCCGATGCGATGAAGCGGCCCTGTCGGCGTGGCAGGACGAATTGAAGCAGGACGCCCGTCGGGCCATCCGCACAGCCCTGGTGCACATCCGCCACGCGCTGGCGCTGCCGGGATGCCCGATGAACTACCAGGGGGCGATGCAGGCGGATTTCCAGGGCCTGACGGATATGCTGGCCCTGGAGGACTACGACGACCTGTACCGGGCGCTTCTGGCGTACAAGCCGGCTTCGGCGGCCAGGGGCAAGCGGGACCCGAACGCGGACCCGGAGGTCGTCGAGGTGGTCAAGCGGCTGAGGGACGCGGCCAAGAACGCCCTCGGGGCCATTCGATTGAAGGACCTGCCCCTGATCCAGGCGCGGAAGGACGCCGTGGCGCTGGGCGATGAGATCGCAACCCTCTCGGCCATCGCCCTGCGGACGTCAGAGCTCTACGAAGAAGCCAAGAGCCAGCGTTCCGGCCTGACCTATGCCGATTTGGAGCACCGGACGCTGCGGGCGCTTTTGAACCCGGCAGTGGAGCGCAGCATGCGGGAGCGCTACGACTATGTGTTCGTCGATGAATACCAGGACACCTCCGACATTCAGGAGGCGCTGATCAGCGCGCTCTGCCGGGGCGACAACCTGTTCATGGTGGGGGATGTAAAGCAGTCCATCTACCGCTTTCGACTGGCCGAGCCGCGGCTGTTTCTGGAAAAATACGAGGCCTACGGGCAGGGCGAGGGCGGCCTGCTGCTGCCGCTGACCCGCAATTTCAGGTCGCGCCGGGGCATACTGGACTTCGTCAATATGGTCTTCGAGCGGGTGATGACGGGCGGGGACGCCGAGATCACCTACGACGCCATGGCGCGTCTGAACCCCGGCCTGGAGGACGGGGAAGGCTCAGGTGCCCCTGACGTGGACATCCTGCTCGTGGACGCGGACGCCGACCCGGAGGCGGGGGAGGAGGCGGCCGCGTCGGAGGTGGACGTCGTCCAGCTCCAGGCCATGGAGCGGGAGGGCATCGTGATCGCCCAAACCATCCGCAGTATGATGGCCGCCGACCCGTCCCTGCGCTACAGGGATTTCGCCATACTCACCCGCAGCAAGGCCGCGGCCTTCTCGGCGCTGATGCCGGTGATGCTGGCCCACGGCATTCCCGCCTTCGCGGACGGCCAGTCGGGCTATTACGAGTCGCTGGAGATTCGCTGGCTGCTGTCGATGCTGCGCCTGATCGAAAACGCGCGCCGGGACGTGGAGCTGATCGCCATGCTTCGCTCGCCCGTCGTGGGCCTTAGCGCCAATGAGCTGGCCCGCATACGCATCGCCTATCGCAATGTCGCCTATGTGGACGCTGCAGAGGCCTATGCCCGGGAGATGGACGATGCGATCGCCGAAAAGCTGGCGGCGTTCTTCGACTGCATGGACGGTTGGCGCCTGAAGGCGGGCAGCTTGGGCCTGGGCGAATTTGTGCGCCTGGTGCTGGATGAGAGCGGCTTCTATACCTATGCCGGGGCGCTGCCGGGCGGCGCCCAGCGACAGGCCAACCTGGATCAGTTCGTGGTCAGCGCCTGCGGCTTTGACGGCGAATACGCCGGCTCCCTGACCCGGTTCCTGTTCTACACCGAGCACATGCGCAAGCGCAGCGACGGCGACGCGGCCCACCTCCTGGGCGAAAACGACAACGTGGTTCGGATGATGTCGGTCCACAAGAGCAAGGGCCTGGAATTCAAGGTGGTGTTCGGGGCGCAGCTGGCGAAGAAGTATCGCCAGGAGCGCAGCGACGCGCCGCTGCTGACCCACAGGGACCTGGGGGCGGGCATGAGCTACTGCGACCCGGAGCTGCGCACCCGGCGGATGACCCTGCCCCAGGCGGCCATACTGGCCCGCCAGCGCCGGGAGGACGCCGCAGAGGAGATGCGCATACTCTACGTGCTGATGACCCGCGCCCAGCGGAAGCTAATACTGGTGGGCACGGTGAAGGATGCCGACCGGGCGATGAAGCGCTGGCAGGCGCTCTCTGCCGCCCCTGTGGCGGCGGGCAGCCACCTGGACCTGATCATGGCGGCGCGCTGCGGCGCCCAGGCCGAGGGCCAGCCGCTGTGCTCCAGCCTTCGGGCGATACCCGCGGCGTCCATACGCCTGCAGGCCGAGGGCGCGGAGGACGAGGCCCGGGCGCTGTTCGACCGGGTGATGGCCCGTCCCGAGGACTATGCCGACCCGGAGCTGGACGCCCAGCTGGCCTGGCAGTATCCGGACCCGTTGGCCGCGGGCAGGCCGCTGAAGCTGACGGCCTCGGGCCTGCTGCGGGAGATCGAGGGGCCCGGACAGCTGCCCGCGCTGGCGGAGCGCCCGGCCTTCCTCTCCGACGACGCCGGGCGCATGACCGGGGCGGAGCGGGGCACCGCCTACCACCGCTGCATGCAGCTTTTGCGGCTGGAGGCGCTGGAGGGCCTTTCCGGCGAGGGGCTGAACGGCGCGGTGGCGCGGCAGCTGGACGATTTTGCCAACCGCCGCCTGATCACGGACAGCCAGCGCCAGGCGGTGGAGCCCTGGCGGCTGTCCCGCTTTCTGGAGAGCGACTTGGGCCTTCGGCTGCGGGCGGCGAAGGCGGTGCGCCGGGAGTGGCCCTTCAACGTCATGCTGCCCATCGACGAGGCCCTGACCCCCGAGGAGGCGGGCCGCTACGGTCACGGCGAGCTGCTGGTGCAGGGCACCATAGACTGCTGCTTCGTCGAGGGAGATAAATGGGTGCTGCTGGACTACAAGACCGACCGCACAAGCGACATGGACCTTCTGCGTGCCCACTACGAGAAGCAGCTGAAGGTCTACGCCCTGGCCCTGGAGCGCATCACCGGCATGCCCGTGAAGCAGCGGCTGCTGTGTTTGTTGGAGAGCGGGGGAGCATTGGAATTGGGAATAGAATGAACGCCAGAGGGGACGGCTGCAAGCCGTCCCCTCTGGCGTTGAGATCCTGTCAGTCGATCGGGTTCCCCTCGCTGTCGAAGAGCGGCAGCTTTTCGAGGTAGATGATGTCGTCGCGTTTGGTGGCATCGCCCTCGGCGAGGATCGCCATGCGGCCCACGATGTTGCCGCCGGCCTTCTCCACCAGGGTCTCAAGGGCCCTCAGCGATTCGCCGGTGGAGATCACGTCGTCCACGATCACCACGCGCTTGCCCTTCATGTATTCGGCGTCGCCGCCGTCCAGACACAGGGTCTGCTTGTGGTCGGTGGTGATGGAGCGCACCTCTACGGTCATCACGTTGCGCATGTACAGCTTCGGCGACTTCCGTGCCAGCACGTAGCGCGCGTTGCCGTTCATCCGGGCCATCTCGCAGACCAGCGGGATGCCCTTGCTTTCCGCGGTGATCAGCACGTCGTGCTCGGGGCAGCGCGCCAGCAGCGCTTTGGCGCAGGCGGTGGTCAGCTCGGGATCGCCGAAGATCACGAACGCGCCGATCATCAGCTTGTCCGATATGGGGCACAGGGGCAGATCCCGGTCCAGTCCGGCGATGTTCATCCGGTAGGCCTGTTTGCTCATATTGAAACACCTCGTTTTTGCTGTAAATATCCTAATAAATTCTATCATTAAGCAGCGGCTTTGTCAAATTATTTGCGGGGAGTATTGCGCAATGAATTGATGGCGTGTTATAATACCAGTGTGTTTGAAAAGTATAACGCAGGGAGGAATGGACATGACGCCGAAATTCGACACCGATGTTCAGGAGCTGAAATATAAAGTATTGAAGGAAGTGGCCACCTTGGCCCTGGGCGACGCGCTGACGCCGGAAAACACCCTCGGCATCGCGGAAAAGATCATCCCCGACGGCGCGAAGCCCACCATGCGCTGCTGCATCTACAAGGAGCGGGCCATCATCAACCAGCGGGTGAAGCTGGCCCTGGGCGGCAATACCCGCAACCCCAACGTGGTCGAGGTGCTGCCCATCGCCTGTGACGAGTGTCCCGTGGACGGCATCACCGTCACCCAGGCCTGCCGGGGCTGCATCGCCCACAACTGCATGAACGCCTGCCCGAAGAACGCCATCACCATCGTCAACCGCCACGCCACCATCGACAAGACGAAGTGCGTGGAGTGCGGGCGGTGCGCCGCCGCCTGCTCCTACGGCGCGATACTGAAGCTGGAGCGGCCCTGCATCAAGGCCTGCAAGATGAAGGCCATCAGCATCAACCCCGATAACCAGAAGGCCATGATCAAGCTGGAGAAGTGCGTCTCCTGCGGCGCCTGCGTGTACCAGTGCCCCTTCGGCGCGATCTCAGACAAGTCCTTCCTGACCAAGGCCATACAGATCATCAAGGACTCGCTGAACAACAAGCTCTACCACACCTACGCCGTGGTGGCCCCGTCCATCGGCGCCCAGTACACCGACGTGAAGGCCGACCAGGTGTATGAGGCGCTGCTGAAGCTGGGCTTCTACCGGGTGGAGGAGGCCGCCTGGGGCGCGGACGCGGTGGCCTTCCACGAGGCCAAGGAGCTGGTGGAGGAGGGCTTCCTCACGTCCTCCTGCTGTCCGGCGTTTGTGAGCCTCGTGCAGAAGAACTATCCCGACATCGCGCCGCATGTGTCCAACAATCCATCGCCGATGGCGATGATGGCCTTCCAGATCCGCAAGAAGGACCCCACCGCCGAGATCGTGTTCATCGGGCCTTGCATCGCCAAGAAGTACGAGACGATCTACACCCGCAGCAAGAACGCGGTCAGCTGCGCCATCACCTTCGAGGAGATGCAGGCCTGGATCGACGCCGCCGACATCGACCTTCGGTCCCTGAAGGGCGTCCAGCTGACCAATTCCTCGACCTTCGGCCGGGGCTTTGCCCGCTGCGGCGGACTGGCGGACGCGGTCGCCGAGGCCATCAAGGAGATGGAGGGCGTGGAGAACTTCGATCTCCAGGCCGTGTCCTGCAACGGGCTGGCGGAGTGCAACGCGGCGCTTTTGAAGAAGAGCAAGGGCGTCTTGAAGGAGAACTTCATCGAGGGCATGGCCTGCGACGGCGGCTGCATTGGAGGCCCTGCCTGCCTGAGCCACAGCGCCCGCAACCGCGTGCAGTTCACCAAGTACGAAAAGCAGGAGAGCGAGCGCACCATCGTCAGCGCGCTGGGCGAGTTCGAGCAGAAGTAAACAAGCTGACCGCAACGATAAGGCGCGGGGACGGAATGCATTCCGTCCCCGCGCCTTATTCTAATCCTTCTTTTCGTCCTGTATGATCTGCACCGAATTGAGCATGTATCGCATCACGCGCTCCATGGCGGCGTAATCCTCGTAGGAGGCGCTGAAGTGGAACACGTACAACACCCGTCCGATGGACTGGCCGATGATGAAGCCCTTGACCTCGGTCTCGCCGGAGTAGGCGAGATAGGTGTTGGAGAGGGCCTGCTTGCCCATGAACGTGTCCTCTGAATTGGGCGTGCCCAGCTGGAAGGTGCTGGCGTCGTATTGCTTCCGGATGACCCGAACGAATTCGGTCAGCTCGTCCGACACCACCGTGCCCTCCGGCGAGTGCACCAGCCGCTTGGCGGAGATGGCGACCCTGGCCGGGAATTCGCCCTGCTCCGCCATCTCCCGGTAGCACACCGTAAATACCCCCGGCACGTTGATCCAATTCGAGGGGTAGTTGAAGGTGAGCTTCATGTCCGGGTCGCTGAGGGCGGTGTAGGACAGCGTGTTGGGGTCGATCAGGTTGCTGCCGGGCCTCGGCGTGCTGGTCGGCGCGGCGTCCTGGGCATCCGCCGGGGCTTCGGGGTCGTCCGGGGGATTCATCAGCGCTTCCATGCTGTAGTAATCCCCGTCGTCGTCATCGTCATCGTCGTCGTCAT
>JAFRJF010000201.1 GCA_017432405.1 Clostridia bacterium | reverse complement strand
TCGCGGCCCACCTTCCCCTGAACCGCTCCCTTCGGTCGCTGGGGAAGGCTTTGGGAGGCGACGCTGTTCTCCCTAACCCCTAAAACCTAACCCCTAACCCCTCAAATACTGATTTGTCGCAGCGCGACAAATCAGTATTTGTTCCTCCCTTGTAAAACCCCGCCCAACGTGGTACAATACTCTCATAACCAAAACCTCAAAGGAGAAACGCCTATGATTCTGAAATCCACTGCCGAGCAAGTGCTGGCGGCGGCGCTGAAGACCGGGGGGGACTTCGCGGAGCTGTTCTGCGAGGACCGGCGCTCCGGCGGTCTGGGCCTGGTGGACGGCCACGTGGAGAGCGCCTCCACCGTGCGCCGCCACGGCGCGGGCATCCGCGTCTACAACGGCCTGAACAGCGTCTACGTGCACACCAACGATACCTCCCTTACCGGCCTGATCTCCGCCGCGCGCAAGGCGGCGGACGCCGTCGAAGGCGCGGGGGCGGTGGGGGACGTCCGCCTGACCCGCGCCGTGGCGGCGAACGTCCATCCCGTCAGGGCCCTGCCCATGGACGTGGCCGGGACCCGCAAGGCAAAGCTGCTGCGGGAGATGGACCTGGCCGCCCGGGCGGTGTCCCCGGAGATCCGCCAGGTCCGCGCAAACCTCATCTACTGGGACAGCGACGTGCAGATCGCCAACAGCGAGGGGCTGTTCACCGGCGACCGGCGGGTGTACACCCGCATGGTCTGCTCCGCCGTGGCCGAGGGCGGCGGCGAGAGCCAGTCCGGCAGCACGTCCCCCGGCGCCATGATGGGCTTCGAGCTGTTTGAGGGCCGGGTGGACGTGGCCGAACAGGCCCGCATCGCGGCCAATCGGGCCGTGACCATGCTTCACGCCGAGCCCTGCCCCGCGGGGGTGATGCCCGTGGTGATCGACGGCGGCTTCGGCGGCGTGATCTTCCACGAGGCCTGCGGCCATTCCCTGGAGGCCCAGGCCGTGGCCTTCGGCAATTCCGAGTTCGCCGGCAAGCTGGGCCAGCGCATCGCTTCGCCCATCGTCACCGCCGTGGACGACGGCACCCTGCCCGGCGAGTGGGGCAGCTTGAACATCGACGACGAGGGCACGCCCACCACCCGGCTGGTGCTGATCCAGGACGGCGTGCTGGTCAACTACATGGTGGACCGGCTGAACGGGCGGCGCATGAACATGGCCCCCACCGGCTCCAGCCGCCGCCAGGACTACACCTTCGCCCCGACTTCCCGGATGCGCAACACCTATATCGCCGCCGGCAGCGACGACGAGGCGGAGATCATTTCCACCTGCGGCGACGGGCTGTACGCCAGGAGCATGGGCGGCGGCAGCGTGAACCCCGTCACCGGCGAATTCAACTTCGCCGTGGCCGAGGGCTGGCTGATCAGGGACGGCAAGGTGGACCGGCCCGTGCGCGGCGCGACCCTGATCGGCAGGGGCGCGGAGGTCCTGAAGAAGATCGACCGGGTGGGCGGCAAGATGTGGATGGCCCAGGGCATGTGCGGTGCCTCCAGCGGCTCGATCCCCACCAACGTGGGCCAGCCGATGATCCGCGTGACCGACATGACGGTGGGAGGGCGATGAGCATGGACAGAAGGGAATTTATCGACAGGCTGTTTGCCCGGGCGAAGGAACGGGCGGGGGACGCCCCCGATTTTGCCTGCGAGGCCTGCTTCGGCAGCAGCGAGAGCTTCGAGGTGCAGGTGAAGAACGGCGAAATCTACCAATACAATGTGTCCGAGGGCGGCGGCCTGGGCTTTAGGGCGCTGGTAAACGGAAAGATGGGCTACGCCTCCACCCAGATCCTGGACGAGGACGCCATTGATATGCTGGTGGAAGGCGCGCTGGAGAACGCCGCCGTGGTGGAGAGCGAGGACAGGCAGTTCCTGTTCGCCGGCAGCGACAGCTACCCCGAGCTGAAGCTCTACGAGCCCCGGCTGGACGAAATTGGCGCTTCGCAGAAGATCGACATGGCAAAGCGGCTGGAGCGGCTGACCCTCGAACAGGACAGGCGCATCGCCCAGGTGGAGGACTGCGCCGTGTTCTCGGAGAGGGCCGAGAGCGCCATCGTCAACACGCTGGGGCTGGACGTTTCCACGAAGGGCAACCTGCTGGGCGGCTACGTGTCCGCCGTGGCCCGGGACGGCGATAAGGTCAACACGGGCTTCAAGCAGTTCTTTACGATGGACCCGGAGGAGATCGACCTGGAGAAGGTGGCGAAGGCCGCCGCCGACGAGGCCCTGGCCGGCCTTCAGGCCAAACAGGCCCCCTCAGGCATCTACCGCGTGCTGCTGCGCAACGACGTGGCCGGCACGCTGCTGTCCACGTTCAGCAGCGTGTTTTCCGCCGACAGCGCCCAGAGGGGCCTGTCCCGCCTGAAGGGCAGGGAGGGGGAGGCCGTCGCCGCGGCATGCGTGACCCTGATGGACGACCCCCATCGCGCCGGCAGCGCCTCCTCCGCGCCCTTTGACGGCGAGGGCGTGGCCACGGTACCCAAGGCGGTGATCGAGGGCGGCAAATTGACCACGCTGCTGCACAACCTGAAGACCGCCCACAAGCAGGGCGTGGCCACCACCGCCAACGCCTCCCGCCCCGGCTATGCCGCCGCGGTGGGCGTCGCGCCGACCAACTTCTACTTCGAGCCCTCGGACGCCTCCTTCGACGCCATGCTCGAAAGGCTGGGCGACGGCCTGCTGATCACCGAGCTGCAGGGCATGCACGCCGGGGCCAACGCCATCACCGGCGACTTCTCCCTGGCGGCGAAGGGCTTCGCGGTGAAGGGCGGCAGGCTCGCCGAAGCCGTGAACCAGATCACCGTGGCCGGCAACTTCTACGAGCTGCTCATGGGCATCGAGGCCGTGGGCGGCGACCTGGATTTCCACGCCCCCGGCGCCAGCTGCTTCGGCAGCCCGAGCCTGCTCATCAAGGCGTTGAGCGTGGCAGGGAAGTGACAAATACTGATTTGTCGCGCTGCGACAAATCAGAATTTACCCGTCAAATTATTGTCCACAAATCCTCCTACCGCTGTCCTTGCCTGCGGTGTGTCCCTGGCTTATAATGGCATCACAAATTGTCTGATTATGGGATACACAGGAGGAATCGACGATGAAATACCGCTGGATTGCGCGCGTACTGGCGCTGGCGCTGCTGATGGCGTCTGTTGTGGGCTTTGCGGGCGTGGCCGAGGGCTTTGGCCAGACGCCGTCCACGAGCCTGAAGCTGGGCAGGGGAGAGACCTGCCGGTTCGATACCTCGGCGATACTGGTCGGCGAGGGCCAGGTGCTGAAATACAAGAGCAACAACCCGAAGGTGGCCACGGTGGACGCCGACGGCGTGATCACCGCCCTGCGCAAGGGCAAGGCCACCGTCGCCGTGGGCTACGACAAGACCCTGCTGGGCGTGTGCCACGTCACGGTGGTCGCCGCCCCGAAGCGGGTGACGCTGTCCGACAGCTACGCCGTGCTGTCCGTGGGCGACGTGAAGCCCCTGACCGCGAAGCTGAGCGGCGGCAGTGCATCGGCGCTGAGCTTCACCAGCAGCAACGAGAAGGTGGCGACGGTGGACGGCGAGGGCAACGTGACCGCCATCTCCGGCGGCAAGGCCACCGTCACCGTCAGCACCTACAACGAAAAGGCCGCGATCTGCGAGGTCTACGTGCTGGGCGGCAAGGCCCCCACCACGCTGAGCCTGAACGTGGCCACGGTGGACATCCAGGTGGGCGAGACCTTCCGGCTGGCCCCCAGCGTGGACGAGGGCAGCGACGCCATCTACAAGTACGCCTCCCAGAACCGCAAAATCGCCACGGTGAACAGCGAGGGCGTGATCACCGGCATGCGCAAGGGCACCACCAGCGTGGCGGTCAAGACCCACAACGGCCTGATCCAGGCGGTGGAGGTCAACGTGAAGGCCCGGCTGAGGGACGCCTTCAAGGCCCTGACCAACGACCCCGCCACCTACATGCAGTACGCCCGGAAGCTGGACCTGGTCCGCGACAGCGAATCCGGCGACAATACGGTGACCTGCCGGGACGACGAGCTGAGCCTGTCCATGACCGCCTCCAGCTGCACCGCGGCCATCGTGAACGTGCTCAAGCCCCGCTACTGCATCGCGGGCATTGACGTCACCATGACCCCCGAGAACGCCGCGGCGAAGCTGCTGGCCAACGGCTGGGCGCTGACCGCCACGAAGTCCACCGACGGCGTGGAGCAGCGCGCCTTCACCAAGGTCGACGCCCCGGCCTTCGCCATCGCCATCGCCACCGCCGACGGCGCGACCATCCAGAGCATCATGGCGCAGTGGAACTGGGGATAATTGACATAAAGGTGGTTTTTAATATGATACATGTCGACAACGCCGTGTGGCTGCTGATCGAGAAGGATCCGTGGCTCGGGCCTTATGCCGGGGAGGTGCGGATGCACCTGGACCGCTACAACGATACGCGCTGGAAGCTGGCGGGGGAGGGCAGCATCGTCGACTTCGCCAACGGCCATCACTACTTCGGCTTCCATCGCACCGAGACCGGCTGGGTGTTCCGGGACTGGCTGCCCGGCGCGGACGCCGTCTGGCTGAAGGGCGACTTCAACGACTGGGAGCCCTACGACCACCCGCTGACCAACATCGGAAACGGCGTCTGGGAGATCGCGCTGGAGGGCGCGGACGCGCTGAAGCACGGCCAGTTCGTCAAGCTGATGGTGGGACGGCAGGGCAGCGCCTTCGAGCGCATCCCCGCCTGGATCACCCGCTGCGTGCTGGACGAGAGCACCATGACCCTCTGCGGCCAGGTCTGGCAGCCGGACGCCCCCTTTGAGTGGACCGACGGGGATTACTACCGCGTGCGCCGCCCGGAGGCCCCGATGATCTACGAGGCCCACATCGGCATGGCCCAGGAGGAGCCCCGGGTGGGCACCTACCGGGAGTTCGCCGACGAGACCCTGGACTGGATCAAGTACGCCGGCTACAACACCATCCAGCTGATGGCCATACAGGAGCACCCCTACTACGCCTCCTTCGGCTACCAGGTGACCAACTTCTTCGCCCCCTCCTACCGCTACGGCACGCCGGAGGACCTGAAGTACCTGATCAACAAGGCCCACGGCCTGGGCATCGCCGTGCTGCTGGACGTGGTGCACAGCCACGCCTGTCCCAACGAGGGCGAGGGCCTGAACAACCTGGACGGCACCGACGACCAGTACTTCCTGTCCGGCAGCCGGGGCTGGCACGACGCCTGGAAGACCCGGGTGTTCAACTACGGCAAGTACGAGGTGATCCATTACCTGCTGAGCAACCTGAAGTACTGGCAGGAGGAGTTCCACTTCGACGGCTTCCGCTTCGACGGCGTCACCAGCATGATGTACGAGAACCACGGCATGGAGGCCTTCGACAACTACGACAAGTACTTCTCGATGAATACCAACGTGGACGGTCGCGTCTACCTGATGCTGGCCAACGAGCTGATCCACGAATTCAACCCGAAGGCCGTGACCGTCTGCGAGGACATGAGCGGCTTCCCCGGCATGGGCCTGCCCCTGGAGCAGGGCGGCGTGGGCTTCGACTACCGGCTGGCTATGGGCGTGCCGGACATGTGGATCAAGCTGGTGAAGGACCAGATGCAGGAAGACTGGAACATGCACTACATCTGGCACGAGTGCACCAGCTGCCGCCCCGGCGAGGGGGCCATATCCTACGCCGAATCCCACGACCAGGCCCTGGTGGGCGACAAGTCGCTGATCTTCCGCATGGCCGACGCCGAGATGTACACCGGCATGATGAAGGACTACCACAGCCCCTCGATGGACCGGGCCATCGACATGCACAAGCTGATCCGCTTCTTGACCTGCGCCCTGGCGCCCAGCGGCTACCTGAACTTCATCGGCAACGAGTTCGGCCACCCCGAGTGGGTGGATTTCCCCCGGGAGGGCAACAACTGGAGCTATCACTACGCCCGCCGCCAGTGGTCGCTGGTGAAGAGCACCGAGTACAAGTACGAGTGGCTGGCCAACTTCGACCGGGCCATGACCTTCCACATCAACACCTACCACATCCTCACCGCCGGCCCCGCCGAGAGCCTGTGGCTGGACAACGAGAAGAAGCTGGTCATCTTCGCCCGGGGCGGCATGCTGTACGCCTTCAACCTGCACCCGACCTGGTCCCAGGAGGAGGTCTTCATCAACTGCCGGCTGACCGGCCCCGGGGGCTATCGCGTGGTCTTCTCCAGCGACGACGGGCCCTACGGCGGCCAGTCCCGCATCAGCACCGAATACGTCTACCACACCCAGGACACCGAATTCGGCTGCGGCTTCAAGCTGTACCTGCCCTGCCGCACCGCCGTGGCGATTGAAAAGGTGGAGTGGTGAGCAACACCAAGGCCCCCGCATCAGCGGGGGCCTCATTGTTGAGGGGTAAATACTGATTTGTCGCGCTGCGACAAATCAGTATTTGTCACTTCACCCTCACCCTCTTCGCGCCGGACCAGGCGGACCAGTACTTCTTTCCGCTGTCGGTCTTCCAGGTGCGGATGCGCACGTAGTAGATCTTGCCCTTCTTCAGGTTCTTCAGCACCTTCTTCAGCGTGGCGGCCTTTCTGACCGTCACCTTCTTCGCGCCGCGGAAGTTCTTCTTCAGACCGTATTGCAGCTGGTAGCCGTCCACGTCGCCGGGAGACTTCTTCCAGCTTGCGGTCAGCCTTCCCTTGCCGGCGGTCAGCTTCAGGCCGGTCACCGCCCTCGGGTTGATCCTGAAGGTGGCCATCGCGGTGCCGGTGTAGTCGCCGATGCCGGTGACCTCCACGATGGCTATGCCGATGTTCGTGTTGTAGCTGTAGCTGACGGTGTAGTCTCTGCCTCGGGTCAGCGTCTTTCCGTTCAGGACCACCTTCACCGCGGGCTTCACGGCCTTGCCGGTGTACACCTGGTCCTTTACCGTGATCTTGCTGTCCATCACGCTGCGCCGGGGCTTCTGCGGCCTGGCGGGCGCGGCGCCCAGGGAGACGAAGGGGATGCCGTTCTCGTTGGCGTAGGTCTCGATAGTGCTGCCGTCGTAGCCGTAGAGGGTGAGCCTCGGGCAATTGTCAAAGGCGTGGTCGACGACCTCCGTCACCGATTCCGGCACCGTCACCCGCGTAAGGCTGTAGCATCCGGCGAAGCAGTATCCGGAGATCCACGGCACGCCGTAGGGAATGTCGACGCGAGTGAGGCTGCCGCAATCACTGAAGGCGCTGCCCAAGATGTTTTCCAGGGTGTCCGGCAGCGAGACGCTCTCCAGCTCGTCGCAGCCGTTGAAGGTGTTGAGGGCCAGGGAGGTGACGCCCTCCTCCACCACGGCCCGCTTGATGCCGACGCCGTAGGTGATCTCCCAGAAGGCAAAGTAGTTGTCCATGTCGCCGCTGCCGGAGATGGTCAGCAGCCCGCTGTCGTCCAGCGTCCATGTGACGTTCGGCCCGCAGGACCCGCTGTTCACGGTTCCGTTGGGCGCGGCGGGGGCGTCATGCTCCGTGACGACGTCCTCCGAGGCGACGTCGTTGGGCGCCAGGTCGAAATCCCCGATTGCGGGCAGGTCGATATCGGGTTCCGCCCCGGGCAGGGCGAATGCATCGTCCGGCGCGTCTTCGAGGATCACCGGCTCCGCCAGGGCGGCGAACCCGCCCAGCATCGCCAGCGCCATGCACAGCGCCAGCAGCCTCAGTGTCAGTCGCTTCATTATGTATAACCTCCTCTTGTTCCTGTCATTACCGCTTCCATTATATCGCCTTGGCCGGCTGGATGTCAATAAATACTGATTTGTCGGGGAGTTGATGGTATTCCCCAAAAGGCTTCCCCTTGGAGGGGAAGCTGTCTGCGAAGCAGACTGAAGAGGTGTCCACCTATGCCTCGCTCCTCTATAGCAATAGACGAACTATGCCCAGCGGGGACACCTCTTCCGACCCGCTACGCGGGCCACC
>JAFRJF010000018.1 GCA_017432405.1 Clostridia bacterium | reverse complement strand
TGGTGGTACAGGTGCCGGTACTCACCGTGCACCGGTATGAAGAACTTCGGCTTGATCAGCGAGTGCATCAGCTTCAGCTCCTCCTGGCGGGCGTGGCCGGAGGTATGCACCTCGGCCAGGGAATCATAGATCACGTTCGCGCCGATGCGGATCAGCTGGTTGATGACACGGGAGACCGACTTCTCGTTGCCGGGAATCGGGGAGGCCGACAGTATGACCATATCGTCCTCGCGGATCTCCAGCTTGCGGTGCTCGGCGAAGGCCATGCGGGACAGGCCGCTCATGGGCTCGCCCTGGCTGCCGGTGGTGACCACGGCGATCTGCTCGTCGGGATAGCGGTCGATCTCCTCGGCGGAGATCAGCATGCCGTCCGGGATCTTCAGGTAACCCAGCTGCATGGCCACCTTGGCCACGTTGACCATGCTGCGCCCCATCAGGCAGATCTTGCGGTGGAAGTGCTGGCAGCAGTCCACCACCGACTGGATGCGGTGCACGTTGCTGGCGAACATGGCGATGATCACCCGGCCGTCCGCCTTCTGGAACAGCTCGTTGAAGGTGGCGGCCACCTTCCTTTCGGACATGGTGTAGCCCGGACGCTCGGCGTTGGTGGAATCGCACAGCAGCGCCAGCACGCCCTCCTGCCCCAGCTCGGCCAGCCTGCCCAGGTCGATGGGCGCGCCGTCCATGGGGGTGTAGTCCACCTTGAAGTCGCCGGTGTGGACGACGGTGCCCACCGGGGTTTTGATCGCCAGGGCGCAGGCCCCGGCAATGGAGTGGTTCACGTGGATGAACTCCACCGAGAAGCAGCCCGCCTTGATGACGTCGCCCTCGGTGACCACGTTCAGCGGGGCCACGTTCTGCAGCCGGTGCTCCTTCAGCTTGTGCTCGCACAGCGCCAGGGTCAGCTTCGTGCCGTAGACCGGCGCGGGCAGGTTGCGCAGCACGTAAGGCACCGCGCCGATGTGGTCCTCGTGGCCGTGGGTGATGAAATAGCCCCTGATCTTCTCCCGGTTGTGCTCCAGATAGCTGGTATCGGGAATGACGAGGTCCACCCCGGGCATATCCTCCCGGGGGAAGATGCTGCCGAGGTCGATGACGATGATGTCGTTTTGATATTCAAGTACCGTCAGGTTCTTGCCAATTTCGCCCAGGCCGCCCAGCGGTATGATCTTCAGTTTCGCCTCTTTGTTCTTTCTGGACAAGACACAGCCTCCTTTTGCTGTTATGATTTTTCTATATTATACGTCGCCCGACTCCGGCGAACGCACGATTCAATCACCAAAGCTGCGCACACTACCGCACAGCATACCAAAATAAGTATAGCACAATTTCCGATAAAATCACAGCCAGGGTGATGTTTTTATCGGAAATTGTGCGTAAACAAAAAACTGCCGACTTATTACCGGTTCCGGTCGATCATGGCCTTCAGGGCCTGCTTGCTCTGCACGCCCACGACCTTGTCCACGGCCCTGCCGTCCCGGAACAGGTACAGCGTCGGTATCGCCTGGATGCCCAGGCCCATGGCCACGTCGGGATTCTCGTCCACGTTCACCTTGGCGAAGGTGACGCCCTCGGTCTCGGCGGCCAGCTCCTCCACGGTGGGGGCGATCATGCGGCACGGGCCACACCATGTGGCCCAGAAGTCCACCAGGGTCAGGTGGTTCTTGGACAGGTTCTCAAACCTCATGTCCTCGGAAGTGTAGATCTTGACTTCTGCCATGTTCATTCTCCTTTTGACGGTTTATGATGTGGCGGCATATTGCCGCCGCTACAGGTCGTCGGTAAATTCTGATTTGTTCATCCCTCCAGCAACCGATCCAGCAGCGACACCAGCGTTCCCTTGGCCCCCGGCCCCGCGGTCGCGCCGACGCAGCTGGGGCAGCCGTCGTGACAGGGGCAGGCCGTGAGCAGCTCCCGTGCGTGGGCGAACAGCTCGCGGTGCATCTCAAAGACCCTGTCGGAAAGCCCGATGCCCCCGGGCACCGAGTCGTAAAGGTAAATGGTCGGCCCGCCGGTGAAGGTGTCCTTCACGTGGTAGACCACGCTGATGTCCTGGGGCGCGCACATCAGGTACATCGGCGCGATGTGGCGCAGCAGGTGGGAAAGGCCGATCAGCGCGTTCTTCAGCGGCTCACGCTCGTAGATTTCCTCCAGGCCATCCGGCAGGGTCCACCAGGTCGCGGTGGTCTGCATCTCCAGCTCCGGCAGCGTCACCGGGCCCCAGCCCAGGTTCTCGTGGGTGTCGAAGGCGATCTTCTTGAACACCGTCACGATGGAAGAGGTCAGCACCTCGCCCCGGCTGCGCTTCAGCGGGCCGTCCGGCTCCCGGTCGAACTCGTCCAGCACCTTCAGGCTCGTGGTCAGGTCGGCGTCGGTATAGTAGCCCACGTCCACCCGGCGGATGTAGGCCTTTTTGTCGTCGAAGTCCAGCTGTTCCACCTGGTACTGGGTGCCCTCGTGCATATAGATGGCGTACTGGTGCAGCAGCATCGGCACGGTGAAGCGGTCCATCTCGCCGATGACCCGGTGCTTCTTCGGATCGGTGATGTCCACGATCAGGAAGTTCTGGTCGGTGGAAGAGCGCAGGTTGATGCCCGCCTGGGGAAACTCCTCGGCCATCCAGTAGTATTTCCCGGCCACCTGGCGAAGGATGTCCTCGTCCCGCAGGTAGCCCAGCAGCTCCGGGGTATCCTCGACGCCCTGGAACATCTCCCCCTCCTCGAAGGGCAGCTCGTAGGCGGCGCACTTCATGTGGTTCAGGAGGATATAGAGGTTGTCCGGGTTGATCAGCGCCTGCTCCGGCGACTGGGCGAAGAAGTATTCCGGGTGCTGGATGATGTACTGGTCCAGGGGGCTGGACGACGCCACCACGATCAGCAGCGATACGCTCCCCCGCCGCCCGGCCCGGCCCGCCTGCTGCCAGGTGGAGGCGATGGTGCCGGGATAGCCGCACAGCACGCAGGCGTCCAGCTGGCCGATGTCGATGCCCAGCTCCAGCGCGTTGGTGGACACCACCGAGGTGATGCGCCCCGCCCGAAGCTCACGTTCGATCTCCCGCCTCTGGGTGGGCAGATACCCGCCCCGGTAGCCCCGCACCCTGCCGGCGTTGCCCAGCGGGTCGCGGACCATGTCCTTCAGGTAGCGCACCAGCACCTCCACCGTCAGGCGCGAGCGGGCGAACACGATGTGCTGCACCCCCGCCCTCAGCAGCGAGGCGGCGATCTTCCGGGTCTCCGGGATGCTGCCGGCGCGGATGCCCAGCTGGGCGTTCACCACCGGCGGGTTGTAGAACACCACGTGGCGCTCACCCGCCGGGGCGCCGTTCTCGTCGATCAGCCGCACCGGCTTTCCGATCATCGTCTCGGCCAGCTCCTTCGGGTTGCGGATGGTGGCCGAACAGCAGATGAAGGTGGGATTCGCCCCATAGAAGGCACAGATGCGCTTCAGGCGGCGGATGACGTTGGCCAGGTTCGAGCCAAACACGCCCCGGTAGGCGTGGATCTCGTCGATGACCACGTACTTCAAATTCTCGAACAGCTTGACCCACTTGGCGTGATTGGGCAGTATGCCCTGGTGCAGCATGTCCGGGTTGGTGACCACCACGTGGCCCGCCTGCCTTATCGCCGAGCGCGCGGAAGCGGGCGTATCCCCGTCATAGGTATACGCCTTGATGCCCACGCCCATGTCCTGGATCATGCCGTACAGCTCCGCCACTTGGTCGCTGGAGAGCGCCTTGGTGGGAAACAGGTACAGCGCCCGGGAGGCCTCGTCCGCCAATATGGATTGAAGCACAGGCACGTTGTAGCACAGCGTCTTGCCCGAGGCTGTGGGCGTGACGACCACGAAATCCTCCCCCGCCAGCGCGGCGCGGATGGCCTGGCTCTGGTGGATGTAGGGCTTTTCGATGCCCCGCTTTCTCAGCGTTTCGACGATGCGCCCGTCCAGCTCCGGCGGGAATTCGCCGTAGACCGCCGGCCGCGCAGGCATCACCTGCCATGAGGTGACGTTGTCCATGAAGGCGGGGTTTTGACGGAGTTTTGAAATGTATTCAGCAATCGTCATAGTTCTAATGAGAAATGAGGAATTAGGAATGAGGAATGGATGGCTTGCGCTCCTCATTGCCATAATATCTCATTCCTGATTCCTCATTCCGTAGGTGTTGGTCATTGCTCCAGGTATTCTTCGCAGAAGCGTTGTAGCACAACGACACTGTCAGTCGCCACAACCCAAACCACATCCAAATCTATAGCGCCATATTCATGGGCGACATAATTGCGCATACCCCGTATTTTTTGCCAGGGAATCTCGCGGTTTTCTTCTTTGAAATCAGCGCTCAGATGTTTGACCAGTTCTCCGATTTGAAGTATGCACATGGATACCGCATTTTGATAGGTCGTGCTTTGGTCAAACCGATCACGGGAGCGCCCGAAATCGTCGTGGGCGATTTCGATCTGCTGACAGTAGCGCAGGATATGACCGATCACATCCCTGTCCCGATTACTGCCGGGCATAAATCAGCACCTCCTCGCCACTTATACTGTCGAGGAACGCCGGGGACAGCATCTGCGTGGTCAACACGTCCAGCTTCTTATCGAAGCCCGCTTCCAAGTCGCTGTACAGCCCACCCAGTTCCAACAGGTCGGCCATGCCCGTTCGATCCACGCGAAAGTCCAGGTCGCTGTGAGGCGTAGCCTCACCCCGTGCATAGGAGCCGAACAGATACAGCGCCGCGACATTGTACCGCCGCGCGATTGGATTGGCGATGGATTTGATCTCGTCCAGCGTATAAACCTTATCGCTCATATAGCTCTCCAGAGGAATGAATTGCGCGCTCCACTATTCATTCCTCATTCCTGATTCCTCATTCCTAATTCCTGATTCACGGCTCCACGATCACCATTTCGGTCCCCTCGACGGCTTCTTTCACCAACGCCTCCACGTCCAGCATTTCCTCGGCCTTCGGCATGGTGTCCAGCTTGGGTTTGGTCACCGGGTGGCGGGGGGTGAACACGGTGCAGCAGTCCTCGTAGGGCAGTATCGAGGTCTCGTAGGTGTCGATCTTGTTCGCGATGTCCATGATCTCGGTCTTGTCCAGGCCGATCAGGGGCCGGAACACCGGCATGTCCACCACGGCGTCGGTGCACACCAGGGCGTCCATGGTCTGGGAGGCCACCTGGCCCAGGCTCTCGCCGGTGATCAGCGCCTGGGCGCCGAACTGCCGGGCGATGACCTGGGCGATGCGCATCATGAAGCGCCGGGTGATCAGCGTACCCAGCTCGTCGGGGCACTTTTCGTGGATCTCCAGCTGGCACTTCGTGAAGGGCACCAGGTACACCCGCATGCCGCCGGAGTACCAGGCCAGCTTCTTCGCCAGCTGCATCACCTTGTCCTTGGCCAGCTCGCCGGTGTAAGGCGGGCTCTGGAAGTGGATGGCGCACAGCCGCACGCCCCGCTTCATCAGCTGGTAGCCGGCCACCGGGGAATCGATGCCGCCGGAGAGCAGCAGCGCCGCCTTGCCGCCGGTGCCCATGGGCATGCCACCCACCGCCATGATCTCCTCCACGCAGATATAGGCGTTGTCCCGGATCTCCACCACCAGCTTGTGCCGGGGCTTGTGGACGTCCACCTTCAGGTTGGGGTTGGCCTCCAGGATCCGGTGGCCGAGCTCGGCGGCCAGCTCCATGGAGTTCATCGGAATCTTCTTGTCGCTGCGCTTGCCCATCACCTTGAAGGTGCCGCTGTAGGGGGCCATCATCTTAATGCACTGTTCGGCGATGACGTCCAGGTCCTTCTCCATCTCCACCGCCGGGCTGACGGAGTACACGCCGAACACCTTGGTGACGCAGTCGATGCAGGCCTGCAGGTCGTTGAAATCGGAAACATAGACCCGGGAATCGGACAGCCACACATGGCCGCCCAGGGGCTTCACCACCCGCTTGACGTTGTCGGTGAGCACCTTCAAAAAGTGAGGGCGGTTCGCGCCCTTCAGGAATACCTCGCCGTAACGGACGAGCAAAACATCCCGCATAGTTTTATTTATCTCCTTTGGAACCGCTTCAGCAAATCGTACTGTGCGCCGATGCGCCGGGCGGCATAATCGATCTCTTCATCTGTGGTGTGGGGGCTGAGGCTGAAGCGCACGGCCCATTCGGCCACCTGGGGCTTGATGCCCATGGCAGTCAGCACGCCGCTGACCTTCAGCTTCTTGGACGAGCAGGCCGAGCCGGTGGACACGTACACCCCGTCCCCCTCCAGCGCGTGGAGCATCACCTCGCCCCGCACGCCGGGAAAGCCCAGGTTCACGATGTGGGGTGCGCCCGCCGCCGGGTCGGGGCCGTTGACGATCGCGTCCGGTACCGCATTTTTCACGGCCTCCACCAGCCGCAGCTTCTTCGCCATCAGCTTGCGTGGCATGTCCGGCCCCATGGCGAGAAGCTCGGCGATGGCGGCGTCCATGCCGGCAATCCCGGGGGTGTTCTCGGTGCCCGAGCGCAGGCCCGACTCCTGCCCGCCGCCCACGTGATGGGGCTTCAAGCGCACGCCCTTTTTCACGACCAGCGCGCCCACGCCCTTGGGCCCGTGCAGCTTGTGGCTTGAGACGGTGTACAGGTCGGCCAGCTTCATGTCGAAGGGCACGCGCAAAAAGCCCTGCACGCCGTCCACGTGGATCAGCGCCCTGCCGTTCACGGTATCATGCAGTCGCGCGGTGTCCAGCACCGCGCCGGTCTCGT
The DNA here is from genome assembly GCA_017432405.1 of Clostridia bacterium. The sequence goes on along the minus strand of JAFRJF010000018.1, from coordinate 9,838 downwards.
TGTTCACCTGCATGCAGCTGACCAGCGACGCGCCGTCGTCCAGCGCCGCCTCCAGTTCATCCCACTTCAGCTGGCCCGCCCCGTCCACGCCGACGACGCGCACGTCGTGGCCCTGCTCTGCCAACAAATTGAAAGCCTCGCGCACCGAGGGGTGCTCCACCGCGCTGACGGCCAATACCTGCCTGCCCCGCATGCGGCCCACCGCGCCGAGTATGGCCAGGTTGTTGGATTCCGTGCCCCCGGAGGTGAAGACGGCGTCGCAGCCCGCGCCGCCCACGGCGTCCAGCAGCCTCTGGCGGGCGTCGCGCAGCGCCCGGAAGGCCTCCACCGACGGCCTGTAGACGGCGGAGGGATTGTACCACTGCTCCCGCAGTGCCCTTTCCATCGCCGCGACGGCGGCCCCGCAGGGGCGGGTGGTGGCGCTGTTGTCAAGATACGCGAACGCCATAGCTCTGCTTGCCCTCCGCGTCGTACCAGGCCTCCCGCGGCAGGTAGTTCTTGCTGCGGATCATGGCCACCATCTCGTCCACCAGCTCCACCACGATCACGTGCTTGACGCCCTTGCGCTGGAAATAGAAGAAATACAGGTTGGCGTCCCGGTTGACGAACCAGTTGTGCACCTTGACGCCGGGCTCCTTCAGCGTCTTCTGGAAGGCGGGTCCGGTGGCGGGACCGCAGCGGATGACGTCCTTCATCTCAAGGGCCGTCAGGTACTTCCTGCGTTTGTTGTTCAGCACCCGGGAGACGTCCAGGCAGCCGTTGGTGAAGGTATAGTCGTATTCCACCCGGCAGTTGTCGCTGGCGCGCCACAGCAAATAGGCCGCCCCGCCAAACACCACCGTCATCAGCAGGTTTTGCCACGTGAACACGATGCCCCCGGTCTCGGGGTTGACGCCGACAATGCCGGCCAGCGAATAGACCGCCACCAGCCCGAATACGATGATGAGCAACCAACACGCATAATACATCAGCGTGTACATGCCCTGTTTGCGCCTTACGGCGATGGTTTCAAGGAAATCGTCCATCTGGAAACACCTCCCGGCCCGACGCTCTGCGCCCATGGCCCTGATAAGTCAAAATCCCACGAATATATTATAGCACAATTTTCAGGATTGTCGATAGATAAACACAAAATTGACCCATAAATCTTTGCGTCGTTTGTGAGGTTGTGGTATAATCACAGGCAAATCCCCTGGAGGCAACACTCATGAAATGTCCCTATTGCGGCGGCGTGTGCGCGGACGACGCGCTGTACTGTCCCAGCTGCAAGCAGCCGCTGCCCACCGCCCGTGAAGAATCGGAAGCGCGGCAGGAAAAGCGCCGCGAGAAGCGCACCGCCGGCCAGAAGGCCCTGACGGCGGTGCTTGTGGTGCTGTTTTTGGCCGGGCTCAGCGTGGGCGCTTACAAGCTTGTCAGCTGGATCAAGAGCTACCAGCTGACCCGCCTGTACACCCGCGGGACCTACGCCCCCACCCTGTCCGAGGTGCAGATGGACGACATGCGCCAGGGCCACGCCATGATCTTTTTCGGCAAGGACGGGGACCAGATCTACGTGCCCGAGCTGGAGCGCTCGCTGACGATCTCCGGCGGCGTGGCCCGCATGGAGGTGCCGGATTCCGAGTGGTTCACCTCCAGCGTGCAGGACGTCGAGTACGCGGACATCACCCTGTCGCCGATGCTGATCAGCGAGAGCGGCAAGAAGACCGAACTGCCCCAGTTCAACTTCCAGATCGACGTGCCCGACAGCCCGCTGCAGGTCACCAGCCCCGCCCAGGATCGCACCACCGTGGTCACGGGCGTGTACCCGCTGACCCTGAACGTGGTGCCCGGCAGCACCGTTTTCGTCAACGGCGAGGACGTCACCGGCTCCGTGGACCGCAGCGGCTACCTGTCCACCTATGTCGGCGTCAAGCCCATCGGCGACAACGTGATCACCCTGATCGTGCGCACACCCCGCCACAGGGAGTGCCGCCGGGAGCTGGTCATCTTCCGCCAGAAGTACGACATCGAGGTGGAGCTGGACACCACCGTCAGCACCGAATCCCCGGCCCGCACCATGGCCGTCACCGGCACCACCGAACCCGGGGCCTCCATCGCGGTGGACACCGACCACATCCCGGAGAGCCTGACCGTGGACCCGACCACCGGCCGCTTCTCCTTCGTGGCCAACTTCTCCAACTACGGCAACAACATCATCCGCTTCCGCGCCACCAAGGAGGGCAAGCAGGACGCGGAGATCGTGCTGAACGTGAACTACAAGCCTTCCCTGGCCGAAATGTCCGGCCGCGCCTGGGCCATGGATTACGAGCAGCTGCGCATACTGTTCGAGAACTGGCGCTACAAGAGCTTCGTGTGCAAGGGCCCGATCATCGACAGCTTCACCGACGACGACGGCAACAAGTGCCTGGTCATGGATGTGGGCACCGATACGCGCCAGCTGGTGATACTGGTCAACCAGTCGAGCATCACCAGCCCGACCCTGGGCCGCAGCTACCAGGCCTACGCCTACGTGGACGGCCAGCAGATGTACCAGTCCGAATACTACCCGAGGCTGATCGACCTGTACATGGACGTGACGGGTTAACGCTCGATTGGCGACAGGGCATGAAATCCAAGGGATATCATGCCCTGTCGCCAATTTATTAACATCGGATTAATTCCCATTTTCCCATTGCATTCCACATATAATTACGCTATAATATCCGCGAAAGGAAGGCTGTGCGCAGGCGCTGGCGGAACGAGATGCCGGATTCCGTCAAATCATGCGGGCGCAAGTATACTTGATTTTTTCCGATTGTATGAGTAGGAATGGCGCGTCAAGTACCGGCGGATGGGAGGTTGCCGCCGGGCGAAGGAGCCCTGGCTCCGCGATGCCATTATCGCATCCGCTAACACAATCACAGGCGCGCGCCCTTGGGCGTGACGCGCATACCGTCGATCAACCTCCTCCATGAAGAACGGAGGATTTTTTATGTTCAAGGGAAGAAATACCACCCGCATGCTGGTCACGATGGCGCTGCTTTCCGCCATCGAGGTCGTGCTGGCCCGTTTCATCGTACCGATGCCCAACCCCACCATGCGCTTTTCCATCGAGGCCGTGCCCATCATCGTGGCGGGCTACCTGTACGGGCCCGTCGCCGGCGCCATCGTCGGCCTGGTGGGCGACGCGGTGGGCACGCTGTTCTCCGGCTACGGCTACAACCCGCTGTTCGCCGTGCCCCCGATGCTGATCGGGCTGTGCGCGGGGCTCATGCGCCCGATGCTCTACAAGAAGGTCAGCTTCCTGCGGATCCTGGCCACCTTCCTGCCTGCGGTCATCGTGGGCAGCGTGCTGTGGCAGAGCTACTGGCTTTCCTTCTTCTACGGCACCCACAGCTTTGTGTGGTTCCTGGGCTCCCGGGCCGTACAGTTTGCCATCACGTCGGTGGTAAACGCGGCGGTGATCTTCGGCCTGTTCAAGAGCCGGGTGTTCGACGTGCTGCACCTGTGGCCGCCGGTCGGCGTCCAGGCCCCAGCAAATGAAAATAACAATCAAGCGAGCGTGATATCATGAATCTCGACGAGGCCCTCAAATACATCCACGGCGTCAGCTGGCTGGGCACCATCCCCGGCCTGGAGCGGGAGCAGGAGCTGCTCAGCCGCATCGGCGATCCCCACAGGGGCATGAAGTACATCCACGTGGCGGGTACCAACGGCAAGGGCTCCACCGCGGCGATGCTGGCGAACATACTGCGACGCGCGGGCTACCGCACCGGGCTGTACACCTCGCCCTACATCATCCGCTTCAACGAGCGTATACAGGTGGACGGCGAACAGATCCCCGACGAAGCTGTTTGCGCGCTGACCGAGTTCGTCAAGCCCCACGCCGAGGCCATGGCCGATCATCCCTCGGAATTCGAGATCGTCACCGCCATCGGCTTTGAATACTTCAAGCGCCAGAAGTGCGACATCGTGGTGCTGGAGGTGGGCATGGGCGGCGAATGGGACGCCACCAACGTCATCGAGGACAACGAGGCGGCGGTGATCGTCAACATCGGCCTGGACCATACCGAGGTGCTGGGCGACACCGTGGAAAAGATCGCACTGACCAAGTCCGGCGTCGTCAAGCGGGGCTGCCCCTGCGTGATGTACCGACAAAAGCCGTCTGTGGAGGCCGTATTTGAGGAAGTGTGCCGGAAGATGGACGCCCCCTTCACCCTGGCCGACTTCGACAGCCTCAGGCCCACCTACGCCGGGCTGGACGGCCAGCGCTTCGACTGGGGCGATATGAAGGACCTGCGCATCCCCCTGCTGGGGGCCCACCAGCTGAAGAACGCCTGCAACGTGCTGACCACCGTGAACGTGCTGCGCAGGCGCGGGTGGCGCATCCCCGAAGCCGCCGTGCGCGAGGGTCTGGCCACCGTCACCTGGCCGGGGCGCTTCCAGCTGATGCGCAGGGACCCGCTGTTCATCGTGGACGGCGGCCACAACCCCCAGTGCCTCGAGGCGCTGGAGAACGCCATCAAGGCCTACCTGCCCGGTCAGAAGCTGGTGTTCCTGAACGGCTGCATGGCCGACAAGGATTACGGCGACATGTTCCGCTGGCTGTCGCCCTACGCGAAGGAATTCGTGACCGTCACCCCCCGCAATCCCCGGTCGCTGCCGGCGGAGGAGCTGGCGGCCTACATCACCGAGAACCTCGGCGCGAAGGCCACCCCCTGCCCCACCGTGGCGGACGGCGTGCGCACTGCCATCGAAAAGGCCGGCAGGGACGGCGTGGTCTGTGCCTGCGGCTCGCTGTACATGATCGGCGACATCGTCGAGGCGCTGGAGGCGCTGTAACCGGGGCAAAATCGTCTTTTGTTTTTTACATTGAAAAACCCTTGACAAATCCGGGCTTTGGGTGTATTATAATTAAGCGCTTTGAGAGAAGCGAAGCGTGGTCCCTTAGCTCAGCTGGATAGAGCGTCTGGCTACGGACCAGAAGGTCAGGGGTTCGAATCCCTTAGGGTCCGCCACCCAACAACGCTGATTTTGATACGAAATCAGCGTTGTTACTTTTTGCCCATAAAGCCCTGTAAATACGGCGTTCTCCGGATGATGCCGTTTCTGCATTAAGCACTCAGAGGCATCTTTTACGGGCTCAAATACTGAAAATGAGGTCAATAAAGAAACGGAATCCTTGTTCTGTTTCTTTATTGGCCATTTTTTCCATTTTTTACCCCTTGCGTTTCTTTATAAGATTTTTCGTTTCTTTATTAATTCTGCCGTTTCTTTATCGCCTGCCCTTCCCCCAGGTGTGGGAATTCGGGCAAAGAAAAAAGCGGCATTACGCCGCCTGGATGTTGTAGCTCACGCTTTTCGTTTTGAGGCATAATAGCAATCTCTGGAACAGTATTTTGAATTCGGGTTGTAGGAAATGAACTGTTTCCCACAGGATGCGCAGGCGCGAACAACCCGCTTGTCATTCTCATCTTCGTTGGGATGCTTTTTCCACCATGCGTTTTTGCATTTCACAGAGCAGAAGCGCTGGCTTGCCCTGGCTTTATCGGGCAGCCGTTTTCCACACATGGCACATTTCCGGACACCAGGCTGTTTCTGCCTATGCACAAACACCTTCAGCGCAGAGACCTCGATGCCCAGCTCCGCTGATATTTCCTTGTACTGCTTTCCCGCCGCCCGCATGTCCAGAATCGTTCTTTTCTCTTTCTCAGTCATCGAAAAAAACCTCCTCTCGCCTGGTAGCCACGGGAGGAGGCAAAAAGGGACGTCAATAACATTCATTTTATGAATTGTATTCATGTCATTCGGAAATCATTCCATGCCGCACAGTGCATGATTGCCCACGGAGTCCAGCCAGAAATGAAGATTTCGAGGCTCCCGCACAGTGATCAGGTCCTTGAATTCCACCAGATCGGGGCAGATCTCCGTAAAGATATCCGGCTCATTCTCCAGCAGGTCCGGAGAATAGCGCTTTGTTCGTCCATCGTTCCAGATCGCACTGTAGGTCATTTCAGCCTCCACCATATCCTGGAACATATGGCTGCCGTAGCTCAGCTCCGGCATAAAACCAGTGCGGCTGTCCGAGACCTCGCATATCTCCGAAAAGCAGGAGATATCTGCAAAGCGCGTGGGCACGCCCAGCTCTGGCGATGAGGTTCCCACTCGCCCCGGCGCCATGAGCAGCAGGTTCTTGCCGGTATTTGCGTAATGACGGTTGATCCTGCCCACCGCATTCGCCACCTCGGCCTTGCGGGCATAGGGAAAGGCGTTGTACCTGGCCGGATCGATCTGCACCACCACATCCACCACCCTGTGTCGCGACGAGCCCATGGACGCGCCTTTCACATCAAACAGGGCTTGGGAAACGCGGGCTCTGTCCATATCCACTGCTTCATTCTCGCCGCCCAGATACAGCGGTCGGCACTGCAGCAGGTTTACTACAAACTCACCGTCCCTGTCCAGGTTGATGGCATATTCGATGTCCACGGGCGTCTCATAGACGCGCTCCAGCGTCTTCAGGATATTCTGCATGAGGCCTGTAAACGCGCTGTTCTCCAGCAGGCGCTGGCAGCTGATGAACCAGATATCCTGGCTCATTCCCATCTCACGCATGCGGCTTTCCGCCTCATAATCATGCTCCATCACCGCCTGCTTGTACCACAGCGGCAGATCGTCCAGCAGGCGCTCCATGGGCACTTCACAGTACCGGTTCTCCCGGCAGTCCAGTACGTCGACATGCCGCTGGGAGAATCGGTGCTTTTGCGCCACGGTGGTATAGACCGTAATGGCGGGGCGATCAAGATTGGCCAGCCGGGGATAGTCCTCCTGGGTGCGGTCCACGGCCTTCGTGCCCAGCCCCATCACCAGCCGCAGCATGCCTGCCCTGGGGTCCATGTTCGGGTACCACTGGTAGGCGCTGTGGCTGTAGCCCACTCCCGCTGCACAAGGCATGAAATATCGACCATAGTAAGTTCCGGAAACGCGCTGCACCAAAATGGCCATCTGCTCGTCCTTCCGATCCAGTCCCCGGCGCATGCGGTATTCCAGCGCGGAAGGATCCATGGTGCTGGCGTAGACGGTGCGCACGGCATTTTCAAAGGCCTCCAGGCGTTCTTCCTCAGTGCCGCGGTTCACACAGAACACCGACTCATATTTCCCCGCAAAAGCATTCCCGAAGCCGTCCTCCAGGAAGCTGGACGAGCGCACGATGAAGGGATTTTGGCCAAAGTAATCCAGAACCTTCTGAAACTGCTCCCGGATCTTCCCCGGAAAGCGGCCTGATAGCAGGCGCTCCTTCAGCGCATCGGCGGCCTCGAAATAGCCCTCCCGGGAGCGCTGGCGGATGCGCAGCCGCCAGTCGCCGTTGGAGACAATATAGGTGTAGAACACGTCCGAACCAATGTAGAAGGAATCGTGGGGCTCGCTGTACTGGCGGAATTCGGGGATCTCCGTCTCGGCGATCTTTCGTGCCAGCAGCATGCCGCAGGCCTTGCCGCCGATGGCCCCGCTGCCGATCATCCTGTCCCGCAACGCAAAGTAGTCCCCCGGCTTAAAGTAGCGGCGTACCAGCTGCCTGAGGTGCCTGTCCTTGGTCATGGTGCTGTCGATGATCTGCGTCTCCATGTCCGGCGTAAACGCCCCGGCCTGGAACGCCGCTTTCGCCATGTTGAAGAAGCGATCGTGGCTGTCGATGTTCTGGTCCTGGCTCTTCTCCCGGATCTCTTGGATCGTCTGGTAGTAGCGGCTGATGCTCACGCCGTTGTCGATCAGATGGAATTCCCCGGTGCTGCGCCGGTAGCCGTGGGGCATGAACATGGTCTCCGAGTTGCGCTGCCAAACCTTCAATGGATGCAGGTAGATCCACTTCTCGTTGGAATATACATCCAGTAAGAGCTGTGTCGTCTCCCGGATACGGGCGATGGCATCGAAGGAGTGCCGCCCCCGCAGTATAGGAAAGTAAGCCACCGTGTCCAATTCGAACAGATAGGGACAGGTCACCCGGAAGAAGTTGCCCATCATCAGATCCGTGTACCAGACGGACTGCAGTTCAGACAGGCAGTCGAACACATAAAATGCGTCGCGGTCCTTGCGCGTGATCTCGTTGTGAATGGCCACCGTAAACGCCTCAAAGCCCTCGTCCGGATCGAATTCCACCAGATCCACTCCGTCCAGATCCTCAAGTATGGGAGCGTGCTGGGCAAAGCGGATATAGGTGATGCTGCGCCCGTCCCGCTTCGCCTGCGCAACGAAGGGTAGCGCAAAGAACCTGAATTCGTCGATGTCCGTTACCTGCCAGACGACGTTGTCGCCCATGCGGATGTAGTCGAGTATGTCGTCCATTCCTGGATAGCCGCTTTTTACCTTGTCAAAGGCCGCCATGTCATTCGCCTCCTCGAAAGTCCGTTCTCGTGCACAAACAAAGGCGCAAGGGTATGCGCGGGAATCAATCCCGTTGGCACACCCTTGCGCCTACTGTATTGTAAATATTATATTTTGCTCCAGTGGTTTTGTCAAGAAAAACGTCGATGATAACAAAGCACCTTCTCTCGCCTGGAAGCCGCGAGAGGAAGCGAAAAATGGATGATCTCTTTCATCTGACTGTAATGCGATTTTCTCCCCTGAAAAGGAACTCTGCGCTGCCATCAGCATGAACCGTCACCTGCGTGACCAGCAGGCACCATGCCTGTTCATCCCAAACTTCGATGGGGCCAGCCTGGCCACGCAGGTTCTCCACATATTTCTTCACGCTGCAAACCCGCATCAGCCTGTCCTGCTTCTCGCCTTTCAGGCGGGTCAGCTTCGCTTCGGCTTTCCGGAACCTCTCGTCGTAGGCAACGGCCTTTTGGTCAAATTTCTCCTGCGGAACGCCGGTGACGGCATGCTCCCGGATGAGGGCTTTGTTCATTTCCACCACCGTGTCGATCTCCTCCTGGGCAGCCGCGATTTTCGCGTCCAACGCTGTCGTGTCCTCAAGCATCACCACAAGTGTTTCGCAGTCCTCGATGACCGTTTCCCTGTTCCCCAGGAGCAGGTTATAGGCTTTAACGAACAGCGCCTTGATAGCATCCTCGGACAGGGTGGGCGTCGAGCACCGTTTCCCTTTCCCATATTTCTGATTGCACCGCCAGATGACCTTCCGGTATCGGTCGTTGGAGTGCCAGACCTTCTGGCCGTAATACCCGCCGCAGTCCCCGCAGATGAGGCGGGAGGCGAACACGCTGTTCCCGCTAAACGTCCGTCCGGAACGCTTCCGCCGGGCCAGCTCCGCCTGCACCTGCTCATATTCATCCGGCGGGATGATGGCCTCGTGATTGCCCTTCACATAGTACTGGTGCACCTCGCCCTCGTTCTGCTTGTGCTTCTTCGTCAGAAAGTCCACGGTGAATGTCTTCTGGAGCAGTGCGTCGCCCTTATATTTCTCGTTCCCCAGCATCGAGGATTTGATACAAGCACATCCCTTCACCCCTACCCGATTAACGAAGGGGTGAAAAGGGGTGAAGGGGGGTGAAGCCCTCTAAGGGGGTGAAAAATCCATAAGAAAAGCGCCTCCTCCGAAGAAGAGACGCTCACATTCCTCATCTTTACAAACTTGAATTTATTTTAAGCTATCACGTTTTACCTTCTTAAGCCTTACTATCATTACCATAGGAATTTCTTTGTTGGTTTTAAAACATTCTTCATAAAATCCATCAATGACAAATCCAGCTCTAAAACACAGGTTAAAAATATCTTGTATGGAACGATGATAATAAATCTGCTCTTTCGGTTGCCCTTCAATCGCTATATCATAGTAACTGTGCGGTGTCATATATTTTTCAGTCAACGTGACAAAACAAGGGTGTTGCGTTGCAAAGAC
>JAFRJF010000200.1 GCA_017432405.1 Clostridia bacterium | reverse complement strand
TGATTCTTTGCACAATCGTGGTCGGCGTCATTGGTGGAATGCCCTTGACGGCAACGGACATTGTGAATGCTTCGGGCGAAGCCAAATCGGGCGTCAGCATCGTCAATTCCATCATAGGTGGTTTTGGCGGCACGTTGGGAAATATCGGCATCATCATCGGCTTCGGCGTAATGCTGGGTCAGATTTTCGCGGTTTCCGGTGCTGCGAAGCGCATGGCTTACACTTTCCTTAAGCTCTTTGGTAAGGGAAAGGAAGAGGCTGCTCTGGCGCTGACCGGCTTTCTGGTATCCATCCCGATCTTCTGCGACTCGGGCTTCATTGTCCTTTCCCCGATTGCCAAGGCGCTGTCCCGAGCGACAAAGAAATCCGTGATCGGCCTGGGCGTGGCGCTGGCTGCCGGCTTGGTGATAACGCACTCTCTGGTTCCCCCGACTCCCGGCCCGCTGGGTGTCTGCGGGATCTTCGGTATTGACGTGGGTCTGTTCATACTGCTAACGATTGTCCTGGCGCTTCCCATGGCCATCGCCTGCAATGTCTATTCGAGGAAGTATCTGGCAAGGAAGTACTACAGGATTCCCGACGAGGAAGGCAGCATTGTGGAGCAGCCCTTCCGCGAGCCGGATTATAAGATTGCTTTCAACGTGGACATGGAAGATGTTCCGGGCGCTTTTGCGTCCTTCTTGCCCTTGCTGTTGCCGATTTTGTTGATCCTGATTAACACCATCGCCTCTGCGCTTCAGGCTTCAGGCTTCTTCTGGGGCATTATGATCTTTCTCGGTCAGCCGATTGTTGCCGTAGGCATAGGCTTGCTGGCTGCGATATTTATACTGGGTCGTCCATTCAGCCGTGAGACCATGCTGCATGAGATGGAGAAGGGCATGGCTTCGGCTGGCATTATTATGTTGGTGACGGGTGGCGGTGGAGCACTGGGACGCATTATCACGGATTCGGGTCTCGGAGGCTACATTGCCAACGGTCTGGCCGGAACCGCTATTCCACTGATCCTCCTGCCCTTGGTGATTTCCACACTGATGCGTATCGTACAGGGCTCCGGTACGGTCGCCATGACCACCGCAGCCAGCATCACTGCTCCGATCCTGATCGCTTCCGACACAGTTAGTCCCTTGCTTGGCGCAGTAGCCTGTTGTGTTGGATCCCTGTTCTTCGCTTGGTTCAATGATTCCTATTTCTGGGTTGTTAACCGCACGCTGGGCGTCTCGGAAGCAAAAGATCAGCTTCGGGTCTGGTCGGTGACCTCCACGATTGCCTGGGCAGTCGGCGTGATCGAGATCCTGGCGCTGAGTTTCATTATGCACTGAATCTCAAGAGAAGCCATGTTGATAGAGACAAATTGTAGGTTCAATACCGTTGTCACATCATTATCAATGTGCTATAATGGGGACAGATCAATAGGAAGGAGGGTTTGACCGTGGACTATGAGAAACTGGGCGTTCGCGTGCGCCAGCAGCGCGAGATGAACAGCCTCACCCAGAGCCAGCTGGCGCGCAAGGTGGGCGTCACCGGCAGCTTTATCGGCCATATTGAAAGGGGCGAGAAGAAGGCCAGCGTGGATACCGTGGTGGCCCTGTGCAACGCCCTGGAGGTTTCACCCACGGTGCTGCTGCAGGATTCGCTGTCGGACGGGGCGATGCAGAGCCAGCTGTCCTTCGACGAGGATAACCAGGACCTGATGCGGGGCATCATGCAGGTCCTGCGCGAGCACACCCGGCGCGTGGAATACCGGTGACCCGGAGGGTATTCTATTAATCCACTGAATTAAATATATTGACGTTTGCCTTCTCTTAAGGTATAATATCAGTATACCAGCATGATAAAGAGCAGTCATGCGAAGATGGAGGTTGAGGATATGTTTGCATCCAGATTGCAGAATGAGCAGACCGACAACCTGGCCCGTGCGTTCCTCGCCCTGGAGAGCATGGAGGATTGCTACCGCCTGTTTGAGGACCTGTTCACCATCCGGGAGATACAGGACCTTTCCCAGCGGCTGGAGGTGGCCCAGCTGCTCAAGAGCCAGGCGACCTATACCGAGATCGTCGAAAAGACCGGCGTTTCCACCGCCACGATCGGCCGGGTGAACCGGGCGCTGAACTACGGCGCCGGGGGCTACCAGCTGGTGCTGGAAAAGACCAAGGGGAATACGGATAAATGATAGACCTGAACGCATTGAATCCACAGCAGCGCGCCGCCGTCGAGCAGACGGAAGGGCCGCTGCTTGTTTTGGCTGGCGCGGGCAGCGGCAAGACCCGCGTGCTGACCTATCGGGTGGCCCACCTGATGGAAAAGGGCGTGGCCCCCTGGCACATACTGGCCATCACCTTCACCAACAAGGCCGCCCGGGAGATGGCCGAGCGGGTGCACAAGCTGGCGGGGGAGGCGTCGGAGGACGCCTGGATCTCCACCTTCCATTCCTGCTGCGCCCGGATACTGCGCCGGGACATCGAAAAGCTGGGCTACAAGCGCCAGTTCGCCATCTACGACGAGGACGACCGCATGTCGGTCATCAAGTCCGTGGCGAAGGAATTGAAGCTGAACGACAAGGAGTATCCGCCCAAGCAGATCCGCGCCGTGATCTCCGACGCGAAGAACCGGCTGCTGACGCCCACGGAATGGCTGAAGGAATCCGGCGACGACTTCCGCAGCCACAAGCTGTACGAGGCCTATCGCCTGTACGAGCAGACACTGAAGGGCAACAACGCCCTGGACTTCGACGACCTGCTGATCAAGACCCTGGAGCTGCTCACCGAGCAGCCGCCGGTGCTGGACTACTACCGGGATAAGTTCCGCTACATACTGGTGGACGAGTACCAGGACACCAACGCCGCCCAGTACATGCTGGTTCGGCTGCTGGCTGGGGACCGCCACAACCTGTGCGTGGTGGGCGACGACGACCAGTCCATCTACGGCTGGCGCGGGGCCGACCTTCGGAACATACTGGACTTCGAGAAGGACTTCCCCGAGTGCGTGACCATCAAGCTGGAGCAGAACTACCGCTCCACCGGCAACATACTGGACGCCGCCAACCAGGTGATCGCCCACAACGCGGGGCGCAAGGAGAAGGCGCTTTGGACCGAGCACGACCGGGGCGAGCGCATCGCGCTGTACCACGCCATGGACGAGCGGGACGAGGCCGCCTTCATACTGAAGATGTCCCAGAAGCTGATCAAGAACGGCGACAACCCCGGCGACATCGCGGTGCTGTACCGCACCAACGCCCAGTCCCGCGTGCTTGAGGAGGCCTTCGTCCGGGGCGGCACCCAGTACCGGGTCTACGGCGGCCAGCGCTTCTATGAGCGCAAGGAGGTCAAGGACCTGGTCGCCTACATGCGCTGCCTGACCAACCCCGATGACGACGTCTCCACCCGGCGCATCATCAACGCCCCCAAGCGGGGCATCGGCGACAGCACCGTGGACAAGCTGGCGGAGTACGCCGCCGAAAACGACATGCCCCTGCTTTCCGCAGCGCTGGACTGCGAAAACGCGCCGCTGTCCGCCCGGCCGAAGAAGCTGCTGGGGGCCTTCGCGGCGCTGATGATCGACCTGACCGAGCTGATGTACGAAAAAAAGCCCTCCGAGTTCCTGGAGGCGCTGATCGAGCGCACCGGCTATGTGAAGGCGCTGGAGGAGGACAAGAGCGAGGAGAACGAATCCCGCATCGAGAACATCAAGGAGCTCCAGGGCGCGGTCTCCGAATTCGAGCGGCTGAACCCCGAGGCGGGGCTGACGGACTTCCTGGAGAACGTGGCGCTGGTTTCGGACCTGGACGCCATGAACGAGTCCGGCGGCGCGGTGACGCTGATGACGCTGCACTCGGCCAAGGGCCTGGAGTTCAACAACGTCTTCCTCGCCGGCATGGAGGAGGGCGTGTTCCCGCTGACCCGCGCCCTGTTCGACGACGCCCTGCTGGAGGAGGAGCGCCGGCTGGCCTACGTGGGCATCACCCGGGCGCGCAAGCGGCTTTTCCTCAGCCACGCCCGCACCCGTGCGCTTTACAACGCCCGCAACGCCAACCCGCTGTCGCGGTTCGTGACCGAGATTCCCCAGCGCCTGATCGTGGACGGCATGGGCAGCACCCAGCCCCGGCGGGTGCCGCCGCCCAGCGCCGGCGGCGGCTGGAGCCAGCCCACCCGCTCCCCCTACAACGCCCGCTGGCAGGGCGGCAGGGCCACCACCGGCAGCGCCGAGCTGGACAAAAAGCTGGGCATCGCCGGGGTACAAAAGGGCGCGACCTCCGGGGGCTTCAACTGGAACGGCGGGGCCCAGAGGCGGGTGACCGCCGCCGCGGCGCTGTTCCGCGTGGGCGACGCCGTGCACCACCGGGTTTTCGGCCGGGGCGAGGTGACCGCCCTCACCGGCCAGGGCGCCGAGCAGCGGGTGAAGATCCGCTTCGCCAACGGCGCCGAGCGCACCTTCTCCGCCGTCGCCGCCCCGATCGTGAGGGTGGAGAAGTGATGATTCGCATGCGGTGAACCGCTATCTGTCTTCATCCTGATGCGCTTTCCATGTCCTCAGCGCTTCGTTGATCTGGCGAATCTGCCGCTTGCACCTAAAATACATGACCAGCCATATAATGAGATAGGCAATCACATAGCCGAGGAACATAAACGGCGTCACGGGATCTCTCAGATCCAGCCAGCCCAGCGTGAAGCCTGCCGCGCAGTAGGCTGTAAGGGTGATCGCAAAGTGGGTGGCCGTACAGCGCAGCAGGCCCCAATGCTCCAGCGAATAGATCGTCGTACCGCCTACGCCGACCGCGCCGAGCAGGCCGCTCAGCGCTAGGTACAGCGCGAGTCCGCCTGCGCCTTTTTGAACGGTATACGCCCCTGCACCGGTGATGGACAGGAAGCCAAGCCCCACCAGTATGCCCAGGACAAAGCCGATGGAGGCCCGAATGATCGCCTTTTTCCAAAACTCGCGCATGGTTTCGCCTCCCTCATACCAACCCCAGCGTCTTCTGGATGGCGCGCACATAGCGCCGCGCCACCCAGGAGACGCTGCCGTCGTCAAAGAGAACCTGTATGGTGCCTGACAGGCTGAAATCAAAGCTGGAGACCCTGTAGAGATTGATGAGCTCGCTGCGGCTGATGCGCAGGAAGCGGCTGCGGTCCAGTACAGCCTCCATCTCAGCCAACGTCCCACGGGCCACAAAGCCGCCCCGGTCCGTCCATGCGATGAGCTTCCGGTTCTCCAGGTAGACGCGTATGATTTCGCGCTGGCTCAGAAGCACCATCGTATCGCCAGAATAAGCGGTCACGATAGGATAAGCATTGTTCGTGGCGCTCTCGATGGCGTGAACGATATTGTCGATTTCAGGCGTCATGCGTTCCGCGCGAATGATGACCTTCGGCTCGGCGCAGGACGGGTCGATCTGTATATCAATGTCAATGGCATTTCTCATATAGAATCCCTTTTTCGGGTCGGAGACAGCGGGCTTTTCCTGTTGCCTGTTATAGCATATCTGCATCGCGGAAGCAAGAGCCTTTTGCTTCCACAATCGCCTTTTTCATTATATCTTTTGTGGATGAATATGTATTCAACCGTTTAGACGCCCATATCGACCGTTTAGACGAAACGCCTTGTCTGTGACCGTGACGCTCCTTTACAATGGAAACAGGCTGTTATGGATTATTGAAAACAGCTTAACATTTAAGGGGATGGTTTCATGCACGAGCGTCAGATAACCCTGATGAGGGGTATCCCGCCGGCAGCCCCTGTAGACGCGTTGACACAGGCAGTGGAGGTGAAAGAAGAAACATGAAGTACCAAATCAAGGGAGAACCGATGCCCGTCGTGATCTTCCAGCTTGAGGATGGCGAGTCGGTGATCTGTGAATCCGGCGCGATGAGCTGGATGAGCCCCAATCTGGAGATGGAGACCTCCGGCGGTGGCGCGGGCAAGGTGTTCGGACGCATGTTCTCCGGTGAAGGCATGTTCCAGAACCGCTACACGGCCCGCAAGGGGGCGGGCATGATCGCGTTTGCGTCGAAGTTTCCCGGCGACATCCGAGCCGTGGAAATCACGCGCGACTCACCGGTGATCTGCCAGAAGGGCGCTTTCCTGGCCAGCACCGAGGGTGTCGAACTGAGCGTGGCGTTCCAACAGAAGTTTTCCACAGGCCTGTTTGGCGGCGAGGGCTTTATCATGCAAAAGCTGTCAGGCAACGGAACGGCATTCATTGAGATCGACGGCTCTACCATCGAGTACAATCTTGAGCCTGGCCAGCAAATGCTGATTGATACGGGGTACCTGGCGATGATGGACGCCACGGTGAAGATGGAGATACAGAAGATCAAGGGGCTGAAAAATGTCATGCTTGGCGGCGAGGGCCTGTTCAACACCCTGGTCACCGGCCCAGGCCGCGTGGTGATTCAGACCATGCCGATCTCCGGGTTCGCGGCATTCATCGCGAGCCTGCTCCCAAGGAAGAGCTGATTGCATCTGAGCATAACATCAGGAAGGAGTTGTTACCATGAAGAAGCTGTTTGCCCTGATCCTGGCGCTGTTGCTGACCCTGTCCTGCACCTCCGCCTTCGCGCACACTGTGACCACCAGGCTGACCGTTGACCGCGAGCAGGCCAAGGCCCTGTTCTCCGGCTTTGGCATGCCCGAGGCGCAGATGGCCACGATAGACCCGATACTGTCGCTCGTTAACGCGCTGGGCGTGCGCGTGACCACCGCCGAAGACGGCGCTCAGGTCGATCTGGACCTGAACGGCGCGGATGCCCTGTCGGTGGGCTGGGCCTCGGACGACGCGGGTGTCAACCTCGTCTCGACGCTCTTTCCGAACTATTACCTGACGCTCTCCAATGAGACCATCGCCCAGATCATGACCCAGATGGCCCAGAACATGCCCGGCGCGGGCGGCGAAGGCGGCGCGGGCGGCTTCGACATGGCCGCGATGCAGGCGGTCTTTGGCGGCTATTATCAGAAGTGGCTGGCGGCATGCACGGCGGCGGGCATACCTGGCGAGCCTGTCGAGGTGAAATACGAGTACAAAAACTACGTATTCGACACCATGGTGCCCGTGACCGTGGACATGGAAGCCATTACCGTTGCCACGAGCGAGCTGCTGAACGAATTGCTGGCCGATCCCGTCGCCATGAGCATGCTCCAGGGCATGGCACAGGGCATGGCGCAGAGCGGCGGCGCGACGTTCGATCCGGAGATCTTCGAGGCGGACTTCCTGGCCGGCTTCACAGAATGGATGGCCCACTTCCCGGATGAAGTGAACGCCGAGGTCTACACCAACGCAAATGACGAGAGCGGTATGTTCTACATGTATTCCGAGGCCTACTACGAGGGTGAGGAAACGCCGTTCTTTACCGCCTATATGCTCTACGAGAACGCCAGGAACATGGATATGGGCTTTGCGATGGATCTGACAGACGATGAGAAGCAGGAGACCGTGACCATGACCGCGGGCTTTGCGATGAAGGACACCGACATGAAGATATTCTTCGACATGGGCGGCATCTACTATGGCCTGAACATGAGCTTCAACGGCGGCAACATGACCTTTGACGTGTTCTTCATGAACGACAAGGCTCCCCTGATGACCGTTGCCGTGGAGATCGCCGAAGGCGGAGACCGCACCCTGCCCGTGGACAACGCAGGCAAGACTGTGCTGGCGGTGGAGGAGATCATGCAGGACGCCAACAGCGAAGCGGCGCAGGGCCTGTATGGCGATATCCAGGCCAACGGCCTGGGCGCGCTGTTGGGCACCGTCATGCAGCAGGCGCCGGAGCTGGGCAGCCTGATGGGACAGGCGAGCTGAAGAAAACGAATAACAAAACGGCAGGAGGCGCCGGTTGTACCGATGCCTCCTGCAATAAGAGAGGGTTGTGAATGAATCTCAAGACATGGAACATCATCATCCCGATCGTCTCCGTAGCCGTGATGATCGTGTGGGGAACCCTGGCAAAGAGCTATGAACACAGCTGGCTGGCGGTATTCGTCGGCGGCATACTGATGGCGATACTCAACGTCGTCGGCAAGAACAAGGATAAATAGGAGACGGGAGAGTGAGCTTATGAAACGCAGGATCATTGCACTGGCGCTGTGCGTCATGCTCCTGGGGGCCTGCGCCGTCGCGGAGGCCGGGGGAATGAAGGCGTTCCGGCTGGGCACATCCGTCTATACCGTCATGATTCCGGACAGCTTCGTCGAGGGAGAACGCACCGAGGAAGAGGTCAGGGACGACATGGTGACCTATATGCACAGCCCGGACACGCTGCTGGACTTCGACGTGTATCAGTTCGCCAGGGAGGGCTACCCGGCTACCCTCGCCGCTTTCGTCGAGGCGGAGGCTGCGGAATACGCGGCGACGGAGGTCGTGACAGACGGCAATATCAACGGCATCGACATCGCCTGGTACCGCGCCGAGGAGACCTATGAGGGACAGGCGTACGCCACCCTCACCTACGCGCTGGAGGACGGCGGCGACTATGTGGAAATCGCCTTCTGGCTGGACGGCGAAGACGCCGAGGCCGAGGCGGCCGCCATCATCGGCACGCTGTCGTTTGTAACGCGGTAAACCAACCTGACGGGCGATTATCCGGAGCAGAGCGCAGTTCATCGTCGATATGCGGGGGTTTATCCCGATAATCGTACAGGGGCGGCATCATGCCGCCCCTGTACGCGTCACAGGTGGTATCTCTGCTTCTGATCACCGAAAAATCACACATCACAGGAAAAAGCGGGGAAATCCGCGGGCTTTCATCTGAAGCTCAATGTTCAGGCGCGTTTTCCACCATCCACTCCATCGCCCTGCGATACCCCTCGAAGCCCATCCCGATGAAGTGGGCCTGGCAGGCCATGCCGGCGTAGGAGACGTGGCGGAAGGGCTCGCGGGCGTTCACGTCGGTCAGGTGGACCTCCGCCGCGGGCAGCTGCACGGCCTTCAGCGCGTCCAGTATCGCCACGCTGGTGTGGGTGTAGGCGGCGGGGTTGATGACGATGCCCTGGGTGCCGTCGAAGTACGCCTGCTGGATGCGGTCCACGATGGCGCCCTCGTGGTTGGACTGGAAGAGCTCGACCTCCGCGCCCAGCTCCTTTGCCCAGCCCCGGATGGCGGCGCACAGGGCCTCGTAATCCCGGTCGCCGTACAGGTGCTTTTCCCGTATGCCCAGCATGTTCAGGTTGGGCCCGTTAACGATCAACAGCTTCATGATAGGCCTCCTCCGCCCGCGCCGCGACCTCGTCCGGCGCGGCGTCGTTTTCGATGGTGAAATCCGCCGCCCCGCGATAAAACGGCTGACGGACCTGCCACATCTGGCGCAGCGCCTCCGGGGATTTGGACAGGGGCCGCCCGTCCAGGGGCAGGGCGTCCAGGTCGCGCATCAGCAGGCACAGCCGCCCGTTCTGGCGCATGGCGCGCACGTTGTCCGAGCGCAGCACCGCGCCGCCGCCGGTGGCGATCACCGCGCCTTTTTCCCTGCAAGCGTCGCAGATAACCTCGTGCTCCAGCGCCCGGAAGGCGGCCTCGCCGTCCTCCGCGAAGATCTCGGGAATGGATTTGCCCGCCCGCTTCACGATTTCCCCGTCCAGGTCGACGAAGGGCCGGTCCATCCGCCCGGCCAGCGCCATGCCGATTCGGCTCTTGCCGCTGCCGGGCATGCCGATAAGGATCAGGTTCAGGGCCTC
Source organism: Clostridia bacterium (assembly GCA_017432405.1). The sequence continues at coordinate 3,955 of JAFRJF010000200.1, read as the reverse complement.
GTCCCTCAGCTGTCGGTAGATGCGCACCGTCTCCGATTCAGGAATGTCGCGCCCTATGAACAGCTCCGCTGCCTCCCGGGCCTGGCCCACCAGCATGTACAGCCCCCCGGCGGCGGGAATGCCCCGGGCCTCGGCGTCCAGCACCAGGGCCGTTTTATCGGGGTTGTAGATCACGTCCAGCACGCCCTCGAGCCTGGGAAGGCGGGCGATATCCGCCGCGGCCTGGCCGTTGTTCGGGTACATGCCCACCGGGGTGGTGTTGATCAGCACCTGGGCGTCGGCGTGGTCGGCATACAGGGCGGCGTAGTCCACCGGCCCGCTGCGGGAGATGACCACGATCTCCTTCGCGCCCAGCCGTCGACAGGCGGCCCGGGCCGTCAGCGAGGTGCCGCCGCTGCCCAGGATCACCGTCTTCTTACCGGCGATTGCCACCCCTGCGTGCTTCGACAGGGCGATGAAGCCGCCGATATCGGTGTTGTGGCCGTACAGGCTGCCGTCGGGCCGGACCACCAGCGTGTTCACGCAGCCCACCTCTTTGGCGGTGTCCGACAGGGCGTCGCAGTGCGCAAGGGCCAGCTTCTTGTAGGGCATGGTGACGTTCAATCCCCTGAAAGCCCGGCGGGAGAGCAGTTCGATAAATTCGGCCTCCGTCTGCTCGTACAGCCGATAGTCGTAGTCGCCCAGCTGGGCGTGTATGGCTACAGAATAGCTGTGCCCCAGCTTCGCGCCGATGAGACCGTATTGCATATTTTTTTCACTGCTCATCATAGCACCCCAAAAACGTGAACCGGTCGCAGTGCGCCTCCAGCTCGCCCATCAGACGCAGTATGTCCGGGTCGGCCACCGAGGCGGTCATGTCGAAGAAGAAGCGGAATTCGAATTCACGGCCCGGCATCGGGCGGCTCTCCAGCTTCAGCAGGTTCACCCCGGCGATGGCCAGCCGGGAGACCACGGCGTTCAGCGCCCCGGGCTCGTGGGCCAGGTTCAGCATCAGCGAGATCTTCCGGGCCTGGGGATAGATTTCCAGCTGCCGGGAGATGCAGATGAAGCGGGTGTAGTTGTTCGGGGAATCGCTGATATCGTCGTCGATGACGGCGAGGCCGTACAGGTCGGCGCAGGCTTTCGAGGCGATGACGGCCAGGTCGTCCCGGTCGCTGCCGGCCACGAACTGGGCGGCGACTGCGGTGTTCTCCATCACCGTGGCCTTGATTTCCGGGTGGGCCGCAAAGAAGCGGGAGCACTGGCGCAGGGCCTGCTCATGGGAAACCACCTCGGTGACGGGCGTCGTCGAGGCGGCGTTTTTGCGCATCAGGCGGTGGTCGATGCGCAGCTTCTGCGCCCCGACGATGTAGAAGTGATGGCGCTCCATCAGGTCGTACACCTGGGTGACCGAACCGGCGGTGCTGTTCTCGATGGGCAGTATGCCGTAGCGGCACATGCCCTTCTCCACCGCGCTGAATACGCCCTCGAAGCGGTCGAAGTAGAGTATGTCAGGGTAGGGGAACAGCCGCTCGCAGGCCTGCTGGGCATAGGCGCCCTCGGTGCCCTGGCAGGCCACCAGCGCGTGCTCGGGCAGGCGCTTGCCGACGGTGTTCGCGATGGCGGCAGCGATCTCGTCCGTGAGTGGGCTCCGGCGCTCCCAAAGCGCGGACTGATAGCTGCGGCTCAGGTCGAAGATCTGGGAATACAGCGCCTTCACGTAGGGGGCGCACTCGTCCTCCACAGCGGCGGTCAGCCGGTTCACGATGGCCCGCTCCCGGGCGTGGTCCCGAATGGGCTTCCCGGTCTGCTGCTTGGCCAGCGCCACTTCCTTCGAGCACGCCATGCGCCTGGCGAACAATTGAACCAGCTCGTCGTCGATGGCGTCGATGTTTTGGCGGATGGTTTGAAGATCCATGTGCAAGCTCCTTTCTGACTACTGATTTGTCGCCAGCTCGACAAATCAGTAGTTATCACTCAAAATCATATCCAACACCGCGCACGCCACCACCGCTTCCACCACCGGCACGGCCCTGGACACGATGCAGGGGTCGTGGCGGCCCTGTATGACCAGGGGCGCGTCTTCGCATCGGCTCAGGGACACCGAGGGCTGCTGGCGGGCGATGGACGGAGTGGGCTTGAAGGCGGCGCGGACCACCAGGGGCATGCCGCTGGTGATGCCCCCCAGCGCGCCGCCGTGGTTGTTGCCGGCGGTGACGATCCGGCCCGACGCCACGCGGAAGGGGTCGTTGTGGGCGCTGCCTTTCATGCCTGCGGCGGCGAAGCCCAGGCCGAATTCAACGCCCCGCACGGCGGGGATGCCGAACAGCGCGGCGGCGAGTCGGTTCTCCACGCCGTCGAACATCGGCTCGCCCAGCCCCGCGGGCAGTCCGGTGGCCCAGCACTCCACGACGCCGCCCACCGAATCCCCGTCGGCACGGGCGGCCTCTATGGCCTCGGCCATCCGGGCAGCGGCCTCGGGGTCCACGCAGGGCAGCGGCCCCGGGCACAGGCCGTCCATCGGGGGATGGGCCAGGTCGACGGGGGCGTCCCCGATGCCCGCCACGCTGTGCACCCGGGCGCGTATGGCGATGCCCTTTTCCTTCAGCAGCTGCATCGCCAGCGCCCCGGCGAAGCACAGCGGCGCGGTCAGTCGCCCGGAAAACTGGCCGCCGCCCCGGATGTCGTTGTGCCCGCCGAACTTCACCGCGGCGGTGTAGTCGGCGTGGCCGGGCCGGGGCACGTCCCTCAGGCGGTCGTAGTCCCGGCTGCGGGCGTCGGTGTTGTGTATCAGTACGCACAGCGGCGCGCCGCAGGTTGCGCCCCTGTCGTTCAGCCCGGATACGATCTGCGGCGCGTCCGCCTCCTTCCGGGCGGTGGACAGCGCGCCGCCGGGGGCGCGGCGGGCCATGAAGGCGGATATGAAGTCCATGTCCGGCGCCACCCCGGCGGGGATGCCCTCGATCACCGCGCCGATCATCGGCGAATGGCTCTGCCCGAAGACCTGTACGCGATAGCGCTCACCCAGCGTGTTCGACATGCGCGTTCCCTCCCAGTGCTTCAAAGTCGCGGAAAAAGTCGGGGTAGGATTTCTCCACCGCCTGCGCGCCGGTGACGCGCACGGGCCTGTCCGCATAGGCGGCGGCCACGGCGGCGGCCATCACGATGCGGTGGTCGTTGGCCCCGTCCACGGTGCGGATGGCGGCTGCGCATGGCTTCGGCCTGCCGCCATCGATGATCATCCCGTCGGGCGTGACCGTGGCGCTGTGTCCCAGCGCCGCCAGCATGTCCGCCACGCTCTGCAGGCGGTCGCTCTCCTTCAGGCGCAGCCGGGCCGCGCCGGTGATGACCGTCCGCATGGGCCGGCTTGCCGCCGCCACCGCCAGCGCGGGCACCAGGTCCGGCACGTGGGTGGCGTCGATTGTATCCTGCCCCAGCAGCGCGGCGACGGCCCTGTCTCCCTGGACGCTGCCGGGGTCCAGGCCTACAACGTCGATGCTTGCGCCCAGCGCGTTGGCCGCCAGCCAGAAGGCCGCCGCCGACCAGTCGCCCTCGACGACGACCTCACCGGGAGTGCGATAGCGCTGGCGACCGGGAATGCGCCAGCCGCTTTCGGTCACCTCGACGGCAATGCCGAACTGCCCCAGGGCCTGCAATGTCATGTCCACATAGGCGGCGGAGGCCAGCGGCGTGGTCAGCCGGATCGCGCTGTCCCCGTCAAGCAGCGGCAGCGCGAACAGCAGCCCGGTGACGTACTGGCTGGACACGTCTCCCGGCAGGGTCCAAAGCCCGCCGGCCAGGGGCTCTGAAACCGCCATGGGCAGAAGGCCATTGTCGAGGACCGCGCCGTGGGCCCGCAGCGCTTCCACCAGCGGGGCGTTGGACCGCTGGGGGAGGCGTCCGTGGCCGATAAAGGTGGCCTGAGCGCCCAATGCCGCCGCGACGGGCAGCAGGAAGCGCAGCGTGGAGCCGCTTT
>JAFRJF010000199.1 GCA_017432405.1 Clostridia bacterium | reverse complement strand
CGTTCGTCCTGAGCCAGGATCAAACTCTGATGTTTAATCCTTCTCCACTTGGTTCCCCTACTCGCCTCGGCTCGCCAAAGCCTCCGCTTTCTTGTTACCTCGTGGCGTTTTACTCATAGAATTCTGACTGTTTTCATCTCGCTTCCTCGCTCCTGCCTCTCGGCCATCCTCGCAAGTCTGCAAGATCTTGTACTCGTTTCCTCTGTATCGTTTTCAAGGTTCGCCGCTGTCGGTCACCGGGTTTTTAAGGCCCTTGCTCCCTGACAGCTTGGTTATTATAGCAAATAGTGTCACGATTTGTCAATACTTTTTTGACGAAAATCAAAGAGATAACGTAAACCCGTTTTTTCCCTCAAAACCCCGAAAAAAGGCGAATCTTGGGTGTTATCAACCTGTTGCAAACGCCAAAAACCCGAACATTCAGCGTCCAATTTGCGTCATCGTTTGATCGCTCGTTAACACATCTGCAACAAGCAAAAAATGGGCACAAATTTGCCGAAATCCATTGACAAAACCATCCCCGCTGATTTAAAATCAGAACAGAAGTGTTTCCACTTTAAATTCAGATACAGGAGGGTGAAGCGAATGGACGCTGGCGGTAGTAGCTATGGCACAAGCTTAGATCACATACGACGGCCTTCGCACCGGCGTTCACTTCCCCTTTATAAGTCTCATCGATTTTAAACAGGAAGCGGCGCCCTGCTGCGCTGTCCTGATCCAATCTGCTGTGTCCTGCTCCTGTCAGAGGAGCGGCGTTTTGCCATGCGCGCGCCGTTCCATCATCAAACAATGATTGGAGGAGTGACCTTGAATCAAAGGACTGAAATCCTGGAGGAGACCTTTCGCAAGCTGGCGGAAGAGAAGAAATACGCATCCCTGCGGGACCTGATGCAGACGCTGTATCCCGCGGACATCGCGGCGATCCTCAGCGACATGCCCGAGAAGCTGATGCCGGCCATCTTCCGGCTGCTGCCCAAGGACCTGGCCGCCGAGACCTTCGTCGAGATGGAGAGCGACGTGAAGGAGACGCTGATCCGCAGCTTTTCCGACACCGAGCTGAAGGCCGTCATCGACGAGATGTACATGGATGACGCCGTCGACCTGATCGAGGAGATGCCCGCCAACATGGTGCGGCGCATACTGACCCAGGCCGACCCCGACACCCGCAAGCAGATCAACGAGATCCTGAAGTACAATGACGATACCGCCGGGTCGGTGATGACCACCGAGTTCGTGGCCCTGACCCCGCAGATGACCGCCGCGGACGCCATCAACCACATCCGCGTCACCGGCGTGGACAAGGAGACCATCAACACCTGCTATGTGCTGGACGACAAGTACCACCTGCTGGGCACGGTGACGATTCGCACGCTGATATTGGCCAACCCGGAGGACACCTGTGAGAGCCTGATGACCGCCAACGCCATCAGCGTGGGCACCCAGGACGACCAGGAGACCGCCGTGCAGACCATGTCGAAGTACGACTTCACATCGCTGCCCGTGGTGGACGCCGAGAACCGCATGGTCGGCATCATCACCGTCGACGACGCCCTGGACATCATGGAAGAGGAGGCCAGCGAGGACATCGCGAAGATGGCCGCTATCACCCCCTCCGACAAGCCCTACCTGAAGACGGGCGTCTTCGAGATCTGGAAGAACCGCATTCCGTGGCTGCTGCTGCTGATGATCTCCGGCACCTTCACCGGCATCGTCATCTCCCGGTTCGAGAACGCGCTGGCGCTGATCCCGGTGCTGACCGCCTACATCCCGATGATGATGGACACCGGCGGCAACTCCGGCAGCCAGGCGTCGGTCACCATCATCCGCGGCCTGTCGCTGAACGAGCTGGAGCTGAAGGACGTGTTCCGGGTGATGTGGAAGGAATTCCGGGTGTCCATACTCTGCGGCGCGGCGCTGTCGCTGGCAAACTTCGCGAAGCTGATGTTCTTCGACCGCCGCTTCATCAACCCCGACATCACCATGCCCGTGGCCGCCACCATCTGCATGGCCATGTTCTGCACGGTGGTCATCGCCAAGCTGGTGGGCTGCACGCTGCCGATGCTGGCCAAGCGCGCCCACCTGGACCCCGCCGTGATGGCCAGCCCGTTCATCACCACCATCGTGGACGTGCTCTCGCTGCTGGTGCTGTTCTCGCTGGCGTCGTCGATTTTGAGGATCGCCGCCTGACATATCCCGATAGACAGGGCTCCGAGCCGATGGCTCGGAGCCCTGTCTTAAGGTTGCCGTTACCGGCAGAACAGCACGAAATTGCTCTTGGCGGGATAAACCTGCACGTGCTGGTAATAGACGCCGCCATCAGTCGGCCTGAACGGATAGTCGTCCCCCACATCCGAAATGTACTGATACAACTCGTTCAGCGTGGTCTGCCCGTTGTTGTTGGCGTCCGCGGGCATGGAACCGGAAACACCGATGCCCTGGATCAGCCACAGCGTAAAGTAGTTGTAGGACCTGTCGGCGTCATACACCTCATTGCCCCAGCTGAGCTCGTTATAGTCAGAGGCTGTCAGCACATAGAACTTGTTATCCACGCGAAACTCTCCGGTATTCGCCCGGGTATCGCCGGAATCCGATGCGTCGACCCGCACCCTGACGCCGGTATCCGCATTGGCAAAGGCACGGATCGCCGCCGCGTCAAAGGCCTTGGCACGCTGTTTGGCCGCTTCAAGCATCGCCTTCCTGTCGGTTGCGCCATTGCCGTTGGCATATACCGCGGCGCCTGACCCGCAGGATTCCAGTATGACGATCACCTTGCCGGGCACCGCCTTCAGGGCATTGGCCAGCTCCCCCAACAGCATGTCGCCGCTGGGCACCATGCTCAGGTAGCCCGCGTACTCGCCCGTGGAGCTCACATCGCCGTGGGTGGCGATGAAGAACAGTGAAACGTCGTTCTCGTCCGCGTCGGCGAAGGTGGTCTTGATGGCGCTCAGCACCTGTTTGGCCGACAGATCGTATTTCTTGGTGATGGAATAGCGCCCGCCGTAATATCCCTTGACATTCATGAGCATATTTTCCATATGCAGCACGTCGCCCCTGTTACGGGTGCAGACATCGGAAAGAAAGTTCTCCTCGCCAATCAGCAGCGCCCGATAGTCGACCTCGGCTTCATCGGGATTCACCGTCACCACGCAGGCGGCCGTGCGCCCATTGTAGGTCGCGGCAGTGATCGTCGCCGTGCCGACGGCCACCGCGGTCACCTTGCCGGCGGCGCTGACCCTGGCGATTTTCTTGTCGCTGCTCGACCAGGTGATCGGGGAATATGTACCGGACGGCAGCGTGGCCTTCAGTCGGAGGGTGTCCTTCACATTGAGGGACGCCGTGCGCCTGTCCAGCGTCACCTTGCGCGGGGCCTTTTTCACCGTCACCTTCACACTGGCCTTCCTGCCGTTATGGGTCTTGACCGTGACGGTGGTCGTGCCCGCCTTCTTGCCGGTGATTTTGCCCGCCTGGGACACAGCGGCGATGGTCGCGTCCTTTGAGGACCAGGTAAAGGAGGCATGGGTGCCAGCGGGAATCGAAGGCGCCAGCGTCGCGCTCTGCTTCACCCCCAGGGTGAGGGTCTCTGCGCTCAGCGTGACCTTGCCCGGCGCAGGGAGGACCCGCACCGTATAGACGGCGGCTGTCTTGCCCCCGACCGTGCAGGTGATCTTCGCCCTGCCCTTCTTCACGCCCTTGATGACGCCCTTCGACGTGACCTTGGCGACCGTCGCCTTCGAGGATTTGAACTTTACCTTCTTGCCCCCGCCAATCGCCTGGACATCCAGGGCATGCTTCTCGTTTACGCCCAGCATGAGCGTGGTCGTTTCGGCGTTGGGCGTCCCGGAAATATCGATCGCGGGCACATCGTCGACGGCATCGAGACCGTCCAGCGCCGTGGACAGGTCGATGTCGATGCCGCCTTCGGGCAGCTCCAGATCCACATTCTCCAGGGCGAGGTCCAGTTCATTATTGGGCAATCCCTCCCCGGCGATTTCGATCTCCGCCAGCGCCGTCCCCGCCAGCAGCAGCGCCAGCGTCAGCAGCAGCGCGAGTCGTTTTATTATTCTGTTGTGATTCATTCCATCAGCTCCTTTTATGGGGTTATGACGCGCAGCCATGGTCGCGGAAGTTCAGGAGGCACACATAGCCACTTTACTGCTATTATACTACATGAACCGTCACAAAAATGCAAGAAAAAGAGTGTGGCAAATCCTGTTGCATTCTATGAACAAATAAAAGTGGGACAAGAGAACCGTCCCCTTGTCCCGTGTATTTCTGGCATCGCGTTTTAACTCCCATAACAATATAGCGCACTTCAAGGCCTTTGACAACCCTTGTTTTCGGGCATGAAAAGGGGGGCGGCTCTGTGCGCGTCCGGCAGAATCCCTTCCGGCCTGCGGTCATGTAGTGGCGCAGAAACCGCTCCCATGTGTATTTGCCAATGCAAAAGGACGTTCATTATGTGTTGGGTACGCCTTTCGCGGCATGATAACGCCCCCTTCCACAGAATGATTGTGGAAAGGGGGCGGGGCAAGGGAACTGGCCGTCCCGTCGTTACTACCGCCGTGACATCAGGAAGAATCCTCCTCCCGGATTCCATCTTCCCTTCCAGTCGCTGTCCTTCAACCATCTGGTTCCTGACGCACCCGTCCCTCTGGGGTTTGATGGATAAGAGTCCAAAGCAAGGAATCCCCGATTATCGTCATAAGCGGCTATACATACCAAGTGTCCATACCAAGCTTTGTTTTCATACCAGACCAAACTAACAACAGCAACTCCACCATTCTTCAGGTGATTTTTTACCTCTGTTAGACTTCCGGTACTTTTATCATACTTTATACCATATTGTGCTCCATACTCCGCACACCATCCTGGATAAAAAGTGGCTCCATCCGTCCCGACACCATTCACCCTATAACTACCAGGATTTTCCTCCCCAAGCTTTACCGCCCAAGCAGACATCGGCACCGGATCTACATACCTTCCCGTCAACACATTTATGGCATTTGTCATCGACAGGATGCCACAACCGGAATTGTATAGGCTGGTCCAAACTGTCCCTGCTTTGTCACTATAGCCGTATTGCACTTTCTTGTAATCCTCCATGGTCTGCAAATACACCTTTGGATTGTTGACGTCGAAGTTCGAGGTATTCTTTCCGAACGAGATCTCCAATTTACTATTAAACTGATCCGTCGTGCACCACGCGATCCTCCACTTCCCTCCCGTGACAGGATACCCGATCTGGCAGTAACCGCCATCCGCCGAAAGGCCATACACTATATCACCGCTGGCGACATAGTGATTGTAATTGAACCCCCGGCTCTTTTTGTCGGATACACAATAACTCTGGAAGGCTATCTTGGAACCCAGGACCGACCAGACGCCTCCGCCCTGTACGATGGCGTTCAGCGGCAGATAGCAGTTCCGGCGCTTGTTCTTTCCGGTTATCGGATAGGAAACATAGGCCCACAGCTTGCCGTTGGTGCTGCCGACCCCCATCAGCCAGAGCTCGTCGTTCTTGCCGTCGATGTAGGCGCTGGAGGATGCGCCTTCGGTGGTTCCGGGCGTCGTCAGGGTCTTGCTGGTATAGGGCGTGACCCTGCCGTCCGAAAGCGCGTAGCAGTAGGCATAGGCGTTTGTGCTCAGCCCCTTGAAGAATGGGCTTTCGAGCCAGAGCACATCGTCCTTGCCGGTCGTGCCGCTGCCCGAACTGCTGCCCGAGCCGCTGCCCGAGCCACTGCCATTCTTGTATTCGTCCGGCACCCATCCGTCGGGAACCTCGTAGCCCGGCTTTCCATCCAGCAGCCAGTAGGGCGTCTTCCAGTTGGTCTTGCGGGTGTAATCGCCAAGGGCAAATATCCGCGCCTCGTTCATCCTGCGATTGTACAGCCCGTAGCAGTCGTTCGACCCAATGTGGTGCCACGTGGCAAAGCATTCCCACACCTTCTCGGTCGGTATCTTCACGCTGGATCCCGACTTGTACTTCTTGAGCGCATTGGTCAACCGGCAAGACGTTTGCCACGGCTGATTGCCCAGATTGTACGTCATGGATACCAGCGCATCGTACTGCTGCTGGGTAAAGGATATGCCGTTTGCCTTGGCAAAGCTGTCCACGATGGCTTCCTTTGCCTTCAGGTCCTGCTCGAAATACGACTGGGCCTGCTGCGCGGTGATGGTCATGCCCATCGTCACGCCCGCGGTGTGGCCCCAGCCGATGGTGGGGACCCCGCCCGGATCCTTGTAGGCATTCAGATGGTATCCCTCGTGGGCCTTGATGAACTCCTGGCCCTTGGCGCTGGTCTTCGTCGCATAGGTTATGGGCACGATCGGCCGGGTGGGCGTCGACGCGCCCGATCCGTCATACTGGGCACAGGTGCACCAGCCGATCCGCCACTTGCCCCCTGAAACGGGATAGAGGATCTGGCAGTAGGCGCTGTCCCTGTTCAGCAGGTAGACCGTGTCGCCAGCGGCCACGAAGTGGCTGCTGCTCGTGCTGCCGCCCCTGCGCATGGCGATATTGTATTTTGTCTTCGACGTCTTCGATTCCGTCGCCGTGCCCTGGACCAGCTGATCCAGCGGCACATAGGCCACCTTGCGGGCGTTGCCGGCGGGATAGGACACCTTCGCCCAGTTGACGTTGTTGGAGGCGGTGCCTACGCCCAGGATCCACACCTCGTCCTTTGCGCCGTCGATATAATTGACCGTCGAGGCGCCGCTGGTCACCGTTCCGCGCACGTTCAGCGAGGAATTGGTATAAACGTTGATGTGCCCCGTTGAAAGCGCGTAGCAGTAGGCGTATACGCTGTCCGTGAGCCGCTTCAGGCCGGGGCTGATGGCCTTCAGCGTGGCGACCGGCGCCGGAGCCGGCACGGTGACCTTGCAGGTCGCCGTCTTGCCGCCCTCGACCGAAGCCACCGTGATCACTGCGGTGCCCGCCGCCCTGGCGGTCACCTTGCCGGCGCCATCCACGGTCGCGACGCTCTGGTTGCTGCTGCTCCAGGTCACGGAGCGGTTGTCCGCATAGGTGGGCAGGACGTTGGCGACGAGCGTCTCCGTCTTTCCCTGGGCCAGCGTCAGGGCGGATTTGTTCAGCTCCACGCGGTTCACCAGGGAGATCACCGTCACCTGGCACGTGGCGGTCTTCTTGCCGTCGTAGGTCGTCGCGGTGATCACCGCGCTGCCCTTGCCGCCGGCATATACCTCGCCATTCTGGTTCACGGAGGCGACCAGGTTGTTGCTACTGCTCCAGGATACGCTCTTGTCGCGGGCATTGGCGGGCAATACCGTCGCCGTCAGCCGCTCCGAGCTGCCCACATCCATCCTCAGCGTGCTCTTGTTCAGCGAGACGCTGGAAACGTGATCCAGCACGTTGTAGGTGTATTGGGCCGCAAGTCCGGTGCCATCGGTGGTGGTGGCCGTAATGGTGACCGTGCCCGTCTTCAGGAAGGTCACGAGCGCGCAGCTGTTCGCGTCGCCATCGATTATGCCGCCCTCTTCCACCGTGGCAATGCTCTCGTCGCTGCTCTTCCACCTGAGGAACTTGTTCGTGGTCTCCGCCGGCAGGACCTTGGCATTCAGGCGGAACGTGGAGCCCTTGACCGGCGCGGGCGCGGTGTCGCCAAAGGCGGTAATGGGATCATACAGCGTTACAGACTGCGCCTTGGTGATTCCCACGACGTGGTAGGTCACGCTGGCGGTGTATGTTTCTTTGCCCACGACGCGCGCCGTGACGGTGACATCCCCCGCCTTGAGGAACGTCAGCTGCGCGGACCGTCCGGAGGGCTTGATGGTGACCGCGTCGGCGTCCGAGGCGCTCCAATCGATGGCGGTCGTGTTCCTGTCGGTCGCGTCCTCCGGCAGGATCACGGCGGTGATGCCATAGGTCTTGCCGTAATTCGCCTTCATGTCATGGCTCAGGTTCCACGGCGCGGGCTCCAGCCGGATCCCCGTGGTTTCGATCCTGCCCAGCACATGGTAAGTGACGCTGTCCTCAATGCCGCTGACGGTCGTCGACCTGGCGGTGACGGTGACGTCTCCGGCGCCGTGAAAGGTCAGCAGCGCGCCATAGCTGACAGGTTGGATGGATACAAGGTTGTCGGCGCTGCTGCTCCACTGGATGCCCAGGTTGCCCTTGCCCGAGGCGTCCTCCGGCAGGATGCCGAGCTCAACGCCATAGGTCTCCTCGGCCTGGACATACATGTCGTTGTCAAGGTTCCCCTTGGCCGGCGTGAGCTTGATGCCGGAAACCTCGATGGGATCCACCGCGTGATAGGTGCAGCTCGCCGAGAAATCGCTTCCGTCGGTCGTCCTCGCGGTAATGGTGACATCGCCGCTCTTCTTGAAGGTCAGCTGGGCGGAATGATTGCTCGCCTTGATGTCCACAATGCTGCTGTCGCTGCTGGTCCATTCAAGGCCGATCTTCCAGCCATTCGTGGTGTTGGAGGGGATGATATTCGCATTGATGCCATAGGTATGGCCGACCTCAGCCGCCATATCGTGTTTGATATTCCACTGGGCGGGGCTCAGCTCCAGCCCGGTCATGGGCACGATGCCCTGGACGGTGAAGGTCCGGCTGGCCTGCACGCCGCTTCCGTCTGTCGCGTAAGCGGTAATGGTGACGGTTCCTCCCTCGTTGAAGGTGATCGTCTTCATGCGCTCGTCAATGCTGGCGAGGTTTTCGCCGCTGATCTCCCAGCGCAGCTTCTTGTTGGAGGCGTCCGAGGGCAGGACCGAGAGGGAAAGATCATAGGTGTTGCCCGCCTGCTTCAGCTGCCCCTCATTCAGGCCGATCTCAATGCTCTCCACCAGCGTTCCGCCGGTGACATCGAACGTCCAGGACGCGGAGAGATCGCTGCCATCGGTCGCGGTGGCCGTGATGGTGGCGCTGCCCTTGCGGCAGAAGGTGACCTCAGCCTCGGGGAAGCGATCCTCTGCGCTGCCCCTGATGTAGGGCTTGACCGTGGCGATGCTCTCGTCGCTGCTTTGCCATGTGAATTCCCGCTCCGGGATCTCCGCGGGCAGCACGGTCGGGGCAATGCGCACCTGGTCCCCGATGGACACCTCGCTTTGCAGGCCATCGATCGTCACGCTCCTGGCGATATCCTGCATCGCCCATACGCTGAAGGTAATCTTCTTGTTGGATCCGTCCGTCGAGGCCGCCGTGATCTGACAGCGCCCCTCGCCCACGATGTTGAGCATGACCTCATTGTTGTAAACATCCATCCGGACGATGGAATCATCCGTGCAAGTCCAGGCCAGATCGCGATTGGCCGCGTTTTCGGGCAGGACGTTCGCCTGAACGACATACTGCTCCCCAACCCAGTAGGGCTTGAGCGGAGATTGCGTCTTGAGCAGCTTTATGCTTTCCACGGGGATGGTTGCCTCGAGTACGACGCTCTCCGAAATGCCGCTGCCATCCGCCGCGGTGGCCGTGACGACCGCCTCGCCTTCCTGGAGGATCGTCACGCTCACGGTGCTGCTGTTCTGCTCAATGGAGGCCACCGTATCATCGCTGGTCGACCAGGTGATATTCCTATTCGTGGCGTTCGTCGGCTCCGCCTTGGCGTTGATCCTGTAGGTCTTGCCCACCAGCACGTGCTGGACGCTCGGATAGGGCACAGCGGTCGAATCCTGCATCGTATACAGGGAGATATCCGTCACCGGCACGATCTGCGGCGCCGTGCATACCAGGCTCTTGCTGATGCCGGATTCGTCCATGGCGGTTGCGGTGACCGTGACCGTGCCGGGCTTGTGATAGATCAGGTAGGCCCAGGCGCCATCCGCCTGAATGCTGGCGATGTCCTCGTCGCTGACAGTCCACCGCAGGTCCTTGTTGGCCGCGTCAACGGGATAAACCGTCGCGATGACCATGGGTATGTGCTCGTAGGTCGTATGCATCGTCGAATTCTCAAGCTTGATGTCCGTCACGAGCGCTTCGTCGGTGACGACATAGGATTCGACATCCGAAACGCCGCTTCCGTCCGTTGCGGTCGCGGTGAGCGAGACCCTGCCCGCTTTTTTGAAGCTGACCGTCGCGGAAAGGCCATCCTGCGAGGGTTCGATGCTGGCGATTTCAGGCGCGCTGACGGACCAGTCAAGCTCGGGGGTCGTGGCGTCCGAAGGTGTGATCGCGGCCTGTACGGTATATACGCCGTCCGCCCTCGCCGTCCCGGGCAGCGGAGAAATCTGGATCTGTGAAACAAGGACTTCCGAAGGCGCCTGGGTCAGCTGGACTTCGCTGGTCGATTCACCGCATATGAACCGGACTGTTGCGGTCCTGGGCGAAACCGAGCTCGGGTTAGGATCCATGGAGAACTCGACATAGCTGTCTCCCGAATCCTCGGTGATGTCCAAATGCAGCCAATCCGCATCACTTTCCACATGCCAGTTGCCGTTGGCCGTCACCATGATCACATTGTCGGTTACTTCCGTAAAGATAAAGCTGTCCGGGTCAATACACGCGATGCCCGAATCCGTGGCAAAGCGCCAGGCATAGGAACCCTGCGGCGTGAGGAAGGCAAGGCTCTCAGAGCCGTCGTCAAACGCCCCCTCGCCGATCTCCGTCACCTTTTCCGATATTTCCACAAAGCTGAAGTTCGTGTTCCTGAAAGCATACCGGCCGATCGTCAGCAGCTCCTGCGGCAGGTAAAGCCCGCCATCGTATCCGAAGCAATCTTCAAATGCGCTCTCTCCGATGGATTCCACGCCGTCGGGGATCACCAAGTCGCCACTGAGGCCGGAGCATCCGGCAAACGCGAACGCCGGGATGACGGTCGCGCCTTCCGGCAGTATGAGGTTGTTCAGCTGGTTGCAGCCGAAGAAGGCGCGTTCTCCCAGCTGCACGAATTTCGGCAGCTCAAGGGCACCGGTAAAGCCGCAGCCCTCAAAGGCGCTATCACCGATGGTTTCAATGGTATCCGGCAATGTCAGGTTGATGAATTCCTTTCTTCCAAGGAAGGCGGAAGCCGCGATGGCCTTGACCGCGTGGCCCTCCCCGTCCTCGCGGGGAATCACCAGCTCGGTGGCCTCTCCGCTATACCCGGTCACCTCGCACGAACCGTCCGCCAGGACCCTGAATGTAAACTCCTGCCCGTCGTCAACGACAGGGAGGGCCGCTGAAATGGCGGTGGCGGTTTGGCCAATGCTGTCCGTGACGGTCAGCTGTGCGGTATAGCTGCCCGCCGAATCTGGCCTGTAGCCAAGCTGGTTTTCCTCAGTCGAGCAGGTGTCGAAGGCCTCGCCATCCCTGCAGACGGTCCACTGATAGGCATACGGGGCCTGGCCCCCCACGACGCGGCCGGTCCAGACCGAGGTCTCGCCCACGGCGGAAGCATCGTTGTTGGACACGACAGCGGTTACGGTCAGCTGATCGAACACCGCAACGCCCTCGCTCATCTGGGAAACCGTGTTGTTATCGGCGTCGCGCACCCTTGCCTTGATCTCGTAGACACCCTTTTCCTCAGGGGTATATGTAAAGTCGGGGGATGTGGTAAAGACCCGTCCGTCTTCCTCTTCCCCATTGATATAGACGTCAAAGGCATATTTCAAGGGCGCAGCGCCGCCTTCGGCGTAAACCGTCCAAGCGATGGGCTCGCCAACCATGCCTTCCTGCCGGTCCGCCGAGATGCCGACGATCTGGGCAGGCCGCAGCGCAACCTCGACATCCTGGGAGAATACCTCCGAGACTTTATCGAGGCTGTCCCTGGCAACGACCTCCAGGCTGTACGCGCCCGCGCGGTCAAACGTGAACGAATACCAGGGCGTTTCGGCATAATCACGGGTGTTGACGATCTCATCGCCGCGCCTGAGCGTAAACTGATACAGGTATTCGCCAGATCCGCCCGAAGCCGTGGCCATCCAAACCACGCTTTCTGCGGTTTGGAGCGTATCGCTGTCACAGGTGACCTTGTCGATGACGACAGCCTCGGTGCGAACTGCCAGTACATCGCTCTGCTTCTTGACGACGTCTCCGTTGTCGTCCTTCATCTCAACAAGGACGTGGTACGAGCCGGGTTCTTCCGGCACATACTCGAACCGGTTCGACTCCGTATAGGACTGGCGCGTCACATACTCGCCGTTCCTGTACAGCTGGAAACGGAATTTATACGGCTCAACGCCGTTATAACCCCAGGCCGTCCAGGCTATGGTTTCCCCGGGATGGGCGCTGTTCGCATCCTGCGTGACGTTGACATACATCGCCTCGCTGTCAGCGATATACAGGTGCTCCACAGCCCATCGATAGGCATAGGTCCCTTCCTTTGCGCTTATGGATACCTTGTCGGGGCCGTCAAACGCGTCATCGGCGATGGATTCCAACGCTTCGGGCAGGGCGATCTCCTGGAGGGCGCTGTTGACAAAGGCCTTTTCGTTGATCGTCCTGGCATTGGCGGGCAAGGTCACGCGCCTGAGGGAAGAAGTGCCCTTGAATGTTTCTTTTTCGATCACCTGCAGCGCATCCGGAATGTTTACGGCGGTCAGCTTCCCACAATCCAGGAACGCCGCCTCACCGATCGTCGTCACCGCTTCGGGGATCTGGATCCGACCGAGGGCGCTGCACCCCTCAAATGCCGATGCGCCGATCGCGGTCACGCTATCCGGCAGGGCAACCGCGGTAATCGCCTTGTTGCCCTTGAATGCGGATTCGCCGATGGCTACGACACTGTTTCCATCCTTGTCGGCGGCTGGCACCGTGATTTTCCCGCCTTCTCCGGTATATCCGGTCACGACGCCATTGCTGATCCGGAAGCCCTGGTCTTCCTCAGGCAGCTGCCTCATGAATGTTGCGGTTGTCCACACGATGTCATCGGTGCCGCCGTTTTCCGGCAACGCGCCGACCTTCAGCGTATAGGCCTCGCCGACGAGCATCGAACCCTCAGCGATGGTATAGCTGGTTTCATCCACAGCCTCCGCGGACACGACCACGGTTCCATACGGATTGATAAACTGATAATAGTAGCTCTGTACATCGCCTTCCGCAAGCCATGTGACCGTTACATCCGCATTGCCAATTGTGAGCACCGATTCCCCGGCAGCAATCCCATCGAAGGAAATGACGGCAGGCTTGATCTGCGCGATAGGCGCCTCGGTCGGCGCCGTAGTCGGGGCCTCGGTAGGAGCCTCCGTCGGAGCCTCAGTGGGCGCTTCCGTTGGAGCCTCGGTAGGCGCTTCAGTGGGAGCCTCGGTAGGCGCTTCAGTCGGAGCCTCTGTGGGCGCTTCAGTCGGCGCTTCAGTCGGCGCTTCAGTCGGCGCTTCCGTAGGGGCCTCAGTGGGCGCTTCAGTAGGCGCTTCAGTCGGAGCCTCTGTGGGCGCTTCAGTCGGCGCTTCAGTCGGCGCTTCCGTAGGGGCCTCAGTGGGCGCTTCAGTAGGCGCTTCTGTCGGCGCTTCAGTCGGAGCCTCTGTGGGCGCTTCGGTAGGAGCCTCCGTCGGGGCCTCCGTCGGCGCTTCAGTGGGAGCCTCTGTCGGCGCTGCCGTCGGAGCCTCTGTGGGCGCTTCAGTAGGTGCCTCTGTCGGAGCCTCTGTCGGAGCCTCTGTGGGCGCTGTCGTCGGGGTCTCTGTGGGCGCTGTCGTCGGGGTCTCCGTCGGCGCTGCTGTCGGCGCCTCTGTCGGCGCTGCCGTCGGAGCCTCTGTCGGTGCTGCCGTCGGCGCTTGCGTGGGCGCTGTCGTCGGCGCTTGTGTGGGCGCTGTCGTCGGCGCTTGCGTCGGCGCTGTCGTCGGCGCTTGTGTGGGCGCTGTCGTCGGCGCTTGTGTGGGCGCTGTCGTCGGCGCTTGCGTGGGCGCTGTCGTCGGCGCTATCGTGGGCGCTTGCGTGGGCGCTGTCGTGGGCGCTG
>JAFRJF010000198.1 GCA_017432405.1 Clostridia bacterium | reverse complement strand
CCCCGGTATTCGCCAAGGATCTCGCCCTCGCAACGGCCATAGGCGATCACCGGCTCCCGGCCCGGGCGGCACAGCGCCACCGCCGCGCCGTAGTGGGCCTGAGGGGGCTTCGGCTGATCGGCCAGCTCCTGCAAAAGCAGCTGGTTGTTGGCCTCGTCGTCGCCGTGCACGCCGCAGTAGCGGGCGGAGTGGACGCCGGGCCGTCCGCCCAGTTGATCCACGCAGAGCCCGGAATCGTCGGCCAGTGTCGCGCAGTGGCAGATGTCCATCAGGGCCTTCGCCTTGATCAGGGCGTTCTCCTCAAAGGTCTGACCCGTCTCCTCCACGTCTGTCTCCACGCCCAGCTCGCGCATGGAGCGCACCTCAAAGCGGTCGCCCAGCAGCTGCCTGAGCTCCTTCAGCTTGCCGAAATTGTTGCTGGCCAACACCAGCCGGGGCTTTTTGCAGATGACCCCGGCGCGGTCGCCCAGGGCTTCCCTCTGGGCGTCCATCAGCTCCAGGCAGCCCTTTTCACCCAGCGCCAGCAGGCGGTCCAGCTCGGCGCGGGTATAGCTGCGGCCCTCGCCGGTGCCCTGCACTTCCACGAAGCCCAGGTTTCCCCTGCCGTCTCGGGTCATGACGATGTTCATGTCCACCTGGGCGCGGCTGTCCTGGGCGTATTCCAGGTCCAGCGTGCAGACGTCGTCGATGACGCCCGCGGACACCGCCGACACCTGGCGGATGATCGGGGAATCCACCAGCGTTCCCTGCTCGATCAGCCTGTCCACGGCGATGCACAGCGCCACGAAGGCCCCGGTGATGGCGGCGGTGCGGGTGCCGCCGTCGGCCTGGATCACGTCGCAGTCGATGTAGACCGTGCGCTCGCCCAGGCGGGTCAGGTCGCAGGCAGCGCGCAGGGAGCGGCCGATCAGGCGCTGTATCTCCACGCCCCGCCCGTCCTTCTTTACGCCGTCCCGGGCCTTGCGCTGGGGCGTGGAGCCGGGCAGCATGGCGTATTCCGCCGTCAGCCAGCCCTTCCCCTTCCCCCGCAGGAACGAAGGCACGCCCTCCTGCACCGATGCGGTGCAGATCACCCTGGTCCTGCCGCAGCAGATCAGCACGGACCCTGCGGCCATTTCGGTATAGTCCGGCAGTATGCGCACCATGCGCAGCTCGTCCGGAGCGCGATCGATTGTCGTCATGTCATTTGCCTCCCAACAGCATTTGTAGTTTCGTACCGTAGCGGCATTCGTCAAGGCGTGACGGCGAATCGCCGCCGCCACGGGTCATTCAAAGTCGAACAGCATCGCGGACTGGGTCTGGATGTAATCGTATACGATGGAATCAGCCACGTTCATGAAGGTGGGCACGCCCAGTTCGCCCTGGGTGGCGTCGTATTTCCTGCCGTCCACGTAGATCTCCACCGAATCCACGCCGTCGAACTGGGTACAGGTCAGCACCAGCGCCTTCAGCGCCATGCGCCCGCCGTCGGAATTCTCCACCAGGTTCACGAACTCCGAGGTGAAGTTCAGCTTCGCCACGCCGTTTTCCACCTGAACGTCGATCAGCCCGCAGCCCGCCGGCACCACGCTCTCCAGCACGTCCCCGTTGCCGGGGCCTTTGGCCAGCTCCAGCACGGCGGTGTTCACGTCCGCCCGGGAGTGGACCATCCGGGTCACGGGCACGATCACCGCGCCGGAATCCCCGGGGAAGTACAGCGTGACCGGCTGGACGGAGGCCCCGGCCATGGTGGGCTCGACGCTCTCCAGGTTGATGTCGCCCCGGGTGAACTGGCCGGCCACCGGGGTGCCGTGGGTCAGCGTCTCCCGCTTCTGGCCGTCGATCAGGAATTCCACCTTGTCCACGCTGTCGAATTCCGTCAGCGTCTGCACCACGGCGTTGACCATGTTGCTCTCCGCCGCGGCGTCGGCCATGTCCAGCACCTCCCGGCTCAGGTCGATGCGGGCCAGGCCGTTAGAGATGTCCAGGTCGATCTTCGTGTTCTCTGGCAGCACCGTGCGCAGGCCCAGCCGTGCTGCCTGCATGTCGTTTCCCACGCTCTGCACCATCATGTTCAGCGTCGCCTTGGCGATGCCGTCCTCCATGGGCACGGAGCACATCACAGGCACGAGATAGCCGTAGTTGTCCTGGTAGTAGACGATGGTGGAGGTCTTGGCTCCCCCGCTCCCGTCGGCGGCTTCAGCCCCGCCATCCGCCGCGGCCTGCCGGTCGGCCGGCGCTTCATCGGCCTCCTGCGGTGGCTGCAAACCCTGCGAGGGCTCCGCGTCCTGTCCTGATTGCACGTCCTGAGTGGGCATCGTTGTGGCCCCGGGCGACCCGTCAGGCTTCCCCCACAGCGACCAGGCGCTCGCCAGCGCCACCGCGACGACCAGCAGCGCCAGCGCCAGCAGGTACACCCTGCGTTGACTTCCCGATAACTTCATCTGGAACCCTCCTTGCGTCATCCGTTTCGGTTCAATCTATTCCGGGACGCCGGGAGGTATGCCCTGCTATTTTATCACAAATGTTCCTGTTGCGCAATCCATCCAAAAGGTTTATAATGGTGCCCATAACAAGGAAACACAGTTTGGAGGAACAGATATGCCCTTTGACGGACTGACCCTCGGCCTCGTGGCCCGGGAACTGGACCGGTCGCTGGCCGGAGGTCGCGTAAACAAGATCATACAGCCCGAGCGGGACGAGATCGTGCTCACCATACGCAACGGGGGCGAAAACCGGCAGCTGCTGCTGTCGGCCACCGCCAACTGCGCCCGCGCCCACCTGACCACGACCCGCAAGAACAACCCGCTGGAGCCCCCGGCGCTGTGTATGCTGATGCGCAAGCACATCACCGGCGGCAGGGTCTGCGGCATACGTGCGCTGGAGTGCGACCGTATCCTCGAGGTGGAGATCGAGCACCACGACGAGCTGGGCGACACCGCGAAAAAGCGCATCATCTGCGAGTTCATGGGCAAGCACTCCAACATCATATTCGTGGGCGGTGACGGCCGAATCATCGACAGTGCCCGCCGGGTGAACGAGCTGATCTCCTCGGTGCGCGAAGTGCTTCCGGGGCTGCGCTACGAGCTGCCCCCCGCCCACGGCAAGCTGCCCTACGACAGCGTCACGGCGGAGGCGCTCTATGCCGCCATGGCCAGGATGAACGGCCCGCTGCACCGGCTGATCGCCCAGTGCGTCAGCGGCATGTCCGCCCAGACGGCCCGGGAACTGGCCTTTCGCGCCACCGGCAGCGAGGACGCCCACTCAGGCGAGATCGACCTGCGCGCCGCCTGCGAAAGCGTAGTGAACAGCCTTGCCTTGATACCTGACCACATCGCCCCGGCGATCCTCTACGATGGCGACGGCGCGCCGGTGGACGTGGTCGCCTTCCCCTACGCCAGCCGCGCTTATATGAAGGCCGAGCCCTATCCCACCATCAGTGAGGCCATGGATGCCTTCTACCGCGGCCGGGACATGGCTGAGCGCATCAAGCAGAAGAGCGCCACGCTGCACCGGACGCTGAAGAAGAACATCGAACGCTGCGAACGCAAGCTGGCGCTGCAGAACGAGGCGCTGCTGGGCAGCCAGCGGATGGAGGAATACCGGCTCAAGGGCGAGCTGCTCACCGCCAACCTGCACCTGGCCCAGAAGGGCGCAAAGCAGGTGGAGGTGCCCAACTATTATGAGGAAGGCATGCCCATGCTGAAGGTGGAGCTGGACGAGAAGCTGTCCCCCGGCCAGAACGCCCAGCGGTACTTCAAGCTGTATCAGAAAGCCCGCAACGCCCAGACCCTGGCCGCGGAGCAGATCGAAAAGACCTCCGCCGAGCTGAGCTACCTGGAGGGACAGCTTGACAACCTGGAAAAGTGCAGCGAGGAGGCGGAGCTATCGGAGCTGCGCCAGGAGCTGGAGCGCTTCGGCTACGTCCGCCCGAACCGCAACCGTCGCCAGCTCAAGCAGCTGCCGCCCTCCAAGCCCATGCGCTTTACCGCGCCGTCGGGCCGGGTCATACTGGTGGGCAAGAACAATCTGCAGAACGACAAGCTGACCGGCACGGCCCAGCCCAATGAGGTGTGGCTGCACGCCAAGGACATGCCCGGCTCCCACGTGATCGTCGTCGGCGAGGACCCGGACGAGGCCACCATACTCTACGCCGCCCGCCTGGCCGCGCTGTATTCCAAGGGCCGGGCCAGCTCCCGGGTGCCGGTGGATTACACGCTTCGGCGCTTCGTCAAAAAGCCCGGCGGCGCCAAGCCTGGCTTTGTGATCTACACCAACCAGCACACGCTGTACGTGCAACCCGCCGAAGAAACGACTTCGGTCTGATCTGTGACAGGAGGCAGACGCATGAACGCCGATATCCGAGACACGCTCGCCCCGATCAGCCGATTTCGGCCCGTATCCTGGGAGCAAATCCCAGACCTCGGTCTTTACATGGACCAGGTGGTGACCTTCATCACCCGGGTCTACGAGCCGCTCTACGGTAGCGACATCCACGGCTACCTTTCGCCGTCTATGATCAACAATTACGTCAAGAGCCAGCTGATCCCAAGGCCTACCGGCAAGAAGTACAGCCGGGAGCAGATCGCCCTGCTGACGATGATCGTCGCCCTGAAGCAGACCTGCAGCATGGAGGACATCCGCAGGCTGCTGGCCTGCGGGGCCGGCCAGAGCGTGGAAGGGCTGTACGACGCCTTCTGCCTGCAATTCAGCCAGGTGATACGGGCGATGTGCGGGGACACGGTTTCCATCGCCGCACCCCGATCGGCGCTGGATTTCGCCATACTGGCCTCGGGCTATTCCGCCGGCTGCGCCGCGCTGCTGAAGGCGGAGGGTATTCCCGGGCAGGGCGGTTAAACCGACCGCAGTCTCTGCATATCCTTTGAAAAGAAGCGACCGCGCCTCCTTACCAATGCTGCAAGGAGGCGCGGTCATGTTTTCGGAGGCTGTGCCATGAGACGTTTGATCGCTGTTTTCGTTCTTTTCGGGCTGTTTGCCGGGGTTTTCCCCGCATACGCTTCCGAGCCGTTCCACGTGGCCGCCAAGGGTGCGGTGCTGATCGATGCAGACTCCGGTCGGGTTTTGTTCGCGCAAAACGCGGACCAGCGCCTGCCCATGGCCTCCACCACCAAGGTGATGACCACCCTGCTGGCGCTGGAGCACGCGAGCCTGGACGAGATGGTCACCGCGGGCAAAAACGCCGCGGGCGTCACGGGCACCTCGCTGTACCTGTCCCAGGGGGAAACCCTGTCCATGGAACACATGCTCTACGGCCTGATGCTGCGCAGCGGCAACGACGCCGCGGTGGCGGTGGCCGAGCACATCGCCGGCAGCGTGCCCGCCTTCGCCGAGATGATGAACGATAAGGCCGAGGCGCTTGGCGCGAACGCCCACTTCGTCAACCCCCACGGGCTGGACGCCGACGGCCACGGCATCTCCGCGCTGGGGCTGGCGCTGGTGATGCGCGCGGCCATGAAAAACGAGACCTTCAGGACCATCACCGGCACCCAGCGCAAGATCATCCCCTGGGTGGGCAACGAATACAGCCGCGTGCTGGAGAACAAGAACAAGCTGTTGAAGACCTACGAGGGCGCCACGGGCGGCAAGACGGGCTACACCGGCAAGGCCGGGCGGTGCCTGGTGTTCAGCGCCGAACGGGACGGCCTGTCGCTGATCGGCGCCGTGCTGAACTGCCCCACCTGGTTCGACACGGCCACCACCCTGCTGGACTATGGCTTCGAGAACTTTCGCTCGGAATCCGCCCTGGCTGACGGCGAGAGCGTCGACGCCGTGGCCGTCACTGACGGCGTCAGCGAGGTGGTCAACATCGTCGCGGACGCGCCGCTGCAGACGGCGGTGCCCGTCGGCGAAGCCATTCGTATCGTGCGCCAGCTGCCCAAGTCGCTGGAAGCACCCGTGCATGCCGGGCAGCCCGTCGGAACGGCCAGGCTGATGGCCGGGGACAGGGTGCTGGCGGAATGCAGGCTGATCGCCGCCTCCGACGTGCCCAGGCGCGACCTGCGCCAGTCGATCATTCGGCTGCTTCGCGGTTGGCTTCTGCGCCTTCAGGCATGATCCAGGTCTTCATCACGACGCCGTTCCGGTCGGCGAGCTGCACTCGATCGTCCCCGATCAGCAGCAGCCGATCGCCGCTCACGGCGCGGATCTCCCGGTATTTTGCGGATGTTATGATCCTTCCCCTGCCGTCCATCAGTCCATAGCGGCATTCCCCGTAATTCCAGGCGGTCTGCGTTCGCCCAAGCGCCTGGCTCTCATAGGCCTCGCCCGGCATCTCCAGAAACGCATAGCGCTCCGCGCAGAGCGGAAGCAGCTGCTGGAACAGGCCCGAGGCCTTTGAGCCGTCCGGATTGACCAGCCACTGGCACTTCTCGCCCCACTGGCCGTTGGACGCGATGAGCTGGCCGCGCGTGCCCTCCGTATAGCTAACGCCTCCGCCGTCCTGCGCCAGCAGCCTGCCATTTACGTCATAGAGGCAGGTCCGCCCCTCGTAGGTCACCACAAGGTCGTCCCCTGCCAGCGCGATCTCCTGTATCTTGCCCGACAGCCTCGCCCTGCGCTGGCCGCCCCTGGGGCCGTAGACATCCAGGTTGGTACCGTCCCACGCGGCGATCATCGCGGCGCTGCGCTCGAGCCACTGCAGTGTCGGTGCGATGACCGTGCGCCCGCTGATGTCGATCAGGCCCATGCCCTCCGGTCCCGCGACCTTTGCCAGGCCGTTTGAATAGGCGCCCATGTATTGCCAGACAGGGCTCACCGCGACGGCGCCGCCTGCGTCCAGGGCGCCGTAGCGCCCGTCCGCGTTCATAAACGGCATGCGGCCGTCGGAGACCGGAGACAAGCCGTCGGTGCAATAGACTCCGGTCTTTTTTTCTGTGCCCGTCCCGTCGATATGAATGATCTCGTCCGCATGCTCGTCCAGGGGATCGCCCGCCAGCGCCAGCCAGCCGCCGGAGCCGTCCGGGGTCAGCTGCGTCCACCGGGGCTCCAGCAGGATCTCTCCATCGGGGCTCATCGCCCCGTACAGATGGTCACTGCTGAAGAGCAGCGCATGACCTACATCCTCGATCATGGAGAACTGCGCGTCTCCCAGCGGCTGCCCCTGGGCATCGAAGAGGCTGTAGGCGCCCTTCCTGCCGGCGGCGTAGAGCGCCCCCTCCCGCACGACAAAGGCGGATTCAAACCGACCGTTTTCGGTTTTTTCTGCACCCCTGTCGTCTGCCAGGACGACCACGCCGGGGGCATTGACGCACAGCGTCGCCGCCTGCGCCCCGCAGGCCAGCATGCAGATCAGCGCCAGAGCTATCGCCGTTCGCCTGCGCACGCGCGCGCCTCCTTCACTCCTGTACAAAGCCGCTTATGCCGGGGTTTGCCGGTAGCTTATGCCCGAAACACCCACCTTGCGCTTCTTACCCGCGATCACCTGGAACCTGACGTTGATGGTATCGCTTTCCAGGGTCACGGGCACGGTCACCGTCGCACGGCCATCCGAATCGAATTGATCCCGGCTGACAGCGACGCGGGCCAGTTCGCCCTTTGTGCTGTTGGCAACGCAGAGCTCACAGATCTCCCCCTCCGAATCCATGGCGTCTTCGGGCAGGAACAGCTGATATTCCACGGCATAATTGCCCGCGAACAGGTCGTCGTTCGGCCCCTTGGTCAGGGATTGCTTCGGCCCGTTCAGCAGCACGCCACCGTCCGCCCATTCGAGCTTGTTCGTCTCTGAAAGGCTCTCCACATCCACCTCAATGGCCTTGCTGTAGTAGTCCGAGGCCGCATAACCGCCCGCCTGAAGCGCGGCCAGCGCCACGGGATCGGAAACATAGAGCGCATGGTCGTCGGAAATTTGCAGGTACTTGAAGCCGTGGTTTATGAATGCGCGGTGCTCCGGCTGGCTCTCCGTCAGCACCACGGCGTTCCCCAGCCGCGCCAGGTCGTCGCCGCCAAGCACCGTTTGGCGCACGTTCGCGAAGCGACGGCGATAGACCTCGGGCATCACATCCGAATGGATGTCGCATTCCGAGAGGCAATTCAACGCATCGGCGTCCGCGTCCACCATGGCGGCGTTCGCCTGCGCCGCTTCGGCGATCACGCGACTGCCCCATACGCCCATGCCGACGCCCGCCGCTATGCAGAGGGCGAGCACACACGCCGCTGCCCCCGCGCCCTTCTTTCGCGTCAGCGCGGCAAGCGCCAGCCTGTACGCGCTCCAGGCGCCCGCGGCGCACACCGCAACGATGCAGAGGTTCAGGCCCAGCACCGGCCAGGCGTTCGCATGGCCGCCCTGCCAGCCCTTTGCGCCGTAGATCGTGCGCAGCGAGGACATGATCCGCGGCAAAAACAGCGCGCCTGAGGCGAGCAGCGCCGCCGCCACGACGGCAAAAGCCGCATAGCGCCGCTTCCTTGCCCGTTCCGGCAGCAGCTCAAGGGGCGGAACCTGAAGCGCAGCCAGCGGCATCACCACCAGTATGTTGTGAAAGTAATCGGGAAAGTGATGCTCCATGATCGAGTGCACCGCGACGACGCCCATCACCAGCGCCATGCGCCGGTTGCCGCATTGCAGGGCCCTGTGCAGCATCCATTCCCATACCGAGAATATCACCAGCATCGTGACCCAGCCGTAGCGCAGCAGGAGGTTGACATAGGAGCTGTCCAGGAAGAGCATCTCCCCCTTGGGAAAGATGGTTCCGCCGTTGCCGCCGTTCATGACGACCTCTGTTCCAAAGGGCGTCAGCGGATAGGTCTTCAGCGCGTTCGCAGAGATCTGGAGCCGATAGGACATCAGCCTGTCCACCCGCTCCATGGCCACCGGGTCCCTGGCATACAGCCAGGTCAGCACAAAGATCAGGGCGGCGCACAGTGGCACCGCAGCCATCAGCAACGCGTCCACCCCCCGCCGGATTCGCTTCATTCGCCCGTCCCGGGCAAGGGCGCCGCGCTCCAGCCAATGCCAGGCGACGACCACTTCCAACAGCAGGCTGCACATCAGGCTGTTGCGGCTTACGGTCACAAGGGCCGCCAACGCCAGGGGGATCAGGCCGAACAACAGCATGGTCCAGTCCGGCAGTGCCGGCCACGCCATCCATACGGCCATCGTCAGGAACAGCACCATCGACGAAAAATCCGTCGGATAGGCTGTCCCCCAGCTGCTGCGCAGCCCCCCCTGCCCATAGGAAAGCCTGTAGACCAGATTGGGTATGCCGCCTCCCAGTCCCGCAATCACAGTGGCGACGAGCCCGCCGCCCACCGCCGCGATAAAAACCTTCAGTATCCTTCGATAGTCGATGCCCTCGAATCCCATCACCAGGATCGCGATAAAGACAGGCTTGTTGATATCCGTGCTCCGGTTGGTCTTCAAACAGGCCCAGACCAGGATCAGTCCAAGCCATATGCCGGGTCGCTCATGCTTTCTCAGGACCAACAGCGCAAGCACCACCATC
Source organism: Clostridia bacterium (assembly GCA_017432405.1). The sequence goes on along the minus strand of JAFRJF010000198.1, from coordinate 8,707 downwards.
TCCATGACCAGCCTGAACTCGGGCAGGAAGTCATCCGATATGGTGGGCTTGAACATCGTCATGCCCTTCATCGCGTACAGCAAAAAGACGCCCGTCAGAAGGAGAAACAGGTTTTCCAGGATCATCAACGCGACGCCCTTGCCATCAGAACGGGCGATCGTCCTCGGGTTCGTGCTCATATCGGGTATTGCCTCCGGTATACTGCCGTTATCGGTTGGACCTGCCCCCGTCAGGCGTCAAAGCGCTTGGTGACGAGGATGTCCCCACTCTTCCACGAATGCCGATCTTGACGTTGTCCGCGATCTTCATCTTGAACTGGCCTTCCACCTTCTCGATCCAGAAGTCCGCCTGCATTTCGCTGGTGATGCTTCGGGCCAGGCTGAGCATCTCATGGGTCAGCAGGCTGAGCCGGGTCGTGTTCTTTTTGTCAAGCCCCACATAGGCCGCAACCCTGCCGGCTTCCTCCAGCGCGTTGTCAAAGCCCCTGCCCTGGTTATCGATCGTGATGATGTCAGAGATCATTTGAAAGTCTCCTTGTATTGCAGTTATTGTTCAGCGTCTTCAGCACAGGTAATCCGTCACCTGTCTGTCCCCGTATTTTTCGCGCCAGGTGGCGTCAAAGCCTTCCATCGAAACGTCCGTCGAGGGATGGGCGATCAGCATGTCGAAGGTCTCCGGGGTAATCGTGACGGCGTGGCAGCCGACGATTGCAAGCTTGTCCACCTGCTCCACCGTGCGGAAGCTCGCCCCCAGCACCTTGCAGCCGTAGCCGGACCGCCCGAAGGCCTTGACGATCTCATCCACGCAGTGGACGCCGTCCGCCCCGATGTTGTCGATGTGGCTGATGTACGGCGCGGTATAATCCGCCCCCGCCTTCGCGGCCATGAGGGCCTGCATCGTGGAATGGACGACGGTGACGCATACCGGTATGCCCAGCGCCTTGCAGCGCTTGCAGGCCTCGTAGCCCGCCCGCACCGCCGGCAGCTTCACCACGAGATGCTCCCCGAAATAGTCCCTCAGCTTCACGGCCTGCGCCACCATATCATCGGCGCTGTGGGCAGTGACCTGAACGAACAGCTTCTGCCCCGTTTCCCGGACGAAGTCCCTGTACCCCTCGAACAGCTCTGCCAGGGGCACGTCCGTCCGGGTCAGTATGGTCGGGTTCGTCGTAAACCCGTCGATCGGATAGACCTTGTTTACCGCCCTGACCTTTTCGATATCGGCGATATCCACGTAGAACTCCATGCCGTTGCTCTCTCCCGTTTATTGATGCGCCCGCGGTTGCGCAGGGACGGGCGTCGGACGCCGCCCCTGCGCATTCCTCGCGCGTCAGGTTACCGGATATGCGCCACCGCGGCGCGCTCCACTCCAATCGCCTCGCTGTAGCGCTGGATGAAGGCGTTGAAGCTGTCCACGTCCTCCGGCTTCGGGTCGAGGCAGTCGCCCACCTTGCCGGCAAAGATCCTGTCCGTCAGGTAGTTCTCCAGGGAGACGCCCAGCGCCCTGTCGGCCATGTAGCCCGCCAGCAGCGCGATGCCCCAGGCGCCACCCTCTCCGGCGGTCTTCATCACGGCCACGGGCACGTTGAGGGCAGCGGCCAGTATGCTCTGCCCCACGCCCTTGGTCTTGAACAGGCCGCCGTGGCCGTAGATGCGGTCCACCTTCACGTGCTCCTCGTCCATGAGGATGTTCGTGCCCAGCTTCAGCGAGGCCAGAGAGGCGTACAGGTGGGTGCGCATGAAGTTGGCCAGCGTGAAGCGGCTGTCCGAGGTGCGGGCAAACAGCGGCCGACCCTCCTCAAAGCCGGTGATGTGCTCGCCGGAGAAGTAGTTGAAGGCCATCAGGCCGCCCAGGTCGGCGTCCGCCTCCATGGCCCGGTTGAACAGCGCGCCATAGATCTTGTTCGAGCTGGCCTCCACGCCCATGAGCTTTGCGAATTCCGTGAACAGCTTCACCCAGGCGGCGATGTCGCTGGTGCCGTTGTTGCAGTGCACCATGGCGACGGGCTTGCCGGTGGGCGTGGTCACCATGTCGATCTCCGGATGCACCTTCTTCAGGGCCTCGTCCAGCACGATCATCGCAAACACCGAGGTGCCCGCGCTGACGTTGCCGGTGCGCGGCGCTACGCTGTTGGTGGCCGTCATGCCGGTGCCGGCGTCGCCCTCCGGCGGGCACAGCTTTGCGCCGCTCTGGAGCGCGCCGCTGGGGTCCAGCAGCTTTGCGCCGGCCTCGGTCAGCGTGCCTGCGGGCTCGCCCGCCACCAGCACCTTGGGCAGTATCTTCTTCAGCTTCCAGGGGAAGCCCTTGTCCGCCACCAGCGCGTCGAAGGACGCCAGCATGCCCTCGTCATACTGATTGGTGGTGCTGTCGATGGGGAACATGCCGGAGGCGTCGCCGATGCCCAGCACCTTCTCGCCGGTCAGCTGCCAGTGGATGTAGCCCGCCAGGGTGGTGAAAAAGCGGATCTGGGGCACATGCTCCTCGCCGTTGAGTATCGCCTGGTACAGGTGGGCGATGCTCCAGCGCTGGGGAATGTTGAAGCCAAGGCGCTCGGTCAGTGCGCTGGCCGCCTCGCCGGTGATGGTGTTGCGCCAGGTGCGGAAGGGCGCAAGCAGTCTGTCCTTGCCGTCGAAGGGCAGGTAGCCGTGCATCATCGCGCTGATGCCGATGGCCTCCAGCTTCGTCAGCGCTGCGCCATACTTCTCCTGCACGTCCTTCGCCAGATTGGCGTAGCAATCCTGAAGGCCCTTCCAGGCGTCCTCCAGGTCGTAGGTCCAGATGCCGTTCACCAGCTGGTTTTCCCATTCGTGGTCGCCCTGGGCGATCGGATTGCCCGCCGGATCGATCAGCACGCCCTTGATGCGCGTGGAACCGAACTCGATGCCCAGCCTGGCCCTGCCGCCCTCGATGATCGTGCAAATGTCGTTCGTGCTCATATGAAACAACCTCCAAACTCTGTATTGATGATGATAGCATTATACCATGCCAATTCCATTTTGAACAGCCTTACCGCTTGTCCTTGTCGATGAATTCAAGGGTGATCGTCGAAAGCGCCGCGAAGGCGAGTATGAACATGAACAGCGTGAGCCAGTAATCGGAGACGTTATCCACGGTATATTCGTATTCCAGCTTGAAATTCGCCGCGGCGGCCTTCTCCTCCAGGAACTTCATCACCCTGTCCTCGCCGACCAGGTTCAGCAGATCCCCCACCGTGGCGGGAACGGAAATCACCTGCTCGCGCCGGGACTGGACGTCCGGGTTGTTGAGCAGCAGGTCGATGATATCGCCCAGGGTGGCGTCCTCGGTGATGACCTCGTCCTTGTTCTGCTCCCAGAAGCCGGAGGCCTCCAGCATATCCAGCACGGTGCCAAGCGTCATCCCCTCGGTGATGGCTTCGTCCCTGTGGGCCGCCACGGTGCCCGAGGTGTCCAGCGCCGCCTTCAGCTGGCCCAGCGTCATGGTCGGCACCAGCACCTGGCCGCGAATGGCGCTGACGGTACTGTTGTCCTTCTGCCCCAGCATGTCCATGATCTGGCCCACGGTGATGGTGGCGTCGATCTTGTCATTCTTCATCTTCCGGATCATGTCCGCAATGGAGGCGTAGGGCTGGTGATTCACGTCGGACTGGGCGGCGATGACCTTCAGGCCCGGGTTGGAGATGGTCAGGTAGGTCAGGGGCTTGCTCCAGCTGGGCAGCGTCAGCATGCCGCCGGAGAACACCAGCTGGAAGATCAGCACGAAGGGCATGATGGTCATGGCCGTCGTGGTGGTGTGGGCCAGCGAGGAGATCCACAGCGACATCATGTCCGAGGCGTAGGTGATCAGGAACAGAGAAATGCCGAATTCCACGATAAACAACGGCATGATCTTGCCCTCGATCGGATACTTCACGCCGACCTGCTTGGTCACGAACAGCGTCACGCCCACCTGGAGCAGGCACAGCAGCGCCTGGTAGATCATGTGGGCGACGATGTAGGAGGAGATGTGCATGCCCGAGCGGTGCTCCCGCTTGATCACGTCCCGCTCGCGGCAGATGACCTGGATCGAGTTGAAGCAGCCGTTCCAGATGCACACGCACACCATGGCGAAGGCGCCCATCACGGTGCCCTCCATGTTGATGAAGAACTTGCGCCGGATGACCATGCCCACCAGGCCGGCGATCAGCGCCGCCATGGGCAGCACCTTCCAGTCGCTCTGGTACACGAACATCCTCAGCAGCTTGCCCAGGTAGATAAAGACCTGCGCCCCGCGCCCGCGGTGGCGCGTCATGAACCGCCGCTTACCTCTTTCGATTCTCGTCTCAGCCATTCCTCGCCACCTCCGCATACTTCATGACAAAATCGTCGGCCAGGCCGTCGCCGCCCTCCTCCTTGCGGTTGACGGACTTGACGATCTGCTCCATCTTTTCCCGCTGGAAGAACCTCCGGGCGTCCTCGATGCTGCCGTAGTAGGCCAGCCGGCCGGTGCGGGCGCTGTCCTTCGCCAGCACGATCACGTCGTCGAACAGGTCGATCACGCGGTCCGGCGTGTGGGTGATGACGATGACGATCTTGCCCGTGTCGGCGATCTTGCGCAGCTGCTCGAACAGCTCCCGGGCCATGACGCCGTCCAGGCCCGAATCGGGCTCGTCCAGTATGAACAGCGACGGGTTCGATATGAATTCCATCGAGATCGACAGGCGCTTCTTCTGGCCGCCGGAGAGCTTTTCGACCAGGTTGTCCTTGACGGGCGTCAGGCCAAAGATCTCCATGACCTCGTTCACCCGCTCCCGGCGCTGCTTCGCGCTGACCTCTATGGGCAGGCGCAGCTTTGCCGCGTCCAGCAGCGTGTTCAGCACGGTGTCCTTGCCCCGCATCATCTCGCTCTGGGGCACGAAGCCCACCTCGTACTGCATCTTTTTATAGTGCCGGTACAGGTCGGTGCCGTTGAGCATGACCTGGGCCTTGGCCTTTTCGTAGCCGTTGATGGCGTTGACATAGGTGGTCTTGCCCGCGCCGGAGCCGCCCAGCAGCAGCACCATGTGGCCCTGGGGAATGGCCATGTGGATGTCCCGCAGCAATACCTTCTTCCGGAAGAACTCGGTGGCGGTGCGCTCGGTCAGGTTCACCGTCAGGCCCTCGTCCATGACCGTGGCGCTGCCCTGGGTGGCCAGGCGCTTCAGCTCGGCGCTGATGTCCTCCACCTTCCACTCGGGCTGGTACTTTGGGTTGAAGCCCCAGATCAGGGCGGGGATGAAACGGGTATAGACGAACGCGCACAGCAGCAGCCAGCGCTTTTTCACCCCGTAGACGTTGATCATGCCCGACCAAACGCGGATGCAGTAGATGAAATGCACCAGCATCAGCGCCACTACCAGAAGGGCGATGATCGTATCCGCAGTGCCGAAGGTGGCCTTCTGCGCCTCGGTCCGGTTGTTGATCAGCAGGACCACCTCGAGCGCGGTGATGCCAAATTGGGCCAGGGAGAACACGGGGCCCTCGTTTTCACGCCCGGCGCAGCGGGAAAGCTGGTAATCCCGGGCGAAGGGCACCAGGGCCCACCAGCCCTTGATGCCGGATTTGTTAAAGAGCTTCCACAGCCCGACGAGATACAGCGCTGAGGCAACCATACCCAGCGCCGCGTCTTCTGAAAGGAACACGGTCAACAAAATTTGCGCAACGATCATTCCATCCACTCCTTTGCCCGCCAACCGGCCTGTTGCAGCCATACTGTTTCTATTATAACGCCTGACGGGCGATCGCGCAACATTTTTCTTTACATAATTAATGTGATTTTCAATCGACATCCCCGTGCGGCCCGTATTGCCATATGCCTGTATTTTTGTTATAATAGCTGTGATGTCATGTTATACCCACACAGACATAAGCGTAAAAACACAAAATCCAATCAAAGAAAGCGAAGACAGTCCTATGAATATCGCCATACTCATCGATGCGGAAAACGTATTGCCCGGCCATGCCGACCTGATCTTCGCCCACGCGAAGAAGCTGGGCGACGTGGTCAGCAAGGAGATCTTCGGCGCCGCCTCGGCGCTGTCCTCCTGGGTCGCCCCGGTGCTGAAATACGCCATACACCCCAACCTGACCATCAAGGCCGCCAAGGGCAAGAACAGCTCGGACATCGCGCTGGTCATCGGCGCCATGGACCTGCTGGTGCAGGGCGGCATCGACTGCGCCATCATCGCCTCCAGCGACAGCGACTTCTCCGCGCTGTCCGTGCGGCTGCGCAACGCCGGCATCGAGGTCGTGGGCATGGGCACCGACAAGTCCAACGAGCTGTGGCGCACCGCCTGCTCCAGCTTCGTGGTGCTTTCGAACCAGAAGCCCGCCCAGCCCCCCCGCCTGGAGAACGCGCCCCAGGCCGAGGCCCCCGGCAAGAGCGGCCAGAAGCAGGCCGCGAAAAAGCCCGCCCGGCAGGCGGCGGCCACCCACGAGGAGCGCATCGCCGTGATCGAGAAGCTGATCTCCAAGCGCCTGGAGGCCCACGGGGGCCGGGTGCAGACCTCCACGCTGTTCCCTTCCCTTAACCAGCTGCCCGAATACCGGGTGGACCGCCAGGGCTCCGGCAAGAAGCCCCTGAACTACCTGACCAGCACCTACGGCGAGACCTTCCGCTTCGAGGACGCGGCGGACGGCCAGAACTGGGTCTCCCTCCCCGGCGTCGCGCCGGTGGCGTCCGTATCCGAACCTGAGGCGGCGGAAGCGCCTGTCGAGGCCCCGGAGGCCACCGGGGAGACTGCTGCTCCGAAAGCGGTGGACCTGGAGGCGTATGTCGCGGAAGCGGATGTCACGCCCCAGGCCGAGACTGAGACGGTCAACGCGCCGGAGCCCGAGGAAGCGGAGGGCTACGTCACCCCCCAGCAGATCACCGACAGGCTGGTTGCGGGTGGCTTCGACGCGGACATCGCCAGCCAGGTGACCGGGATCTTCGCCGAGAGCGCCAGCTACCGGGCCGCCTACAACAAGCTGCGCTCGGTCTTCGGCAACACCACGGGCCGGGATTACTACCAGCAGGCGAAGGAGATCCTCACCGCGCCCGAAGCCTAACGCCGCATACATAAGAGGCATTCTCATGGAAGACGCACGAAAGAGACGCCGGCGCAGGCCGCTGCACGGGCGGCATCTGCTGACCCTCGGGGCGCTGGCGCTGCTGGGGCTTTCCGGCTATGAGCTGTGGATCCGGCTGGAGGACTTCTGGGCCTGGTCCAGCGGCATACGCCACCTGAGCCAGGTGCGGGGCACGCCCTTCATACAGGACATGGCCATCGTGTTCGAGGCCCCGGAGATGCGCCAGCTGGGTTACAAGCTGCTGTTTTTGCTGGGCGCGGTCATATTCGCCATCATCTGCCTGTTCCGGCGCAACCGAGCCAAGGGCGCATGGCTGCTGCTGGTACTGGACGGGGCGCTGGCCGTGGGCGGCGCGCTGCTGGGGCTGTACAGCCTCAGGCCCTCCGACTGGGCCCAGGTGCTGAAGCTCGTCCCGATCGCGTTGATCGCCGCGGGCTGCACGATCAATATGATCCACCGCCAGGCCCTCCGGCGCAGGCGCGCCCAACGCCGGCCGCCCGAAAAAAAGACCGGCACTTCGTAAATTCTATTGCATATCGTTAACAAACGTGGTATAATCCCTGTCAGGAATCCCATTGACGCAAGGAGGATTGACTATGTCCATGGAACGACTGCAACATCCGGTAACCAGGGCCGACATCGTGCTAAACGTCACCAAGGGCCATTTCGCCACGGGCCACAGCCACATCAACTATTACATCGACGTCACCGCCCAGAAATTCTGCCTGTCCGAAGCCCGGCGGGTGGCGCTGGCGCTGGCCAGGGAATACCGGGCCAGCACGCTGATCGACACCATACTCTGCCTGGACGGCACCGAGGTGATCGCCGCCTGCATGGCCAGCGAGATGACCAAGACCGGCTATATGAACATCAACCAGAACCAGGACATGAACGTGCTGACGCCAGAGCGCAGCGTGGGCAGCCAGCTGATCTTCCGGGAGAACACCGCCCCGATGATCGCCGGCAAGAACGTGCTGATCCTGATGGCCTCGGTGTCCACCGGCTATACCGCGAAATCCGCCATCGAGACCATCGCCTACTACGGCGGCAGGGCCGTGGGCATCGCCAGCATATTCGCCACGGTGGACAGCATCGGCGCGCTGCCGGTGACCAGCCTGTTCAACCCGAAGGACCTGCCCGGCTACACCACCTCCGACGCCGCCGCCTGTCCCCTGTGCAAGGCCGGCCAGAAGCTGGACGCCATCGTGAACAGCTTCGGGTATTCCAAGCTGTGAGCGAAGCGATTCATTTCATATTCTATTGACCATTGCAGCGGCGGCCCAACGGGCCGCCGCTGCCGCGCTTATGGATCGACATTTTGTTATCTTGTCAGGTAAATACTGATTTGTCGAGCTGACACGGCCTCCCAAAGCCTTCCCCAGGCAGCGAAGCTGCCGGTTCAGGGTGTGCGTAGCCATGCCCTTGGGCGGAAGGTGGATTTCGGTGAAAACGCTTGCGTTTTTGCCCTAAAGGACTAGCTGCGCGTCGCCGAAAGACATATGAGGTCGTTCTCTTGGGAGGAAGCGCGCAAACCATCGTTACCGCGGGGGGACCGACCTCATCCGACCCGCTTCGCGGCCCACCTTCCCCTGAACCGCTCCCTTCGGTCGCTGGGGAAGGCTTTGGGAGGCGACGCTGTT
>JAFRJF010000197.1 GCA_017432405.1 Clostridia bacterium | reverse complement strand
TGCTGTAGCAGCTGATTGAACATCTTTTCCATGCCGAACACCTCCCCATACCTTCTCGCGCTATGGTTTATTATTCGACATGACTTCGTAAATTCCTTTTGGAATTTTACGTTAATTTGTGGGCGGACTGAACAGTTACAATCAAACAAGAGAAACCATAGGGAGCAATACTTATGCAAAACCAAAATCCCGCCGAGCGGTATCCGACCCGCTGGCGCATGCTGGTCGCTTTCCTGAAGGGTAGCGCGCGCTGGTTCGTGCTGAGCGCGGTCATGACCTTTGCGGTGGCGATGATCGACTTCGTCAACCCGAAGATCATCGGCTATACCGTGGACGCGCTGATCGGCGTGGCCCCAGGGGCCTCCGGCGCGTTGACAGGCCGGTTGCTGGAGCGGCTGGGCGGCGCGGCCTTCGTGACAAGTCGGCTGGGCGTCGTGGCGGGCATCGTGGTGGCCGTGGCGCTCTGCGGCGCGCTGGCGCGGTACCTGTTCCGGCTGTTCAACGCCAAAGGCGCGGAAACCCTGTTAAAGAACATGCGGGACCGGCTGTTCGAGCAGATCCTGCACCTGCCCTGCGCCTGGTACGGCGCTCAGCAGACCGGAGACATCATCCAGCGCTGCACTTCGGACGTGGAGACGGTGAAGGCCTTCGTGGCGGAGCGGCTGACCAGCCTGCTGCGCATCTCTGTGATGCTGGTGATGGCGCTGTATTATATGCGCCTGATCCACGGGACTCTGACGCTGGCGGCCTTTGCCTTCATTCCCGTCATCGTGGGCTATTCCTTCATCTTCCACCGGCGCATCGGCAGCGCGTTTTACGAGGCGGACATCCAGGAGGGTAAGCTCTCCGCCATCGCCCAGGAAAACCTGACCGGCGTGCGGGTGGTGCGGGCCTTTGGCCGGGAGCAGCACGAGCGCCAGCGCTTTGAGACCCAGAACCAGCGCTACACCGACATGTGGGTGCGGCTGATGAAGATACTCACCCTGTTCTGGTGCACCAGCGACCTGGTCTCCGGGCTGCAGATATTGACGGTGGTGGCCCTGGGCGCGGTGCTATGCGTGCGGGGCAGCCTCTCTGCGGGCAATTACGTGGCCTTCGTCAGCTACAACGCCATGCTGACCTGGCCGGTGCGGGAGCTGGGCCGGGTGATCGCCGACATGAGCAAGGCGGGCATCGCCATCGACCGCATACGCATGATCATGAACGCTGAACGGGAGCAGGACGCGCCCGACGCCCAGACCCCGCCCGTGGACGGGGACATCTGCTTTGAAAACGTGACCTTCCGCTATGGCGACGGGGACCGCCAGGTGCTGGACGGCGTCAGCTTTACCATCCACAAGGGCGAGACCGTGGGCATACTGGGCGGCACGGGCGCGGGGAAGTCCACGCTGGTGCAGCTGCTGGACCGGCTGTACGCGCTGCCCCCGGAGAACGGGCACATCACCGTCGGCGGGAAGGACATCTCGAAGATGCAGGTCAAGTGGCTCCGTCAAAACGTGGGCCTGGTGCTCCAGGAGCCCTTCCTGTTCTCCCGGACGATCGAGGAGAACATCCGCCTGGCCCGGGAAGGCGCCACCGGGGCTCAGGTGCGCGAAGCCGCTGCCATCGCCCAGCTGGACGAGGCCATCGAGCGCTTTTCGAACGGCTACGACACCTTCGTGGGCGAGCGGGGCGTGACGCTGTCCGGCGGCCAGAAGCAGCGGGCCGCCATTGCCCAGATGCTGATTCGCAAAACGCCGATCATGATCTTCGACGACTCCCTGTCCGCCGTGGACGCCCAGACCGACGAGAAGATTCGCCGGGCGCTGATCGAGCACACTGCCGGCGCCACCGTCATACTGATCGCCCACCGGGTCACCACGCTGATGGGCGCGGACCGGGTCATCGTGCTGGACAAGGGCAAGGTGGTCCAGCAGGGCCCTCACGACGCGCTGATCCGGGAGGACGGCATCTATCGCCGGGTCTACGAGCTGCAGACCCAGGGGCTGGACCTCGGAGGGGAGGCGACGGCATGAGCGAAAACCGGAACAAGACCCTTCCCTGGTTCGGCGTGCCGAAGCTGCTTCCGTATCTGAAGCCCTACAGGAAGGGCATCGTCGCGATGATCGCCGTGGGCTGCCTGGTGTCGCTGATCGACGCGGCCTATCCCATGTTCAACCGCTACGCGCTGGACCGCTTCGTCATCGGGGAAAGCCTGGACGGCCTGGGCGGGTTCATCGCGCTGTACATCGGCGTGCTGCTTTTGCAGGTGGTGCTGAACTACTACAGCGTAGCCTACTGCGGCAAGATCGAGATGAGCGTGGACCGGGACCTGCGCAACGCCGCCTTCAACCACCTGCAGACCCTGTCCTTTTCCTACTTCAACCAGAATTCCGTGGGCTACATCCACGCTCGGGTGATCAGCGACAGCGGCAAGATCGGCGAGCTGGTGGCCTGGCGGATGATGGACGTCGTCTGGAACCTGTCCTACCTGCTGTTCATCGTGCTGATGATGTTCCTGGCCAGCCCCCGGCTGGCGGTGTGGCTGCTGCCGCTGATCCCCGTGTCTGCGGCGCTGATCGCCTGGTTCCAGGGAAAGCTGGTGACGCTGAACCGCCAGATCCGTGAGATCAATTCCCGCATCACCGGCAGCTTCAACGAGGGCATCACCGGCGTGCGGGCCATCAAGACGCTGGTGGCGGAGGCGCGCATCGACGGGGATTTCGAAGCCGAGACCGAGAACATGCGCAAGACCGGCATACGCGCCACCCATTACAGCGCCCTGTTCACGTCCGCCGTGACGCTCATGTCCTCGGTGGCGCTGGCGCTGGTGCTCTGGAAGGGCGGACGGCTGACCCGGGAATCGGCGATAAGGATCGGCACGCTGTCGGTGTTCATGTCCTATGCACTGTCGATGATGGAGCCGATACAGACCATCGTCGACACCCTATCCAGGCTGATCGCCATACAGGTGAACATCGAGCGCCTGACCCGGCTGCTGGAGACCGAGTCGGACGTGTCGGACGCCCCGGAGGTGATCGCGAAGTATGGCGACACCTTCCATCCCAGGCGGGAAAACTGGGAGCCGCTGCTGGGCGACGTGGAATTCCGGGACGTGTCCTTCCACTATCCGGACGGGGACGAGCTGGTGCTGGAGCACTTCGACCTGAAGGTGCCCCGGGGCACCAACGTGGCCATCGTGGGGGAGACCGGCGCGGGCAAATCCACGCTGGTGAACCTAGTGTGCCGCTTCTTCGAGCCCACGGAGGGCGCGGTGCTGATCGACGGAAGGGACGCCAGGGAACGCAGCCAGCTGTGGCTCCACTCCAACATCGGCTATGTGCTGCAGACGCCCCACCTGTTCTCCGGCACCGTGCGGGAGAACCTGCGCTATGGCAAGCCCGACGCCACCGATGAGCAGATCATGGCGGCGCTGGAGATGGTCTCCGCCCGCGAGGTCGTGGAAAAGGCGGGCGGCCTGGACGCGGATGTGGGCGAGGGCGGCGGCAGGCTGTCTGTGGGTGAAAAGCAGCTGCTGTCCTTCGCCCGGGCGCTGCTGGCCGATCCCCGCATACTGGTGTTGGACGAGGCCACGTCCTCCATCGACACGATGACCGAGCGGGCCATACAGGCCGCCATAGAGACGGTGATCCAGGGCCGCACGTCCTTCGTGATCGCCCACCGCCTCTCCACGATCACCCACGCCGACGTAATCCTGGCGGTGGTGGACGGTAAAATCGTCGAGCGCGGCACCCATGAAGAACTCATGAAAAAGCGCGGGTACTACTTTGAATTGTACACGCGCCAGTATATTGATATGGTGGAGAACTACTGATTTGTCGCAATGCGACAAATCAGTAGTTGCCGTCCTTCCCGATCACTTCCCACGCCCTCAGCGAAGGGAAGGCGGAGGGGTCGTCGCTCTTGACCATGCGCTCCAATTGGAGCCAGCGCACCCGCTGGCCGCCGAGGTCGATCCATTGGCGTTCGGCGGTCTTGGTGAGGTCAAAGGGGATGTCCCTGCCCGTCGAATCCACCACGTGGCCGGATACCCAATAGGCGTCGTGGGGGAAATCCGCCCGCAGGGTCAGCGCCATCCTCTCGACGACGACCTCCCTGCCGAAGTCCAGCCGGCACCAGGCGTCCTCCCGGGCGCCGATGCCCCAGCTTTCAAAAGGCCACTCGCCGTGATAGGTGTTGTACCGCAGCCCGTCGATGACGTTTCGGGCGGCGAATACCGACTCGTTCCGCGTCTCCACGTTGGCCGTGCAGTGGGGATAGAAGTCCGCATCCCCCCGCAGGTCGAGGGGATTCCGGGCGATGTCCCGCAGGACCTGCAGCTCAGACTCCGCCAAGAGCCGGGCGGAGAGTATGTTCCTCGGCGCTTCGAAGGCCATCGGCGCATAGGCCAGCCGGTGCTCGCCCGACGGAACCCGCCAGGTCATATGCCCGGTAGGGCAGTAGACCTCGCCCTCGGGGACCGCCGCGCCCATGCGCAGCCACAGGTGGGCATGGGGCGGGGCGGCGATCTCCACCCGGTCCCCCTCGGCCCACCGGCGATCCAGGCAGAGCAGTACCTCCTCGGGGTGTGCCGCGCTGGCCAGCACGTTTCCGGCGCCGTCCTTCACGAGCGTTTCCATAAAAACACCACCTCTTCCGTCAAAGGGATTTGTGGTTGTCACCTGTCAAATTCGGGCCTTTCCCACCAGCTTGCGCACGCGTGCCTGGCCGCCCTTTGAGATGCCGCAGTTGTGGGCGTCGCCTGGGAAGAATATGGCGAAGGTGCCGGGAACCAGGTCCAGGGGCGTGCCCGCGTGCCCCTCGGTGAACCGGGTCTCGTCGTCCGTTTCGGGCCAGTCCAGGTCCTCCACGGGCCTTACGGTGATGATCTCGCCCTCGTCGATGGGAATCTGGAGGTCGATATAGGCCATATGTCGCTCAAAGACGGCGTTGGCCGACGCAAGCTCGGCCACGTTGCTGTTCATCCAACAGTTATCGCCGTCGATCTCGTTTTTTCCCGGGGCGAGGGACTCGAATTCATGGGCCAGCGCGTAGTCGATCAGACGGTCCAGGTTGACGTTCAGGCCCCTGTACTGTTCCAGCCGTTCCAGCCTGTCAAATATCATTTTGCTTCCTCCTCTTTCAGATAACGCTCGGGGATGTCGTACCCGGCCTTTTTCAGCGCCCGGGCATAGCCGGGATCGCTCAACCGCTTTTCGGAGGCCACCCGTTCGGCCGCCAGCTTTTTTTGCCGGGTGGGGTACAGGGCGGCGTCCGCCACGAGGGTCGCCAGGGCCACGCCAAAGGCGATGTACGCCAGTACATTCAGCTTGCCCACCAGCAGCAGCGCTCCCAGCACGACGCCCATCAGCGCCAACCGCAGCGAGGCGGGGCCGACGACGGCCATGTCCTGCCTGCGGGGGCCGGTGATGGCCAGCTCCTGCCGGTCACTGTCGATGAATAGCTTGCCACAGTGGGGGCACAGCCGCAGCGGCGACCCGAATTGCCACTTGTCCTGCTCCGAAGGCTGTCGCCCCCAGCTGGCATAGGCCCGCTGCTCCACGACCTTCTTGCAGAAGGGACAGTTCTTGACCAGGGTTTTCATCGCCATGGAATCGACCTCCGTGGGGTTTTGTACAGGTATTATAGCATGAGGGGCAGGGTTCTGTCACGGGGTTTTATGAATTTGATGTCTCACCGCCAACAAAAGCGGCGGAATCGCTTCGATTCCGCCGCAGGAGGGAACAGCCGATCAGCCCACGCCCATCGTGTTGGGGATGAACATGATGATCTGGGGAATGTAGGTGCACAGGAACAGCAGCAGGATCATGATGGCCACCATGGGCAGTATTTCCCTGATGACCTTGGCCATCTCCGTCTTGCCGATGCCGGTGACGATGAACAGCACCATGCCAAAGGGCGGGGTGGACAGGCCGATCATCATGTTCAGGCAGATGACCACGCCGAAGTGCACCAGGTCGATATTGAACATCTTCACCAGGGGCAGCACCATGGGCACGAACACGTACTGGATCGTGGAAACGTCCATCACGCAGCCCAGGAACAGGAACACCACGTTGATGACCAGCAGGAACAGATATTTGTTGTCGGTAAGCCCCACGACCCAGTTGGC
>JAFRJF010000196.1 GCA_017432405.1 Clostridia bacterium | reverse complement strand
CTAGTCGATGTAGATGAGGCCACGCTGGGCCAGCTCCACGTCGAAGTCGGCGTTCTGGATCAGCCGCAGCAGTATGTTTTCCACGTCCTCACCCACGTAGCCGGCCTCGGTAAGCGAGGTGGCGTCGCCGATGGCAAAGGGCACGTTCAGTATCTTCGCCAGGGTCTGGGCCAGGTAGGTCTTGCCGCAGCCGGTGGGGCCGAGCATGACGATGTTGGACTTCTGCAGCTCCACGTCGCTCTTCTTATTGCCCATGCAGCGGATGCGCTTGTAGTGGTTGTACACGGCCACGGACAGGGCCTTCTTGGCGGCGTCCTGGCCGACGACGTACTGGTCGAGAATCTCCTTGATCTCCTGGGGCTTCTTGATCTCCGGCTCGCCGGACACGCCGATGGATTCCACGTCGTCGGACACGATCTCGTTGCACAGCAGCACGCACTCGTTGCAGATGTAGGTGTTGTTGGGGCCGGAGATCATGCGGCGCACGTGATCCTGGGTCTTGCCGCAGAAGGAGCAGCGCACCTGCTTCTTGAAGGAATCCTTGTTGTTTGCCATGGCTTACCTCCTGGGGGCGATGATCTCGTCGATCAGGCCGTAGTCCTTCGCCTGCTCGGCGGTCATGAAGTGATCGCGGTCGGTGTCCTTTTCGATGGTCTTCAGCGGCTTGCCGGTGTTCTGGGCCAGCAGCTCGTTCATGGTCTTCTTGATGCGCAGGATCTGCTCGGCGTGGATCTGAATGTCCGTGGCCTGGCCCCGGGCGCCGCCCAGGGGCTGGTGGATCATGATCTCGGCGTGGGGCAGGGCCTTGCGCTTGCCCTTCGCGCCGGCGGCCAGCAGGAACGCGCCCATCGAAGCAGCCAGCCCGATGCACAGCGTGGAGACCTCGCACTTCAGGTAGCGCATGGTGTCGTAGATGGCCAGGCCCGCGGAGACCGAGCCGCCGGGGCTGTTGATGTATAGCATGATGTCGGCGTCCGGGTCCTCCATCTCCAGGAAGAGCATCTGGGCGACGACGGTGTTGGCCACGTCGTCGTCGATCTCGCCGCCCAGGAAGATGATGCGATCCTTCAGCAGGCGGGAATAGATGTCGTAGGACCGTTCGCCACGGTTCGTCTGTTCAATGACATAGGGCACCAGGTTCATGGGCGTACCCCCCTTTAAAAGTCTGAAATGGGGAATGGGAAATGGGGAATGTACCGCTGGGCTTCGCGTTTTCTGCTACTTATTAAGTATGTTGCAGGACTTGCGGATTATACTGCGCCCATTTCCCATTCCCCATTTTATGCGCGAAGCGCGTCAAGCAGCGTTCGCCTTCAGGAAGTCGATGGTCTTGCGGACCGCGGCGGCTTCCGCGAAGTATTCGCGGTCGGAATCGGACAGGTTCTCCTTGAACTTCTCCACTTCCATCTTGCTCTGCTCGGCGTACTTGGCAATCTCGGCGTCGATCTCCTCGTCGGTGGCCTCGATGTTCTCGGCCTTCTTCACGGCCTCGATCACCAGCTGGCTCAGCACCCGCTCCTCGGCCTGGGGCTTGTACATCTCGCGCATCTGCTCCTTGGTCTGGCCGGTGTACTTCAGATAATCGTCCAGCTTCATGCCCTGGTACAGCATGCGCATCTCCATGTCGCGGAGCATATTGTCGATCTGGTCCTCGATCATGGCGTCGGGGATGTCCACCTTGGCGTTTTCGCAGATGGTCTCGATGACTTCGTTTTCAAAGGCAGCCTCGCCACGCTCGTCGGCAGCCTTCTCCAGTCGCTCGCGGATCTCGGCCTTGTACTCTTCGACGTTGTTGGCGGTCTCGGACACCTCGGTGACGAAATCGTCGTCCACCGCGGGCAGCTCCTTCTCGCGGATGCCGTTGACCTTCACCTTGAACACCACGGGCTTGCCCGCCAGGTTCTCGGCGTGGTACTGCTCGGGGAAGGTGACGTTCACGTCCAGCTCGTCGCCCACCTTCGCGCCCACCAGCTGATCCTCGAAGCCGGGGATGAAGCTGCCGGAGCCCAGGATGAGCTCGTGGTTCTGGGCGGTGCCGCCGTCGAACTGCTCGTCGCCGTCGAAGCCGGCGTAATCGATGTTCACCTGGTCGTCCAGCTTGGCGGGGCGGTCGGTGATCTCCACCCAGCGGGCGGAGCGCTCGCGGGCGCGCTCGATCTCGGCGTTGACGTCGTCGTCGGTGACCTCGTCCACGGTCTTGACGATGCCCAGGTTCTTGTATTCACCCAGCTCCACGTCGGGGCGCACGAACACCTCGACAGTGAACTTCAGTTCCTTGCCGCGGCCGATCTGCTCAACGTCGATCTCGGGGCGGTCCACCACCTGCACGTCGTGCTCCTTCAGGGCGGCCTGGTAGATTTCAGGGAAGATGGCGTCCAGCGCGTCCTCGTAGAACACGCCCTCGCCGTAGTGGTTCTCGATCACCCGCATCGGGGCCTTGCCCTTGCGGAAGCCGGGGATGCTGATGCGGCCCTTCAGCTTGTTATAGGCCTTCTTCAGTCCTTCTTCGAACTTCTCGGGTTCGACGACGAAGCCCAGCTTGACCTTATTGGAAGACAGCTTTTCAAAAGTCGTGGCCATGGGAAATCCTCCTGATCTTTTACTGTGACATAATTATCCATAATGCAAACCTCAGTTTAGCACAGGGCACGGGGGTTTGCAACACGGATAGGTAAATTCCACTTTAGAAAATGGGGAATGGGAGCGATGACTCGGGTGTTTGACAGCAAGTAAGCAAGCAAGACAGAGAAAACGCCGAGTGGAGCGTTATTTTTTTGTCAATATTAGAATATATAGTTACACGTTATGCCACGGTATGTTATAATAGTATCGGGTGATGTATATGAGACTTG
>JAFRJF010000195.1 GCA_017432405.1 Clostridia bacterium | reverse complement strand
GTTCCCGCTGATCGTGCCGCCGGTCATGGTGAATTCTCCGCTTGTACCGTCGCCGCCAGCAACGTACACGCCGTCGCTGCCGTTGGTCGCCCTGTTATCGCTGATCGCGCCGCCGATCATATTGAAGGTACCGTAATTGAGTATCCCGCCAGCATAGCTGTCCGTCCTGTTTCCGGTGACCGCGCCGCCGTTTAAGGTAAATGTGCCATCCAGCACTACGCCGCCGCCACTAATGGTATTGTTGCCGCCGGTGATTTTGCCGGTCCTGTCCGCGGAGCTGTCATTCACGGTCAGCGTGCCTCTCACGCTGATGACATTGCCGCCTTCCACGGCATCCTTCTCCGCCAGAGCGCGGTCGACGGTATGCCCGTTCAGGTCCAGCGTCGAGGTCACGCCCTTGGGCACCACCAGCGGGCCCTCGCTCTGATTCGCGCAGGTGATGTCCTCCTCCAGCGTGATCGTCCAGCCCTCGGCCATGCGGTTTTGCAGCCACTTCCACGCGGTGATGAAGGTAGCCGTCACTGTTACGTTGGAATCGGGCATGATGAAGCTGCCTTCAGGCGACACACCGACAGATTCGCCGCTGGCATCGGTCACAGTGAAGTGGCTGAACGCATAGCCCTCCGCCGGGGTGGCGGTGAGGGTGACGGCATCGTCCTCGATAGCGGTAGTCAAATCGGCGGTCACAGTGCCATTTGCGATGTCCTCGGCGACGGTGACGCTGTACACCGTTTTCAGCTCCGCCTCGCCAGCGTCGTTCACGCGCACGCGGTAGTCGTCGCTGGCGCTCTTGAAGTTCGCCGCGCCGCCGTTGCCGCTCAGGCCGTCGGTGAAGGGCACAGAGACGCCATCGTAGATGATCACGGGGATGGGCGTGGCGTTGGTCAGCGGGTCGGCCACATGGAGCTTGTGGTTCCAGTCCACATACACCGCGTCTGTCACCACGGGACTGCCGGACACGTTCATGGTGCCCGACGTGTATAAGACGCCCGCGGAGCTTCTTGCGCTGGTGTTCGCGTTGCCGCTGATCTCGCCGCCGGTGAGGTTGAACACGGCTCCGCTGCTAATGACCGCCACGCCGCCGCCGTCGCTGGCGCTGTTGCCGGTGATTTTGCCGCCCTGCAGGTTCAGCGTGCCCGCCACGGCGATGCCGCCGCCGCTATAATTGTTGTTGCCGCCGGTGATCTTGCCGCCGCCTGTGCTGTCCACCAGCGTCAGCGCCGCACTGCTGTCAACAGAAATCACGCAGCCGTAGTCTGTGGGGGCGGTCAGATTTCGGTCGATGGTGTGGCCGTTCAGGTCGATGGTGATCGCCTTGCCCCAAATGCTCAGATAGCCTTCGCCCGCCGGGGCGATCGCGTCCTCCGTCAGGGTGATGGTATCGCCATTCCGCGCGTTGTCGATCTGCTGCCGCAGATGGTTCCAGGGGGTGCTGAATTCGGCATCGATCACGATATTGCCACCGGGCATGGTGAAGGGCACGCCGTTTTGAATCTCCACGTCGCCCTTTTCATCGGAGCTGTGCGCGTACTGGCCGTCCATTCTGTAGCTCAGCCGGTACAGCTTATAGCCCGCGTCGGGCGTGGCGGTGACGGTGACCTGCGCGCCCGCCGGGACGGACAGGCTTTGCACTGTGGACAGGTCTGTCACTTCGTCGCCCACCTGCACGGTCACCGTCCCGTGGGCAAACCCAAACCCATACGTTCGAAGTCTGTACGTCACCGAGCCGGTCAGCGTCGCGTTCCCGTCGGGCATGGTGAATTCATAGTAGGGGTCCGATTCATACCCGGAGACCTTAACCTCTGTGCCGTTCACCTTGAAGTCTCGAAGCGTTGCGCCATTGGGATAGACGCGCACCGTGTCGCGCGCGTTGGCGGTGGTGGTCTCGACTGAATACGTGATGTATTCGTCCTGCTTGAACACCAGGCAGACGCTCGGCCCGTCGCCCAGTTGATTGATGATATTATGGGCGCGGTTCAGGTGGTATTTGGGCCTGACACTCACCCCGCTATCGGGCATGGTGAAGGTATACTTGCCGTCGGCGTCGGGGGTCAGGGTCGTGATGATCTCCTCGCCCGCTTCCTTGTCATAGGAGACATAAGCCATGTAATCCAGCGTGACGTCGCCGGCCTTTTCCACGGTCAGGGTGATGGGCGTGCCCGCCTCGCCGTGGTGCGGCGTGGCGGTGACCTTGAAGATCACATTCTCGCCGTCGTAGACCGGTACGCCCGTACCCACTTGCCAGCCCGTCTCCACCACGTTGACGTGAACATTCACCGCCGCTTCAACCATGGTGAAGCTCCCCGTGCGCGCGCCGTTTTCCCCGTCGGTAACAGTCCCGAAATGGTCGTGGGTATCTTCGTTGCGAATATAGATGTCTTCGATGCGGTGCTCACTGCTGTCCACTGGCGTGGCGGTGACGGAAACCTCAGCGCCCGCCGGGATTTGCAGGGTCATATTATTATTCTCGCCGTCGATGGGCGTGACCGCCTGGCCGTCCACCGTGAAGGTCTGGGTGATGTAAGGGTTCTTAGAGACAGATACAGTGTACACCCGCACGAATGTGGCGCTCACGGTCACGTCGCCCGCGGGCATGGTGAACTGGTTGTTCTCCACAGTCACGTCGGTTTCGCCCTGCTTCACGGTCAGGGTGTCCAGCGCGTAGCCCTCCGCCGGTGTGGCGGTCAGGGTGACGGTATCGCGCTCGGCGGCGCTGGACATGTCGGCGGTGACGCCGCCGTTTCCGTCCGTCTCGCAGGTCACGGTGTAGAACGTGGGCGCAAACAGCTCCGCCTCGCCGCTGGCGTTGACGCGCACGCGGTAGGCGCTGTTGGCGCTGGTGAAGTTCGCCGCCGTGCCTTTGCCGGAAAGGCCTTGGGTCAGCGCCACGCCGGTGGAATCGGCCGCCAGGGCGATGTGCGCGTCATCCGTCAGCGCGCCGCTCACATGGATGGGGCGATTATAATTTTCGACCCACACCGCGTCGCTGGCCACGGGGCTGCCGGACACGTTGAGAGCGCCGGCCCAGTACATCACGCCCGCCGAGCTTCTGCCGGCATCGGTGCTCGTGTTGCCGGTGATGGCGCCGCCGGTGAAGTTGAACACGGAATCGCTGCTGTTCATGTACACACCACCGCCGTTACTGGCGTTGTTGCCGGTGATCGTGCCACCCTGCATGGTCAGCGTGCCATTGACCGTGATACCGCCGCCGTCATACTGGTTGTTGCCGCCGGTGATCGTGCCGCCGCCCGCGCTGTCCTTGAGCGTCAGGTTGCCGCTCACATAGATCACATATCCGCCGTCCACCGCGCTGCTCAGGTTGCGATCAATGGTGTGGCCGTTCAGGTCGAGGGTGATCGTGGAGCCTACGTTCAATGCCCTGTCGTCCGCGATGGCGGTGACGTCCTCCGTCAGCACGATGGTCTCGCCCGCCCCGGCGCTGTTGATCTCATCCTGGAGCAGCCCCCACGGGGTTTTGAACTCGGCGCTGATCCTGATGTCACAGTCGGGCATGTCGAAGGCTACGCCGCTCTCAATGGGGGTGCCTTCAGCTTCGACGCTGCCTCTTTTCCCGTAGGCTGTGTCGCCGCCATTTCCGTAATAGCTCAGCCGCGTCAGCCGATAGCCCTCGTCGGGCGTGGCGGTGACGGTGATTCTGTCGCCCGGCTTGGCGATCACGGTTTTATTATTCTCATCCGGCGTCTGCACTGTGCCGTTCACCGCGACGGACAGGCTGCCATGCTCCAACCAGTTGGGCAGTTGGATGTTGTAGGCCGCCGTGCCGGTCAGGGTCACGGCCTGGGCGGGCATGGTGAAGGTGTAGTAAACGTCCCCCCAATCCTCGATCTTGGTCGCTTGGATCGGCTGCTCATCCGCGCCGGTCACCGTGAAGCCTTCCAGCGTCGCGCCGTTGGTATACACCCGCACGGTGTCGCCCGCGTTGGCGGTGGTCGCCTCCACGAGGCTCATATAGCCTTCGTCCCTGGCGCAAACCACCGCGACCTTCACCCCGTCGGGCAGGCCGGACCGGTCGATTTGATAGTTCCTTCCCGTCAGGCGAACCACGGGGAGGATGTCCACCGAGGCGTTCGGCATGGTGAAGGAACAGACGCCGTTGACCGGCTCCAGAGCTCGTCTGACTTCACCCTGCGCGTCGTCCCAGTAGCTGAGGGTCAGGGACTCCAGCGTTACGGCGTCATCCTTCGTGATGGTCAGGGTGATCTCGGTGCCCGCCTTGGCCGGATTCACGTCCGGCGTCGCGGCAAACAGCACCGTTTCGCCGTCATAGATCGCCTCGCTGCGGATCTCATTGCTGGTAATATTGATGTGGACGTTCACCGCCTCGTCGGGCATGGTGAAGGTGACCGTCTTTGCGCCGTTATCTCCGTCCGCATCCGTGTAATCTACAAAAACACCATTCGCCGTCGTATATACGTTGAAGGAATCAATCCGATATGCGTCGTTGGGGGTCGCGGTCAGGGTGACGGTTTCGCCCTCTCCGGCCAGCAGGGTCGTCTCATTGTCCACCGGGTCAGCCAGGGCGACGGCCTGCCCGTTCACCGAGGCGCTCAGCGTCGCGCCGAGGCTGTAACAATGCACGGTGACGGCGTACACCTGCCTGAACGTGGCCGAAACGGTCACGTCCCCCGCGGGCATGGTGAACTGGTTGTTCGTCACGGTCACGGGGGTTTCGCCCTGCATCACGGTCAGGGTGTCCAGCGCGTAGCCCGTCGCCGGTTCGACGGTCAATGTGACGGTTTCGTCCTCGGCGGCGGTCTCCTTATCCGCCGAGACCGTGCCGCCGGTGATGTTCCCGTCGATGACAACGGCGTAGAGCTGCTCCCATTTCGCCCGAAGGGTGATGTCTCCGGTTATGGACATTTCAAAATCGAAAGGAGCGTCCGCCAGGCTCTCGCCGAGCACCTGATACCAGCCGAGGAAGCGGAAGCCCTCCTTCGACGGGTCGTCGGGGCAGCCAACGCTGTCTCCGTAGTAAACGTTATTCTGCGAATGCGTTCCTTCGTTGTCCGGGTCGAACCAGACTGTGCAGATGCTGCGCCCATTCAGTACTCTCCAGGAAGAAATATCAGCTGCGGGCATGGTAAAGGTATAGGTATTTCCACTCTCGCTATAGGCGTCTTTCTTTTTTTCTGTACCATCGAGGGTATAGAAGGCGGTGACCGGCGACGGGAAGGCGTACTGGATCTGGTAGCCCTCATTTAACGTGAATACCAGAGAAACGGTTTCCCCACTTCTGGCCTCGGTCGCTTCCGCGCCGTTCACAAAAGCGGTCACCGAGCCGTAGGGCTCGCCAACAGGGAGGTTCAAGGCATAGAGCTTCGCAAACACCGCGTTCACGGTCACGTTACCCGCAGGCATGGTGAAGGTGTTGTTTTCGATGGTCACGGGCGTCTCGCTGCCATCCTGGGTATAGGTCAGGCTGTCCAGCGCGTAGCCCGCCGCCGGTTCGACGGTGAGGGTGACGGTCTTGTCCTCAGCGTCTTCGGCGACGGACGTCTTGTCGGCGGTCACCGTACCGTGTTCGATGCCCTCCGCAATGGTGACGGTATATATCCGCTTGAAGGCCGCCGAGACGGTGACATCGTAGGCGGGCATGGTAAAGGCGTATTTGGCCGGGTCGTTTTCGTCCTGCGTGGGCGCAACGGTCTGCGCCTGGCCGTTTCCGTCGCTATAGGTGACGGTCACGGAGTTGTCAACCAGAGCGTAGCCCGCCGCCGGGGCGACAGTCAGGGTGACGGTATCGCCATAGTGCGCGGTGGTGGCGTTTTCCGTCTCGCCCACCTTCGCGGTCACCGTGCCGTTGTCGATCTGCGGGATGGTGATGCCGTAATTGATGGAACGCCACACGACATAGACCGTGGTATTTCCGGAAACAGTGGCGCTATGGAAGTCTTCTTCCGCGTTGTGCATCGCATCGGGATCGGGATCATCCGCCATTTCGTTCAGGGAATAGCCCGCGAATTCATAGCCCTCCGCCGTGGGATACTGGCCGTTAAAAGCCCTGATTGTTGCCGTATACAGCGGCAGGCCCTTTCCAATCTGCACGATTTGGTCAGTCCCGTGACCCTGCATGTTGATGGTCACGCTGCACAGCTCGCGCCAGACCACATAGACCGTGGTATTCGTCTCGGAAACAACGGTGTTATGGATGGCTTCCATCGCTGCACGCACCGCTTCCTCGCTCGGATTGTCAGCCATAGACGTTGTAGAGAAGCACGCAAAATCATAGCCGTCGGCTGTGGGGTTTTCCCAATTGAAGGCTCTGCCGGCCGCGCTTTCAAGCGACGCGCCGCCCGCCGCCTGAACGGTGCGGTTTTCGCCGCCGTGGCCCTGCATATTGATGGTGACTGTGTAGAGCTTACTCCAGATGGCATAGACCGTGGTATCGCCGGTGACGGTCGCACCGCCATAATCTCCTTCCGCGGAGCCGATTTGATCCCCGGTCGGGTTTTCGCCTAATTGCGTCAAGGAAAAGCCTTGGAATTGATAGCCCTCTGCTGTGGGACCTTGCTCTCCATACTGATTCCACACAGCGTTTTCAACTGCTTCATGAAGATGCGTATCCGCCGCTGCCTCTGCGGTCAG
Source organism: Clostridia bacterium (assembly GCA_017432405.1). Next base: position 1,377 of record JAFRJF010000195.1, on the reverse strand, counting down.
GTTGTCACCGTGGCCACCCATGTCGATGGTGATGGTATAAGTCTCCTGATCGTCCGTCACGGTGATCTCATACGCCACTCCGCCGATGGTGACCTTCATCCACTCGGTGGTGGAGAACGCCCGGTGGGCGGTGACGACCCATTCGCCGCTCTCGTCGGAGGCGGAGAACAGGCTCGTGTCGCTGACCTCCACCGCCGTGACCTCGCCGGACAGGCCGAGGGCCGACAGGATTTCGGACATGGCGACGGATGTGTTGCCGGGGAGGACGTACTCCAGCTTATTATAGGTAAACTCCACCTGATAGATCGAGAAGCCGTCTGTCTCCACCGTGGCGGTGGTCTCTTCGCCGGTTTCCGGGGTGACCTCGGTGGTCACATCCAGCGCCTCGGCGGTCAGCTCACCCTTTTCCTCGGTGACGTGATAGACATTGGTGGTCAGGTTTTCGTCGGCCACCTCAGCAAGGGCAAAGGACACGTTCACGGTCTGCCCCTCGGCGGGCTGGTATTCCTCGCCCGTATCGGGATTGATGACCTTGATATCGAAGGTGTAGGAAACGGCGACGTTCTGATCCTCGTCGCGCACTTCCTCCACGGCGGCGTCCGCCTGCCGCTGCCTGTACACCGGCACCCGCTTCACTGAAAGCGCCGCGTTCGCCGGGAACACGCCCGGCTCCGCCTTCACCGTGACCACCACGCCGTTCACCGTCATGGACTGCTCAAACGCTGCGGGTTCCGGCTCGACTCCCTCAGTCTCGCTGCGCTCGACAGCTCCCTCGGGGAGGGAGCCTTGGGCTTCCAGCGCAAAGGACAGCAGCAGCGGCTGCTCGTCGCCCGTCACGGTGAAGGGCGCGTTTTCGATGGAAGCATAGCCCTCCGCCCCGGCGCTGTAGGTGTATTCGCCGGGGAGCAGCGCGAAGGAGCCGTCCGCCTGCGCGGGGATGGCCTCGGGAATGGGGACTTCCTCCGTGGCGGCGGGGTAGACCGTCACCGCAGCCGTCTCGGGCATGGCGTCAAATACTACGCTGACCGGCTGGATGGCTTCGCCCTCCGCTTCCACGGGTTCCTCAATGGGCGTTTCTTCTTCTGTGGATTCGTCGGCGGGCTGCTGGGCCTGTTCCTCTACGGTGGATTCGCCTTCGGCTGTGGGTTCGCCCTCGGCAGCTTCTTCTTCGGTGGCTTCGCCGGTGGGCTGCTCTGGCTCGGCGGGCTGTTCTTGATCTTCTTCGGCAACTATTCCTTCAGGGGAAACGACCTCTTCCGTCACGGCGCTTTGCGCCGCGCCACCTTCCCCTGAATCGCTCCCTTCGGTCGCTGGGGAAGGCTGTTGGGTTTCCGCGGGCTGCTCGGCTTCGGCGGGCTGCTCTTCCTCGGCAGGCTG
>JAFRJF010000194.1 GCA_017432405.1 Clostridia bacterium | reverse complement strand
GCGGAGATCGTTGCGAACTGTATTCAAGGGTATTACCTCTTTTCGGCGTGTAGGGGTGGGGTTTGAGGGAGTAGGGATTAGGGCTTAGGGATTAGGGATGGCGGTTGCCGCGCGGTTATGTAGCGGCGAACCTAAAGGACTAACTTCGTGTCGCAATCTGCCGCCATCGAGCCTTCCCCCTTGGGGCAACGCTGTCAACATAGGTGGAACACTCTCCAAATGCCTTCCCCTTTGGGGAAGGTGGATTGCCGCGAAGCGGCAAGACGGATGAGGTCCTTTGAGGATGAGTTTCGCGCCTTTATTGCAACAGACGCGCGAGGCGCATCGTGCGGGGACCTCATCCGCCCCCTTGCGGGGGCACCTTCCCCAGAGGGGAAGGCTTTGGGGTGCCAGCCATTTTACTTTTTATTATTCCATCTCGTCGGCTGACATCCGGTCCGCGGTCTCGGCGAGCACCAGGCCCTCGTTGTTTTCGCCGGCCAGACGTATGCTCCACTCGTTTTCAAACATCAGCACCGGGCGGCCGACGCGGTCCTCGGCGATGGCGGTGGTGCTCGTCAGGCGCAGCTTTTCCAGGGGCTTGGGGGTTTCCACCACCCAGCGCACGAAGCGGAAGGGCAGGTTTTCGCGGGTGATGTTCACGCCGTACTCGCCCTTCAGGCGGTACTCCAGCACGTCCATTTGCAGCACGCCCACCACGCCGGCGATCATCTCCTCCCGGCCGATGTTGGGGCGCTTGAAGGTCTGGATCGCGCCCTCCTGGGAGAGCTGGTTGATGCCCTTCAGGAACTGCTTGCGCTTCATGCTGTCCTCGGGGCTGACCCGGCAGAAGAACTCGGGGGCGAACAGCGGGATGCCGCTGTAGCGCACGGGGGAACCGGTGCAGATGGTGTCGCCCAGGCGGAAGATGCCGGGGTCGAACAGGCCGATGATGTCGCCGGGATAGGCGGTCTCCACCGTCTCGTGCTCCTGGGCCATGAAGGTCTGGGGCTGGGCCAGCTTGACGCGGCTGTTCGTGGAGGAGTGCCACACGGTCATGCCCTTTTCGAACACGCCGCTGCACACCCGCATGAAGGCCAGCCGGTCCCGGTGGGCCGGGTTCATGTTGGCCTGGATCTTGAAGATGAAGCCGGTGAACTTCTCGTCCGCGGGGTCGATGGGGCCGACCTCCTCCGCCACCCGGGGGGTGGGGGACTTGGTGTAGGTCAAAAAGCGGTTCAAAAACGGCTCCACGCCGAAGTTGTTGGTGGCCGAGCCAAAGAACATCGGCGTCAGCTGCCCGGCCAGTATCTTTTCAAGGTCGAACTCGTCCCCGGCCACGTCCAGCAGCTCGATGTCCTCCACCAGCTTGTCGTAGTAGGTCTGGCCGATCTTCGCGGGGCATTCCGGGTCGTCGATGGAGACGGTCTCCACGTTGACCTGGCCCTGGCCGTGGTCGCCGCCGGAGTAGAGTTCAATAAGCCGGGTGTCCCGGTGGTAGACGCCCTTGAAATCGCCGTGGATGCCGATGGGCCAGTTCACCGGGCAGGAGCGGATGCCCAGCACCGATTCGATGTCCTCCATCAGCTCGAAGGGGTCGCGCCCGGTGCGGTCCATCTTATTGATGAACGTGAATATGGGGATCGAGCGCAGCCGGCAGACCTTGAACAGCTTCACGGTCTGCTCCTCCACGCCCTTGGCGTTGTCGATCAGCATGACCGCGCTGTCCGCCGCCACGAGGGTGCGGTAGGTGTCCTCGGAGAAATCCTGGTGGCCGGGGGTGTCCAGTATATTGATGCGATAGCCGTTGTAGTCGAACTGCATCGCCGACGACGTGACCGAGATGCCGCGCTGCTTCTCGATCTCCATCCAGTCGCTGGTGGCGTGGCGGGCGGTCTTGCGGGCCTTGACGGAGCCGGCCAGGCGGATGGCCCCGCCGTACAGCAGCAGCTTCTCCGTCAGCGTGGTCTTGCCGGCGTCGGGGTGGGAAATGATGGCGAAGGTGCGCCTGCGCGCCACCTCGGCCTGCAATTCGGGATGGGACATGGTCTTTTCCTCCTCGTTTCTCGCTTTGCTATTTCCGTCAACCGAAGCCGGATATCAGATTGGCCCGCGCATGGCAATATCCCCCTGTATAAAAATCACAACTTACATTGTAGTATTGCCCGCACGGGCGTGTCAATCGCGCGGGGATACTGATTGCGTTAATTATCACAGACGAACACCGGGGGCGCACAAGGAGACGGCACCTTAATGGGACAAGGGGACGGTTCTTCCGTCCCGGGTGTTTGACAGCAAGTAAGCAAGCAAGACAGAGAAAACGCCGAGTGGAGCGTTATTTTTTTGTCAATATTAGAATATATAGTTACACGTTAT